>NZ_OY764544.1:2114462-2416528 GCF_963668475.1 uncultured Methanospirillum sp.
ATGCCCGGATGAGGCGCCCCATGCCGTGGCGTGATGAGATTACCCCGTATCGGGTTGTGGTATCTGAACTCATGCTGCAGCAGACCCAGGTTCCAAGGGTGATGGAGAAATTTCCACTTTTCATCAGCAGGTTCCCGGATTTTACATCGCTCGCAGGCGCACCCCTTGCAGATGTACTGGGAGCATGGCAGGGTCTCGGGTATAACAGAAGGGCAAAATATCTCCATGGCCTCGCGCGCTCAGTAGTAGATGACTGGAATGGAATTCTTCCAACAGAACCCGAAATCCTGGTTACATTTTCCGGAATAGGCAGGGCAACTGCGGGATCCATCGCAGCATTTGCCTTCAACAAGCCGGTCATTTTTATTGAGACCAACATCAGAAGGGTGTTTATTCATCATTTTTTTGCTGATGGAGAGAAAATTGCCGATTCTGACATCCACCCTCTTGTGGAGACTACGCTTGATCAAGCAAATCCCCGTGAGTGGTATTATGCCCTGATGGACTACGGCACATGGCTTGCCCGCAGGGTGGAGAATCCAAACAGGAAAAGTCGCCATTATTCCAGGCAATCCGCATTTGAAGGATCAGATAGACAGATCAGAAGTAAATTTTTAAGGCGGCTCCTTGATGAGAAAAGAACCCCTCTTGAAGTTCTCATTCAAAGTTCTGGTGAAGATACACAGCGGGTGCGGCGAATACTCGCAGGAATGATCCAGGACGGTCTTCTCTATGAGAGTAATGGAATCGTAACAGTTGCAGAATAGAATCCAGATTTCGTTTATTTTTTATTTTTTTGAACACATCGACACAAATTTTTAAAAAAAGAGTCCATTTGATGCAGATTATATGGCCTAAACATGAACACCACCAGATTTTACCCTGGATTATATGCCTAAAGGCTGTTCAAACGATCTACCCCATACAACCGGGTCTAAACACATTTATCCCATTATGCCAGAAGATCTGCCTGCCATTTTAAACTTTCAAGGATGTCATGTTGCCTTGGATGCAGCCCGGTAATAACCGTTCGATCATTGCCTAACCCTATAAGGCGTATCTTGGCGAGATCAATCATGATCTTCTGGACGCTTGACACACTCAGAAGACCTACGGACTCAAACTGACGTTCAACCCACCGTTTAAGCATGAGACTGATGAAGGCAATGAGATAGAGACCCTGCCTTATCATATCGGCATCCACAGTGTGAGGATATATTTGGAGTCTGCTGACAACAGTGCTAAAGAAGAGTTCATCTTCCTTCTGTTCAGACGTCCATTGCATACATTGATCCCATTGAAAATCTCCTCCCCCATAGAAGAGAACAGAGATTCCTGCATCACGAAGCTGGCGGGAGACTGCTTTCTGTTTGATGCTGACGTTGAGCCGGTTCTCCTCAACTTTCCACTGAACAAAGGGCTCATATCTCCCTGCTATGTCCTGGACAGCAGCAGCAGGATCGGTCCATTTATAAATAGGCGTATTATGAAGGCTGTCAAGGATGAGTTCCAGATCCTCGCTGTACTCATTTCTCTCCTCTTCATCCTGTCTGGGACTATAACAGACATACCCGTGCATCTGCACTGATTCCACCGGAACAGTAATGGGAACCACGAAAAGTGTCTCACCCCTGAATATCTTCAGGTTCTTCGGGTGCATAAGCTCACTGCGTCGCCGTTTTATCTCGTCTCTCACCAGTTCATTATCAGGATTGATCGGGATCACAAAGGGAGTTCCACTAAATATGAGACCGTAGATGTTCATTGCAGAGTTAAACTCCCTGCCAGAGATCAGGGCCGTACTTCGGTAATGGAAGATGTGCATCCCTGCCACTGCATTCTTTACCAGCCTTGTTGCAGTCAGGTTCTTAGGATGGGGGAGATATGCCGCAGGAATACTTATATTCCAGTCATAGTAGAGCGAGATCTGATCAAAAAACTGTGTATTTACCTGTTGCTTCCTTCCTGATGTGGAAAAGCGGAGTTGGGGAATCATCAGGTCGTACACTCTGCTATCCCCGCTTTCCCGCCTGCTAATACAGGTGCGACAGATATCCATCGGAAGGCCTGATTCTCCCAGTTTTTTGAGTAGTTTTGAGACGGTCTGGGATGATATTTTCAACCCGGGATAGATTCGTGAGAGGGCTGTTCCCTCAAACCATGCACCGGGATTATATATTGCGTCAGGACAGACAAGAGCAGTAATCGCAAGAGTAAGGCATATCCGGGTCTCATGCTCTGTGAGGTGTGCCCCCAGAATCTCGGAAAGTTCAAGTGACCGGATGGCGTTAAGGTACGGAATCAACTCCCCGTACACGTACACACGTTCAGGACTCTTTGCCTTCTCCCGTACACGGACGGGTTTTCCATCCACGTACTTCCCCAGGTATCTGCTTTTTTGCCTGGTTCTCCGAGTTTCTTTGTCGTAATAATAGGTTATTTCGTACAGGTAATCATGCCCGTTGATTTTCTTGACCCGGGTGGTAGTCTTCACATAGCATAATAGGCAGTCGTTTTATTTATTCTTGTCTCATTTCACAAGGAATAAAGTTAATATTTGACCAACATTCGGGTTGCCTAATCTTCGACCACCAATTATTGCCCGGTTTCGATAAATGCCCATCAATCGCCCCCAAATTTAATATAGGTCTAGAATAAACTAATTATTACCTCTCTGCAGCAGACAACGTAGTGATAACACATCCCCCCATCCGAATAACACCTGACGCATACATGTGAAATACCTCATTTCACACCCCCCATCAAATGCGGTTATCACTCCTGTTGTTGTAGGAGGGCATTGTTCGATGAAGACCCCATTGGTCCCTGTGAAACCTGAATCAACCGGTTGACTGCCCAAAGGTCACCACAGGGACCAATCCCTTTTGAAAAATTTGTGTTAAAGAGCCGGAGCCTTGGCAAAATCGGGGTATGTCGGAGGAAGCAGAAACAGGATATACATTCCTGATGTAGCCTTGGGCGGGACGTTCACAGTTCCTTCAATGATCTTCTCTTCAGGATAGCCGATATCCTGACAGATCACCATACGGTATTCAGGATGTGAATGCAGCTTTTTTACAAGACTGTCGATCTTAAAAGAAGGATCTGTAATAAAGCAGAGTGAGCGACCCCGTCCGACTTCATCACAAGCAGTACACATCGCATCATCGTGACCGCGTCCGTGTGCTGTAAGCACCAGGAGGTTTGTCAGGGAAGTATGGAGGCGTGCAGCACCAAGTTGTACTGAAGAGATCCCTGGAATAACCTCCCCAGGGAGATATCCGAGGCCCGATAACATGGGGTCTCCTGTCGACAGGAGAACAACCTCGTCAGGAAGAGATCTGAGAGCCTTGTAATCCTCTATGACCCTCACATCACATCCAGCGGGGATCTTTTTCTCAACAAGTGATATGGCCCGCTCTGATCCCACGATGAGGGTTGCTGATCTGATCACCTCTTCAGCCTGGCAGGTGAGGAGATCCGGACCGCAGCCAACCCCGACGATCTTCATGGTGCCTCCCTGATTATTCGTCCTTCACGATCAAGGATTACTATCCTGGTTTCGGGGTGATCGACACAGAAACCTGACATTGACTCCTGCGCACGCCGATCAAACTCATCCGTCCCGATCATCTCCTCAACTGTTCCATAACCAGAACCATCAAGAAATGCAGGGTTTATGAATTTCAGGATCAGTGCCGGCAGCCCGCACAGGATCACTTCCCCTTGCACATGGGCAAGCGCCGGACCGATCCGGGACCCGACCAGGACCACTTCATGACCTGGAAAGAGAAGACGCGAGTGCCTGAGCCCAACCCTTCCGGTGGTTAACACAACACTACTGGCGCCGGATATCCGGTTTATGATAGTCTCTTCCAGGTGATCATCCCATGGCTCAACAAAGCCGGTCGAACCAAGGACCGAGATCCCACCAACTACTCCCACCCTGGCATTGAGCGTCAGGGAGGCAATACGAACTCCATCCTCTGCAGAAAGGGTTACCCTGACACCGGAAAGCCCGGTGACCTCTAGTGCTTCGCTTATGGCAGAGCGGATTTCTGCAAATGCCGGGGGACTGATTGCAGGTGCTCCCTTCGGGTATCGCGGGTTTTCTCGATCCCATCTCCCAATACCATCCCCGACAATAATCTCAACGCCAGCTGCAGCCGGTACTGCATATGCATGAAACCTGATACCTGCAGTGACATCATCAGGATAGTCACCTGAATACTTTTTAGAGACTCCATGGCCATCCTCACCTTTTGCTTCCACCTGCACCCTGATGCCTGCAGGTGTCATAACCGTGATGGGGCCGGAAACAGGATCTTTCAGCGAAAGGACCGCGGCTTTCACTGCTACTGCAGCGGTTGTTCCGGTGGTGAATCCACGCATCAGGATCGTTCCGTCAGCGGTAAGAACCGCAAGACCTGATTCCGCTTCCATTAGTGCTTTGGAATTGGTGCAGGCATTCACCCATGATACGGGGTATACAAACCCGCTCACCGGATCGATCACAAAATCACCGCTTATTGCCTGGAAACAAACATGGTGATGATCTCGTTCAGCGCTGCCACTGCAATTGGCGTTCCTCCACGCGTACCTTCGTTTGAGATGGATGGAATTGCGACCGCCCGAAGTACTTCCTTTGACTCTGCAGCATTTACAAAACCAACAGGTGTCCCGATAACAAGTGCCGGGCGACAACCACCGCGAATCATATCACATACAACAAGAAGTGCAGAGGGTGCATTCCCAATCACAATGATCGAACCATCAAATTGATCACGTGCTGCCAGGAACCCGGCTGATGTCCGGGTTATGGCGCCAGAGTCTTCTGATCCGGACGGGATGTCCAGAACACAGGTTACCCGGCTTGAATGTCCCTTCTTCTGAATACCGGTCTCCACCATCCTGATATCGGTAAATATCGGGGCTCCTGCAGAAAGGGCAGCAAGGCCTGCAGGTATTGGATCATTGCAGAACCGCATCAGGTCAGCCATGGCAAAGTCACCAACTGCAATTGAACACCGCTGCCTGATCCTATCTTCAGGAGTCTTATCACCGATGGCTTTGCGAGCCATCTCCCTTGAACGGGATGATATTGAGTATCCCTCCTGCGTGTCTGCGCCGATATCAATATAGGTATTTCCGGTGGTATCCCCGGGGCGTAATGATTCCTCTGACATCCTCACCTCTCTTCCAGATTCTTGTCTCTTCTCCACCAATAAAAACAACGGCGTGCATATCTATTTGATCCTCGATCTCCCAGACTTTTCCGAGCGTGGTATACAGTACCGACTCATCCTCCCGGTACGCATTCCTGACTATGCCCACTGGTGTATCGGGCGGGAGATAGTTCAGGGCAAGAGCGACTGCTTCACCGAGTTGTTCAGTCCGGGTCCTGCTCTTAGGGTTATACAGAACCACAGGCATCTTCACTGAGAACAATGCCGAAAGTCTCGACCTTATCACATCCCGCGGGGTGAGAAGATCTGAGAGACTTACCACGGCAAAATCCCCGGACAACGGAGAACCCAGTCGTGCAGCACCAGCAGTTGCTGCGGTAACTCCGGGAACGATCTCTACCGGTATCGCAAGGCTGGTATGATCAAGAACCTCAAGCACGATGCTTGCCATTCCATACACACCCGGATCACCGCCGGAGACCATGGATACACTCGTGGTTCTGGCAAGGTTGATGCACTCTTCTGCACGATCAACCTCTTTTCCCATCCTGCTTCTGACGACATTCTTCCCGTCAAGCAGATGGCTGATCTGATCAAGGTAAAAGTCGTTCCCGATGACAACTGCTGAATCTGCAATCACCTTTTCAGCACGACGGGTCAGCATTTCAGGCGACCCGGGACCAATTCCAACAATATAGAGCCTGCCCGTTATTGGTTCATCGGGCGAAGGCAAGGGTGACATTTCCATAGACTTTCTTCTCCATTATGAGTTCTTTTTTGTATGATACCGCGAGGGCAGCTGGTTCGGCAACACCAGGAAGACCAAAACGCTCAGCTGCAGATTCAGACGGCACCGATTCTCTGCAGAGTGTCTCCTGATCAAGATAGATCAGATTACCTCCAATCTCCCTGATTGCATCGGTCAGACCCTGTTCATGAAGTTTCAGAGTGGTGGTGGCGTAGATACTGATATCAGAACGTGTCAGAGTTGCTGACATGAGGGCCTCATCAATTGCCTCAACGATCTCCCTGGATGTTGCCCCTTTCCTGCAGCCGATGCCGGCTGTATAGGGTGCATCAGAGACGAGAAATGAAACACCCCCACCAGCAATGACCATACCCGGCCCTTCAACAGAGTAGATGCCTGCAGTTCCAGTGAGTACCGCAGCATTTGATCTCCGGGTTGATCCAGGATTAACAACGCGAAGGCCCTTTTCCTCAGCAATGCCCTCCGCCGATGCCCTCCCGGTTGCTTCAGTGGCGGTTGTAATCACCGGGATCAGGCCCAGTTTTTTCTCGAGTTCATACGCGAGGTCATTTGCACCATGATGCCCCCCTGATATCGGAATTACATACCTCAAGTCCGGGCTTACCACAACGACTGCGGGATCACGCCACTTGTCAGTGAGAAGCGGGGCTATCTTTCGCACCACGATCCCGATCGCCATAAGGGCTACGATCCGATCTGCTGTGCTAATGGTATCAGTAAAAACCGAGTCGTGATATGCAACAAAGGAGCCGCCGAGCGCTGATGCAATCCGCTCTGCAGGTTCTGAAAAATAAGGAAGAGCGGTAACGATGGTTCCTGTCATGAATATAATTCAGATCTAACATGGCCGGGAAGTTCATCGCCAAAGACCTCTCCGATAAGCAGGAGCGCTGAACGGCATATTCCCGCATCCTTTGCCATTTGTGCAATCGTTCCCACCGTTCCCCTGATAATCTGCTGATCCGGCCAGGTAGCATGATAGATGACCACCGCCGGAGTCCCGGGTGGATGCGACACCTTTGCAACCACCTCATTCAGACGATCGGATCCAAGAAAGATCGCCATCGTTTCCCGGTGCAGTGAATATTCCCTGATGTGATCATGCTCAAGAGTCTTTCCAGCTGGCCTTGTGATGATGACCGACTCTGATACACCCCGCAGAGTAAGTTGGGTCTGGAGCGCTGCAGCAGCTCCGAATAGGGATGAAACCCCGGGAACTACCTCCGTAGATATTCCTTCTGCCTTGAGTAGATCCATCTGCTCGATTATTGCCCCGTAAAGTGCAGGGTCACCGGAATGGAGCCTCACTACAGTTTTCTCATCCCGGCAGGCCTTGACCATCAGCGGAGTCATCTCTTCTAGAGACATCCCGTTGCTATCATATTTTTCAGGTGCGGGTGATCTGTTGACAAGATCCGGGTTTACAAGAGAGCCTGCGTAAACCAGGAGATCAGCTGACCTAATCAGATTATTTCCTTTAACCGTGATCAGATCGGGATCTCCCGGCCCAGCACCGACAAACCATACCGGTTTCATGGTTCCTTCTCCGCAAACAGGAGTGAGAAGTAATTGCTCTCATCAGGAAGATCATCCCTCCAGATCTTCATACCTTCCATGTACATCCGTTCAACAAGAACAAACCTGCTGTATCCTTCCTTTTTCAACCGTTCTGCTGCCTCACGCGGACGTCTGACTTTCATCTGGATTTTCACCAGCTCCGGGCTGCCATCAGAGACAGAGAATCCGCCATTGATTGGTTTTTCAGTCACAGATGTGAGAGCTGTGATTGAACTGACGCCTGGAACCGTGCTGATCTGGATGTGAGGGTGCTTCTTCTTGAGAACAACACAAAGCCTGGAAAATGTTGAAAAAATATTTGGATCACCGATGATTCCGAACACTGCATTACCTGTTTCGGCAACAGGAGCAATAATCCCGGCATTCTCTTCGATCTGTCTTGATATTGCGGCCTCATCATGGCTCATCGGAAAGGAGAGTTCGACCGGGGTGCAGTATGGCTCAACAAGGCTCCGCGCAATTCCTCCGGGAACAAAGACGCGATCTGCTTCACTCAAATGTCGTACCGCAGAGAGCGTGAGCAGTTCTGGATCCCCGGGACCAAGCCCGACAGCAGTCAGCATCCGGTACCACCACAGATAATAAAGACCGGATCAAGCGGTTTGAGCATGATGCCTGATCCAATTGAGTAACTTCGGGATATTTGTGCCATGACGACCTCCCTGAACAAACCGTGCTTCTTCAGATAAGATACTGCAGTATTGACGGTTTCAAGCATCACTGCGTTGATTACCAGGGATCGAACTTTGAGTTGCGCGAGGGCATCTATCATTTCACCAAGCCCCTGTGATCCTCCTACAAAGACACTATCCAGATGGTCCACAGTTGAGAGAAATGTTCTGACATCCTCATGAAATACTGATACATTAGAGATTTCGTTTGCCTGTGCTTCCCGTTCGGTCCAGGTACATGCCTCGACACGTCGATCAACAGCAAGAACCCGTTTCACCAGCGGTGCCGCCTCAAGGGATACCCGACCGGTCCCACAGCCGAGATCTGCAAAGATATCATCAGGAGAAAGATTCAGTTTAAATAGGGAGATTGCAAGGATTTCATCCTTGGTGGGACCCCCTGCAGGTGGCCTGCCTGGTATATCAGTATTCATAGGCTTCGTATATGTTGACGGCACTCCACAAAAGAGGTGCGTTTCTTAGTGCGTTTGTTCAAATGTGGTAGACACCAGATTGTCTGGAACTTCAGAGAGGTTGTTATTCAAACCGGTGATCACCTGAATAGTCCTTTTATTTTCTGAGTTGAACTCCTGTACCCTTTCTACAACCCTCGGAACCATCCCGCCCGATGTCAGGATCAGGGATCTTCTTCCATTCATGGCATGAAGGATACATTTGTCGATGACCGCATAGGTATAATCAGGGATCACACCCCATTGGCGGGCACAGATCTTTGCCCTGCTTCCCATCGCTCCAATTGTCCGAATCTCCTTATCCTCAACAATTCTTTTGATCATCTCCTGATCAGCCAGTGCCACATCAACCACTGTGATCACACCACATCCATGACTATGGAGTTGCATTCCCCCATGGCGATCACATTCAATAATCCTGATCATATCAAGGATGGAACGCGGCATCTGAGAATCGTTTCTGACACCACGCCGGATCAGTTCAGTATATAACTCTACGATCACCGGCATTTTAAGCCGTGCCCGGCGGACCAGTTCCTTGTCCGCAAATGCCTGTTCAGGAGTTCCTCTTGCTATGATCTCCCCTTTTTCCATCAGGATGATCGTATCAGCCCATGAATATGCAAGTTCGACATCATGGGTTGATATGATGATAGTCTTTCCCTGATGGTGAAGTTCCTCGAGAAGATCCATGATATCTTCTGATCCTGCAGGATCGAGCATGCTGGTTGGTTCATCAAGGATGAGAACTTCAGGATCCATTGCAAGAATGCCTGCAATAGCTACTCTCTTCTTTTCTCCTCCTGATAATTGATGAGGAGGCCTCCTTTCAAATCCTTCAAGCCCGACCTGATGGAGAGCGGTGAGCACAACGGATTCAATTTTTTCCCGCGAATATTCAAGATTTGCAGGCCCGAATGCCACATCCTGCCATACTGTCGGCGCTATGATCTGACGGTCGGCATCCTGAAAAACGAACCCGATCTTCTGTCGTAAATTTCGGAGTGAGGTGCGGGAGTATTTCAGGAGTTCTCCATGAAACCGGATTTCTCCGGCATCCGGACGAAGCATTCCATTAAGCATCAGGAGAAGTGTTGATTTCCCTGCCCCATTTGCCCCGACCAGAGCGATCTTTGCTTTTGACTCAATCGGGAAGGTGATATCCCGTAGTGCATTATTCTTTCCCAGGTACCTGAATGAAACACCAGAGATCTCCAAAATAGGATTCATCTGCACCACCATGATTTTTCAAATGGTCCGACATTCTTTCGGAACGCGGGGAATAACCCAAAGAAACCAGAGAGTTCAGAGAGAAACTCATGTTCCTGAAAAGATAAGAAAAGTATAATGATACATCCCCAGGAGTTCGTATTGAGGAAATAAGTTTTGAATTAAGTCCAAATAAATTGATCAGTCTCCCTGTTAATAATCCGTCCGGGGTTTTATAGAGATATCAGGCAGACAACCATAAGACTTCGCGCAGAAGTCATAATCCGCCAACAATGAGACCTCAATAAACATTTAGAACGATTATGACCAGATAACCGGAGAAGTAGAATTTAAAATAAGGATCAATAACCCAAAAGTCAGGATCTCTGGAGAGGAATTTCCGAAGGAAATATATAGAATATGATGTAACTTTAGTATCCCACGCTCACCACGAACGTGGCATACGGCTCAAACGTTGTTGTTTGGGGGTTAATGCCTACAAAGGTATATAAGCCTTCGAACACAACGTTAGAGGCCGTTTAGATGGGAGCCCGAACTGTGAACAGCGATGTTGCAACGGGTTCGACATAGGAATACTGATGGTGTGGACATCTGTCCGCACCCGCCAATAGTCCGAGCAAGTGTGCGTTGCGAAAAGTAACCAAACAAATTCTGGTTGATCCTGCCAGAGGCCACTGCTATCGGGGTTTGACTAAGCCATGCGAGTCGAGAGGTGCAAGACCTCGGCGAACTGCTCAGTAACACGTGGACAATCTGCCCTGAAGAAGAGAATAATCCCGGGAAACTGGGGGTAATGCTCTATAGTCCGGGAGGACTGGAATGTCCTCCGGATGAAAGATCCGTCGCTTCAGGATGAGTCTGCGGCCGATTAGGTAGTTGTTGGGGTAAAAGCCCAACAAGCCTGTAATCGGTACGGGTTGTGGGAGCAAGAGCCCGGAGATGGATTCTGAGACACGAATCCAGGCCCTACGGGGCGCAGCAGGCGCGAAAACTTTACAATGCGGGCAACCGTGATAAGGAAACCCCGAGTGCCATCACAGGGTGGCTGTCCACCAGTGTAAACAACTGGTGAAGAAAGGGCCGGGCAAGACCGGTGCCAGCCGCCGCGGTAATACCGGCGGCTCGAGTGGTGGCCGCTTTTACTGGGCTTAAAGGGTCCGTAGCTGGATCTGTGTGTCCCTTGAGAAATCCATCGGCTTAACTGATGGGCGTTCAGGGGAAACTGCAGTTCTAGGGACCGGGAGAGGTGAGAGGTACTGCCGGGGTAGGAGTGAAATCCTGTAATCCCGGTGGGACGACCTATGGCGAAGGCATCTCACCAGAACGGCTCCGACAGTGAGGGACGAAAGCTGGGGGAGCAAACCGGATTAGATACCCGGGTAGTCCCAGCTGTAAACGATGCGCATTAGGTGTGTCAGTGACCACGTGTCACTGAGGTGCCGAAGGGAAACCGTGAAATGCGCCGCCTGGGGAGTACGGTCGCAAGGCTGAAACTTAAAGGAATTGGCGGGGGAGCACCACAACGGGTGGAGCCTGCGGTTTAATCGGACTCAACGCCGGAAATCTCACCGGATAAGACAGCTGAATGATAGTCGGGATGAAGACTCTACTTGACTAGCTGAGAGGAGGTGCATGGCCGTCGTCAGTTCGTACTGTGAAGCATCCTGTTTAGTCAGGCAACGAGCGAGACCCACGCCAACAATTGCCAGCTTGACCTTCGGGTTGATGGGGACATCGTTGGGACCGCCTCTGCTAAAGGGGAGGAAGGAATGGGCAACGGTAGGTCAGCATGCCCCGAATTATCCGGGCTACACGCGGGCTACAATGGTTGGGACAATGGGTTCCGACACCGAAAGGTGAAGGCAATCTCCTAAACCCAGTCTAAGTTCGGATTGCGGGTTGTAACTCACCCGCATGAAGCTGGAATCCGTAGTAATCGCGTTTCACCATAGCGCGGTGAATATGTCCCTGCTCCTTGCACACACCGCCCGTCAAACCACCCGAGTGAGGTCTTGATGAGGCGACGCCAAATGGCGCTGTCGAATCTGGGTTTCGCAAGGGGGGTTAAGTCGTAACAAGGTAGCCGTAGGGGAATCTGCGGCTGGATCACCTCCTAACGATTTATAAGCGGTATTATTGCAACGGGTGCCGGACAGACCATAAAACCATCAGTATTCCAAATAAAATGGTGGGCTCGTAGCTCAGTTGGAAGAGCGCGGCGTTTGCAACGCCGAGGCCTGGGGTTCAAATCCCCACGGGTCCACTGCCAGTGCACCAGGTGATGCAAATCGCCGGGGAAGGGCTTGAGACCCCGTGAAATCGGGGCGATGATAGGCCGTGTATAGGAATTGCTGCGTTTAGGACGTTAAATGGGTTTGACGGAACTGGACGAGCTTTATACCTGTCAGTGGATGGCTCGGTTTGGGAGCCGACGAAGGGCGTGCCAAGCTGCGATAAGCCCCGGGTAGGCGCATGGAGCCTATGAACCGGGGATTCCCTAATGGGCCATCCTGATACGTTACGTATCAATCCTGTATAGGATGGGGAACGCCCCGAATTGAAACATCTTAGTAGGGGCAGGAGAAGAAACCAAACGGGATGTCGTTATTAGAGGCGATCGAAAGCGACAGAGTTCAAACTGAATCCTTCGGGAGATGTGGTGTTGATAGGCCCGCCGTATGGGACATATTTCCAGAACAGAAGTTGTCTGGAACGGCATACTACAGAGGGTGACAGTCCCGTATGTGTATGGAAATGTGCTCTGGCGGAGTCCTGAGTAACGTGGGTCGGAATTCCCGCGTGAATCCGGGGGTCACTAACCTCCAAAACTAAATACTCCCCAAAACCGATAGCGTAATAGTAGCGTGAGCGAAAGCTGAAAAGCAACCCTAGAAAGGTGTTGAAAAGTGCCTGAAACTGACAGGTGATAGCGTGTTATGGCGCGAAAGGATCTTTCAAGCGAAGGAATCCGCAGTGATGCGGTAGTACGGGTTTGAATGCCGGTGTCATAACGTACGTTTTGAAGAACGGGCCAAAGAGTTTATTCTGCTGGCGAAGGTTAATTCTTAAAAGGAAGGAACCGAAGGGAAACCAACAAGTCCGTAGCCGCAAGGTGTGGGACGGCGTATTAATAATGCGCGGAGTCAACAGGATAAGACCCGAAGCCTGGCGATCTATGCGTGGGCAGATTGAAGCGTGCCGAAAGGTGCGTGGAGGATCGCAAGCGGTTTTGATATGCAAATCATTCGCGTGACCTGCGTATAGGAGTGAAAGATTAATCGAGCCAGGCATCCGCTGGTTCCTCTCGAAACATGCCGTAGCATGACCTGACCGGAGATCGACAGTGAGGTAGAGCACTGATTGGGGAAGTGGGTGACGAAAGTCGTCCCTCTCCTGTCAAACTCCAAATTCCCTGTCATCTAAGATGGTCGGAAGTCCGCATTACGGGGTAAGCTTGTAATGCGTAAGGGAGACAACCCAGACCGTGGTTAATGTCCCTCAGTGCAGGCTCAGTGTAAACACTGAAAGTGGTCCTGGGTCAAAGACAACTGGAAGGTGAGCTTAGAAGCAGCTACCCTTTAAAAAGTGCGTAACAGCTTACCAGTCAAGATTCAGGGCGCTGAAAATGGACGGGGCTTAAGCCTGCCACAGATACCACGGACCATACGTAAGTATGATGGCGTAGAGAGGCGTTCTGCATGGGCGGAAGCAGGGTCGTAAGGTCCTGTGGACCGTGTAGAAATGAAAATTTTGGCAGTAGTAGAAGCTTAAGTATGGTGAGAATCCATACCGCCGCAGGGGCCAGGTTTCCTCGACAATGTTCGTCAGTCGAGGGTTAGTCGGTCCTAAGTTGCACCGTAACTCGAGTGTAGCGAAAGGGAAACAGGTTAATATTCCTGTACCTGCTCCAGACAATCCTGACGCTTCCGGATATGCTCAGCGGGACTGTCGTCCCGTCTAAGCGGTATATGCGACTCGGAGTACCGTAATGGTGAGAAGGTTGCTAACCCGTTATGGGGTAACAGAGCAAATTCCAGGAGCCCGTGAAAAGGGTGGATGCAGTCCGTACCAAGAACTGACACAGGTGCCCCTCGCTGAGAAGGCGAAGGCGTGTCGGAATTAATCGTGTTAAGGGAACTCGGCAAATTAGCCCTGTAACTTCGGGATAAGGGGTGCCTGCCCAGAGATTGGGCAGGTCGCAGTGACAAGGGCGCTCCGACTGTCTAATAACAACATAGCAGACTGCAACTCCGAAAGGACTAGTATAGTCTGTGATTCCTGCCCAGTGCGAGTATCTGAACACCGGGTTCAACCGGACGAAGGACTCGTAAACGGCGGGGGTAACTATGACCCTCTTAAGGTAGCGTAGTACCTTGTCGCTTAATTGGCGACTTGCATGAATGGAATAACGAGAGCGCTACTGTCCCTAACACGAATCCGTTGAACCTTTTGTACTAGTGCAGAGACTAGTGACTCCTTATGGGAAGTGAAGACCCCGTGGAGCTTTACTGCAGCCTGTCGTTGGATTACGGTATTACCTGCGCAGGGTAGATGGGAGGCGTCGATCCAACTCTTGTGGGAGTTGGTTAGCCAACGATGAGACACCATCCTGGTTTTATTGTAATTCTAACTGAATTGTTTCAGGACATCGATAGGTAGGCAGTTTGGGTGGGGCGCCACACCCTCGAAAAAATATCAAGGGTGCCCTAAGGTCAACTCAAGCGGGTCAGAAACCCGCTGGAGAGTGTCAAGAGCATAAGTTGGCCTGACGCGATTGCGCATAGCAAGCAATCGCGAGAGGAAACTCGGGTCTAACGAACCAATACGCCCTTTTGGTGAGGGCTATTGACTACAGAAAAGCTACCCCGGGGATAACAGAGTCGTCGCCGGCAAGAGCACATATCGACCCGGCGGCTTGCTACCTCGATGTCGGTTCTTTCCATCCTGGCTGTGCAGCAGCAGCCAAGGGTGAGGTTGTTCGCCTATTAAAGGGGATCGTGAGCTGGGTTTAGACCGTCGTGAGACAGGTCGGTTACTATCTATAAGGAGTGTCAGAAGTCTGAAGGGAAGAATGAAATAGTACGAGAGGAACTTTCATTCGGCGCCTCTGGTCGATCGGTTGTCTGACAAGGCACTGCCGAGCAGCTACGCGCCAAGAGATAAAAGCTGAAAGCATCTAAGCTTGAAACTTACCCCAAAAAGAGACTTCAACAAGACCCGGATAGAAGATCCGGTTGATAGGATCGGGATGTACGCACGAAGGCAACGACGTGTTCAGTCCGCGATTACTAACAGTCTTATTCTTCCAGTTCTTCAAACCCAGACGAAATTCTAAACGCAGCACATTCCAATACATAGTCTTGACTAACTCAAGCTAAGCCAAGGTGGCGGAGCGGCCACGCGGTTGACTGCAGATCAACTATACTCCGGTTCAAATCCGGACCTTGGCTCTCAATAGCGGCCAAAGCAGGTGTGTCACACCCGGTCTCTTTCCGAACCCGGAAGTTAAGACACCTCACGTAAGAGCCAGTACTGAGGTACGCGAGTCCTCGGGAGAACCCTTACGCTGCTATTGTTCTATGAAGAGACTCTTTTGCATTCTACGTATATAAGCAAGATAAATCTGTTTTATTCACAAATCGACTATCATTACCAATCAGGTTTTGTAGTAACTCCTGCAACTTAGAATCATCTTCTATCCGCATCGATGTATTATGTTCTAAAATAGAATCATTTGGCCATGCACTGTTCCACCAGACTATTCCAACAACACCCGGCCATCGCCCACTGCTCAGATCCATCAGAGCATCCTTTGTCCAGACGACTGCATCCATATTTTCATTAGTAATATCAGTCCCAGTCTCTGCAATAATAATAGGTTTACCAGTGTTCAATGCAGCAATTTCCTGGTATGACTGATCCATCATCACCGAAAACTGTTTTGTATTCTTCTCGTTTGGGGTGAGTGCTCCATATACCGAAACACCAAAAAGATCAACAAATTCATCTCCCGGATAATAGGCTGAAATAGTATTCCATGAATCGTCAGGATTACTATACCAGTTCACATGGTATACTCTGATAAGATTCGTTGCCCCCTCTTTCTCAAGAATCTGAAATATATGACGATAGGTCTCCCTGAATTTTTCTGCACCATGCGCATTTCCTGTCCAGTACCCATTCCATGGGAACCACTTTCCGTTCACTTCAGTGCCATATTCGACAATAACAGGGTACCCAAGATTTTGTACCTGATCCGCCCAGTTTCTGAGTTCTACATCATATGCCCCATTTACAATACGGCTCAATGTGAAGAGTGGTTCTGGTTTATTCTGGTGGATATCCGATCTCAGCATTAACCGGACCCAGGGAGTTGCTCCTGATTCTTGAATCTCGGCAAACTGCTTTGATGGAAAACTCTTATTGACACCCCACTCATGGGAAAACACCACAATAGCTGGTTTTTTCCCTACAGCACGTGCAAATGAAGCAATACTTGAGTTGGTAACATCCATTTCGGTGGCATGGTACTGAACAGGGGGGTGGACCCCAAGCCAGAATGTTCCCTGTTGCGGCGGGCAAAGAGATGTATTTCCGATTCCACCGGACACTGGCACAGAAATACCAAAAATGAGCATACCGATAAAAAGGAGGAGAAATTTTCTGTTTCTCACCAGAGATACCAAATAACTGCAACTCCAACAAGCAACACGTAATTTTTTAGGGACCAACGCCGAAATATCCATTATCACGAGTGTAATGCCCTCCAATCCATTTAACCATAATTCCCTCTCATCAACATTCCTCCCTTCAGACTTCGGGGACCAGTCGGTGGTAGGGCCTGCAGAGACTCTAAAGGTCCTTCTTATTGATGCAGACCCAGAACTTGTTCACATATCAAAGAATAACCTTGAAAGAACAAGTCGTTTATCTGTGATAACAACCGGAACTGGTCACGAGGCTCTTACCCTTTCCAAGGAGAATGGATTTGACGCAGTTGTCTCTGATTACGACATGCCCGATATGAACGGGATTGATCTTCACCGGGCTCTTCAGCGTGAAGGTATAAAAATTCCATTCATTCTCTTCACTGTCCCAGATAGTGAGTCCTTGAAGTCTGATAGCGCTGCGAATCCGGATCAGCCTCCTGATGAGATCTATATTGATCTTTCTCAGAAGATCAGACAAGCCGTGGAATTGTACCGGACACGTAATCGCCTCGAGCTCTACTCAAAGCATCTTGAGGAACTCGTTGAAGAAAGGACCCGGCAACTCAGAGAAGCCCAGAGGTTTGCGGTGATAGGTGAACTCTCTACCATGATCGGACACGACATGAGAAATCCGCTCCAGGTAATAACCAATATGAATTACCTCCTCACGCGCAAGATCACAAAGATGGATCCTGATGAAGCAGCAATTCTTCATAAACACGGAATCCCGGATCTCTTCTCCAGGATCGGAACTGAAACCCAGTACCTCAACAAAATCGTGTCTGATCTGCAGAACTACGCACGAGAAGTAAACCCAACCCTTGTTCTCACCGATCCCGGGCGGTTTTTAGATGAATTGTTAGGCTCGATAACGCTACCCGGAGATATCACAGTTCAGAAGGTGTACCAACCCGGGATTAGAATTTCAGTCGATATTACTCTCTTCAGAAGAGTAATGGAAAATCTGATCATCAACGCTATTCAGGCAATGGAACATGGAGGGAAATTAACACTAAAAACATCTGAATGGGGTGATCGTATAAGTATTACAATATCAGACACGGGGATTGGAATTCAACCATCAGCAAAAGATCGAATATTTGAACCTCTCTTTACCACCAAATCAAAGGGGACCGGACTCGGTCTCCCGGTATGCAAGCGGCTGGTTGAAGCACATGGAGGAACAATATCTGTGAAAGAAACATCACCGGCAGGAACAACATTTGAGGTTCTCCTTCCGGTTGATCATACGCCATTACCAAACTAGGACTGAAAATCAATGAAACGAATTCTTGTTGTCGATGATGATCTCGGGATTCTGGACAGCACAAGACAAATTCTTGAGATCGATGGATATGAAGTTGAGACAGCCTCTACTGGCGGGGAGGGACTGAAAAAGATCGAATCTGCTTTTTTCAATCTAGCTCTTTTTGATATTAAACTCCCGGACATGGAGGGAACCGAACTCCTGGAAAAAGCACACAAACTGAGGCCTGCCATGAAGAAGATCATGGTCACCGGGTATGCCAGTCTGGAAAACTCAGTAATATCACTCAATGCAGGAGCTGATGCCTATATCCTCAAACCTGTCGATCCTGACATGCTCCTGGCAAAGGTGAAAGAAAAACTGGATGAACAAGAGCGTGAGGCATCTATTGACGGAGAAAAGGTAGCCGAATTCCTTGAGGAGAAATTACTAAATATCCGGAGATGAGAGAAGTCCTACTATCCTATGAACCCGGTAACCAAAGAAGAGGTCATCTCCCTTCTCACCGAGTTGAACGTTTCTAATATCGGGGCGCTCACCGTTCCTGAAATCACAGCAGAATCAATAATCGGTTACCTGGCAAAATACCGCATTTTTGTTCCTGATATCTTCTTTTCCACCCTTGCTGATCGGCTTGGTCTGGAATACATTGAAAAGGAAGCCATAATCAAGACTCTCGATCTCGGCTGTATGCTCCCATATACTGTGGAAGAGGGTGCCCTGATACTGCTTCTTGAATCAAAACCTGCATATGTCAGGGTCGCAACAGCGAATCCTTTGGACACCGATCTCTTCAAACGGCTCGAAGAAGTATTTCATAAAAAAATTGAGAGGGTGGTCGTATCAATCGAAACGGTCAGATCCATGAGCGAAGGGTGCTATGAGGCACCACATGCATACAGTGCATTAAATGAACTTGTGGACAGGCAACCGGAAGAGTCTGCGTACCGGATCCTGATTCCCTGGCAGAAAGGAGCAATCGCCATCCTACTTCTTCTGATAGCATTGCTTATTGCCTACAACCCATACTTCGGAACTTTTCTGATATTTACTATCATAAATATCACCTATTTCCTGATGAACCCGGTGAAGTTCTATATCTCACTTCAGGGTCTTTCTGGAACCAAACGGGTTATCTTCATCACAGATGATGATATCAAAGCAATTCGCGATGAGGATCTTCCGATATACACACTCCTGGTCCCACTCTTTCATGAAAAAGAGATGCTTCCTCATATCCTCAGTAACATCGCAAAGATGGATTATCCACGGGAAAAACTGGATGTAAAGATCCTGATGGAAGAGGAGGACGAGGAGACCATCGGAAAGGCCAGAAAATTAGGACTGTTCGGCAACATTGAGGAGATCATCACCCCCATGACCGAGGATGAATACCGAAAATTCCTCAGTATCTTCCATCCGGTAATTATCCCGAATGCTGAACTGAAGACAAAACCACGTGCCTGCAATTACGGTCTGAAACGGGCACGTGGTGAGTTCGTGGTCATATATGATGCTGAGGATCTGCCTGACAGGGATCAGCTCAAGAAGACAGTTCTGGCATTCCGCCGGCTCGGTTCAGAGTATGCCTGCATTCAGTGTCTGCTCAACTTTTACAACCCACGCAAAAATGTGCTTACCCGCTGGTTCTCTATCGAGTATTCATATTACTACGACTACTACATCCAGGGGCTTGACAAGATCGGTGCACCGATTCCACTAGGTGGAACGAGCAACCACTTCAGGATACGAACACTGAGGGAACTTGGGGCATGGGATCCTTTCAACGTCACCGAAGACGCCGATCTCGGGATGCGGATTGCCAGGAAAAAGTACAAGACCGGGGTGTTGAACTCTCACACCTATGAAGAAGCAGTGACCAGCATCCGTTCGTGGATCAAGCAGCGATCACGCTGGGTAAAAGGGTTTGTCATCACCTGGTTTGTGACGATGCGTCACCCGATTAAGGTTTACAAAGACATCGGGCTGAAAAATTTTCTCGTTTTCCAGACTGGATTCGGAGGGAACTTTTACCTGCCACTTATGAACCTGTTTTTATGGGGAGTATTTGTTGGAGGTTTTATCATACCCGAATATTTCTCGCACTGGTTTGATTTCTGGCCGTTTGCAGCAATCGCGGTCTTCAACCTGATTATCGGCAATCTCTTCTTCCTGGTCATGATGCTCCTTGCCACCTGGAAGGAGAAACAGAAGGATCTTCTCATCTACTCGTTGTTCTCTCCGATTTACTGGATATTCATGAGTATCGGGGCATGGAAGGGACTGATCCAACTAGCGGCTGGAAAGGCATACAAATGGGAGAAGACCGCCCATGGGACCTCTCTCCTGACCGAGGAGAAGATAAGACAGGAGCCTGAAAATCTTGCCCGGCAGGTGCGTTGGATAGAAGTGAAAGAGCCGGAAGTCAGGAACGGCAAGACCCACATGACAGTTCCACAGTTGGCATTCTCTATCGGGTTTACAATCTGTCTGGTCCTTTTTGCCCTGATCATTGTAGATATTGTTCCCTTTACACCGGTATCAGATCACATAAAGATCACGACGGTTCCAGGTCTTTCGCAGGCTCTGAGTCCTTTGGAAAAGATGAAGGCAGGAGAAGAACCACGACTTCTGAATTATGAAGCGATTCCAAAACCAAACGAGGCCGCACCCTTTGTCACACTCGTACCATCCAGGGAACCAGGAGTAAAGCTGCGACAAAAACAGGAGATCAGGAGCAGCCAGGAACCAGGCTTGAGTCTGGTTTATGATCCTGAAACAAATTTGATCCAGATACAAGCTGAAGGGAATGATCACAGCACATCAGATACCACACGTGCATACGAAGTAATGATTACTTCATCTGAAGGAGTCTCACTATACAGGATTGACTCGACTCCTGCCACCCTAACAATTTCTGGCGGAAATACATCTGCAGAGATTCAGATCAACCGTACCTATGAGTCAGGGGCCAGGGTTCTGGCTCTCGAGGGCACAATTTGACCTTTTTTTCAATCGACAAAAAAAGAGAGATCACCTGCAACTGCTGCAGGTCACATTGCACCCTGCCGGTGACATGACCGGATGGCTGAGATTATAGAGATATATTGCCTCATCAGGGTACCCTGCCTCTGCAGAGGCAGCTGCTTTCCACTGTCTGAAGTCTGAATTGGCCGGATCAAATGCAAGTGCCCTGTTGAAATACTCACGTGACTTCTGGAACTCACCCAGGTTATAGTAACTCTGTCCTCCAAAGAACCAGGCCCACTGATTACAGGAGTACCTATTCAGTGACTGATCAAAATTTTCTGCCGCAAGCAGATACCTGGATTGATTTAGTGAGCAAACGCCTTTCACATAGTATGCCCACGAGATTGAGGGATCAAGTTGAACTGCCTTGGACAGATAGGGAGAAGCAAACTGGCATTGACCAAGTCTCTGAAGAATCTCTCCCCGGTAGTAGTAAGCCCACGCATTGCCAGGATCAAGCAGGATAACCTTGTCAAATGAACAGAGTGCGTCCTGATCCCGCCCAAGTTCATAAAGTGCCATTCCCCGGTAGTACCATGCCTGCACTGAAAGGGGATCAAGTAGAACTGCCTGATCAAGATACCGCGATGCATCACTGTAAACCCCGCTATGATAGGATATCATACCAAGATTCAGCCAGGAGGTTGCATTCGTAGAATTTTGTTTTATGTTATAACTCTGGGTTTTCTGGTTCCAGGTTTCAGGTGCCAGTTGCTCTTGAATTTTGAGATACTGATTCCGGTAGGTCTGGTTGGTGGCTTCTCTCTCAAGTGCTTTGTTTACTGCGGTGAGAGCATTCTTCATATCGCCCAGGTTCATAAGACTCACACTCACCTCATAGTAACTCCCTGCCCGGCATGGATCAAGCCTGATGCTCTCGTTTAATTGAAGATATGCCTCCAGGTATCTTCCCTCCTGATTTAGAGTATGACCATACGTGTATCTTGTCCATCCATTTGAGGGATCGAGTGTGACCGACCGATTAAAGGCTTTGAGTGCATCCCCTGATCTACCGATTCCCTTGTATGCCCTTCCGGTCTCGAACCATGCTCCTGCATTGACAGGATCTAGAACTGTGGCATTGGACAGATAGGAAAGAGCCTCGGTAAACTTCCCCATCTCAATCAGTGAACTCCCTGCAAAGTAGTATGCGTTAGCATTTGTCTCATTATGACGGATTGCTTCCAGGAAGAACGCAAGTGCCTGGGGATACTGACCTTGATCATAAAGAAGCCGGCCTTTGTTAAATGAGGACCATGTATTGTTCGGATCAAGGATTACATCATGTTCTGTGCCAAGGTAGGTAAGCGGTGGTGTCTCGTTAACCCTGGGAGAACGTAAGGACTGATTAAGTTCTGTTGGTTCAGTTTTCTGAATGGTATCAACCGACGCTGCCTCTGCAGTTCCAGGCTTTGAGACCTGGGCTCCGGATATCGTGCCCTGCTCTTGTAACTGGGTGGATACACATCCGGATAACAGAACCAAAAAAAATATCAGAAGGATCAGAATGGTTATACGCATACTGGAAGTTGCTCTTATATGAGATATATATTGTCAGTCAGAATCAGAGATCCAAATCAATGATCGAGACATCATCCAAAATCGGAAAGTTCTGTTTAATAGATTTCGATTACTGCCATTATTGTTGAGTTAATCATCGGATTGAAAATATTCTGTTCACACACTCCTGCTTGTTTTCAAGATCCCAGATATTACCTCTCATAGTAGCGGGATACACATAATCTCCACTGGTATCCCATCCGTTTGGCTGGTACGTTTCTGAATAAAGAACCTGGCCTGAAGCATCCCAAACGAGAACGATGTATGAACCAGGGTTCTTAGGCCCTTTCTTTCCAGATATCTGCAATTCTGCATTCCATCTTGTATTCCCAGGGCCGAAAGGAACAGAAGGATGGATCAATATGTGATCAGGGCAGTTTGGATATTGAATATATGACTGAGTTTTATCCGGGTTGAACCTGACAAGTTTCACAAACGGTGCATCATTGAGTGTTTCAGAGAGATACTGGAGAACAAACCTGAAATGTTTTGCACGGGTAATTTCTCCAAATCTACAGGCATAATCCCAGTATTGAATAGGAAATACCTCAATGCCCATTCGAGATGTTTCTTCAGGTTTTGTTCCTGAGATGACAACCAGATCACCAGAACGATCTGGCTCGATTGGATCAAGAGTGAGGGTATGGGCACCTCCTAAACCAGTAATGCAACCTAAAAGAATGAGGAGAAGAAAAATCTCACGAAATCCTTTCATCTTCCCGACAAATACCATCGGATTAGGAAAGAAGTTTCTTCTCTTACGGTCTTTGATTGCTGGATTTAGTTTCTATCAGAAGCACAAACGTTCAAAAAACAGGTTCATGAGATTTATCTATTGATTTTTGCGTTTCCAGAACCCTTCTTTCACCCGGATCTCAAACCGCACCCCCTTCCCCGGAACACCAGTCTCTCTCGCAGCAAGATGAGTAACAGCCAGGATCTCCCGTGCAATAAACAGGCCAAACCCGGAGTTTTTCTCAAACCCTTCAATGAATATTCCTGACTTCTTTTCATCGACGATTCCGACCCCGTCATCCTCATACACAAGGATCAGATCATTGCCTACGATTTCAGATGAGAATCTGACAGATGTTGCACCCTTTCCATGACGCATGGTATTCTCAATTAAGGTGTAAAACACCTTTTCAAGAAGCGGATCTGCCAGAACAAGGAGATCATCGAGGTCAAGGTTGAACAAAAGACCGGTTCCGGGAATGTCCCGTATTGCCTGTTCTACTGTCTCCCTGATAGGATGCCAGACCGGAGGACGGGAGCCTATCTCATCATACACCCTTGTAAACTCTATCTGGCTCCGAATAGTATCAACAACCGATCGTGACTCCCTGATGAGATCTGCGGTATCCGGACCGGCTTTATCACCGTCAAGAGCGAGCAATCCTGAAAGCCGGGTGGTCTGGCTGATGATATCATCCCGGGTGATTGCGGTAAGCATCTTCAGTTTGAGATTTGCCTGCTCAAAAGCATCCTTCACCTGCCGGAGTTCAGCGGTTCTGAACCTGACAATCTCCTCCTGATCCCTGGTCAGTCTCTTGAGTTCATCTTCGCGGGAAAGGAGCAGTTCGCACATCCGGTTTATCTCATCGGCAATCAGGGAGAACTCATCTGTACCTGAATCATCTATCTTCACGGAGTAGTCCCCCCCGCCGATTCGGTGCAGACCATTGACGATGGTCTGAACGCGACGGACGATCAGGCGATCAAAAAGCCGACCTGATATGAGAAATGCAATGATCGTCACCAGAAAAAGAATCGCCAACGTGTGCCAGGCTGTTTCAAACAACACCCTCCCCGGCATGCTTGTGTCATAGACAACCATGCTTGTCAGATTTCCGGTATAATCTGCTTCTTTCTCTTTAGGTCTGAAATGTGTATAGACGGTTAGGTTATTCCCGGAGAGAATCCTGACCTCCCCTTTATCATAGACCTGACTATAGATCCCGGGGTCCATCTTTCTGCCTTCATGAATCAGGGAGTACTGACTCAGAGTATTGGATGAGAAGAGATCAACCTCAAGCACAAAGGGATTCTCCTCCTGAATCCTGGACAAAAAATCATCCATCAGGAACGAGGTAAAATTCTGCGACCGGGTTCTGACAAGTGCCTTTCTGAGTTGGACCGATGTTTCAATGATGTAGTCGCTTCCCGGCTGGCTGTAATAGGCATACTTGGTTACTTCCCCGTTCAGTGCATTGACCGCTGCCCTGTCCATCGAGGTGTTCCCTGAGTTCATGATATTTTTCAGGAATGATTCAAGCCCGACTGACTTCAGATCAAACCCCTGATCCTCAGGATACGTTGTGGAAAAGATCACGCCTGCCCCGTTGATCAGGTAGATGCCATCCACATTATTCCGGTCTGCTATCGGTTTCAGATCCTCGGCTGTGACAGAGGATACCGGCTTGTTGAGTGAACCAATATCCCTGGAGATAACAGGCAATCCCCTGCTCATTTCAGAGTCAATGGAAGGTTCAGCTCCTGCAAGAATAAGGAAAAACGCTTCAGTCCTGTCCTGGGTCTCCTGCTGGACACTTGTGATAATACTGTCAATCAGATCCAGATTCTGCTTATATGAGTAGATACCTACGCCAATACCTACTGAAGCGGTTGAGATGAGTATTAAGACGAAGAGAAGAACCGATAGCCTTCGTTTGAGAGTTGTATTGGTCTGATTCATGGATGGGTCATACCGTGAGTTCTGACTTTTTGGATACCTGATGTGAGTAGTACAAGGATAATCAGGGCAAAAAAGATAGAACAAATAAATCTGAGTATGAGAAGAGAATGTATTTTTTGTCCAGAATCAAGAGCCAGGTAGCATCTGCTGATTACAGATACAGTTCACTGGTTGAGTCACTTCATGCATGTAATAAACCGATCACCATACACAGGGGAGCATGACGACTATCTTTGAGAGTGGGGATATAATGTCTGAATCCTGTATATTCTGTACAACGGGCCGAGAAGAGGTAGTTCTGGAGAATCGGCTTGCTTATGCCAGGTATGACAAGAACCCGGTTTCACCGGGCCACCTTCTGATCGTTCCCAAGCGTCATTTCAGATCTATGTTCGAGGCAACCGAACCTGAACTTTCTGCACTCTGGGATCTGATCAGGAAAGCACGATCCTATCTTGATGATGAGTATACTCCTGATGGGTACAACATCGGGATCAATGACGGCGCTACTGCAGGCCAGACAATTATGCACCTACACATTCACCTGATTCCAAGATACGCAGGGGACACGAATGACCCCAGAGGCGGGGTGAGAGGGGTAATACGTGGTAAACAGCAGTACTGAAACGGAGGAAAGAAACACGGCGCCCTGATGGTGAGATAGTCTATCCCACACCCCCGGTAAAAAAGGTAGTGGCGACTCCTCAAATCCTCTCACACCCTATCTTTATGTTGTGACTTCCTCCCCTGTTGTCGATAATATTCTTTCAGCACGATATCTCCGCAAAGGAGAGCAGACCTTTGAAGACATCTGCCATAGGGTGGCATATGCCCTTGCCGATGACAAGGCCGAGCAGGATCGTTTCTTTGAAGCGATGATCTCGCTCCGGTTTCTCCCGAATTCACCAACTCTCATGAACGCCGGCACCGGGCTCGGACAACTCTCAGCCTGCTTCACCCTACCGGTTCCTGACTCGATCGATGGCATCTTTGAAGCCATGAAAGAGGGGGCGATTATTCACAAGACCGGCGGGGGAACCGGGTATAACTTCTCGCATATACGGCCTGAGGGTTCTCCGGTGCGATCCACCGACGGTGTTGCATCAGGTCCGGTCTCATTCATGCGGGTCTTTAATGCAGCAACCGATGTGATCAAACAGGGAGGACGCCGCCGTGGTGCCAACATGGGAATCCTCAATGTATGGCACCCTGATATTCTTGATTTCATCACTGCCAAGAAAGAAGAGGGAGATATTGCCAACTTCAACATCTCGGTGATGGTCAACAACCAGTTCATGAACCTGGTTGAACAGAAAGCCTTCGATTCAGTCTGGCTCACCCATCCGCATTCAGGAAAAACCATTACAGTCGGGGAGATCTGGAACGGGATCGTGGACGGGATATGGAAGAACGGTGAGCCCGGAATTCTCTTCTATGACGAGATCAACCAACGGAATCCGACACCGCACCTAGGTGAAATTGACACAACCAACCCATGCGGAGAACAACCTCTTCTCCCATTCGAGAGTTGTGTGCTCGGGAGCATCAACCTTGATGCCTGTATCAGCGGTGGCATCCTGAATGAATCACTTCTGGAAGAGACGGTCAGGATGGCGGTGCGGTTCCTTGACACAGTCATCGAACGTAATATCTACCCAATCCCCCAGATTGCTGAAGCAACCCTGAAAACCAGAAAGATTGGCCTTGGTGTCATGGGTGTCCACGATGCCCTGCTCAGGATAGGCATCGCGTACGATTCAACAGAAGGAAGAGACTGGTGCGAACGGATAATGGAAACGATCACCAGGACCGCGATCGATGAATCACGGACACTTGCCTCAAAACTCGGACCATTCCCTGCATGGGAGGGGAGCATCTGGACAGAGTTTCCGGTCCGCAACGCTGCCATGACCACGGTCGCTCCTACCGGAACCATCTCTCTCCTTGCCGGGTGTTCGAGCGGAATCGAACCGATATTCTCATTTGCATACACCAGAAAGAACACAGTCGGCAAGACCTTTGTCATCGTGAACCCGGTCTTCAAAGAAGCCCTGGTGCAGACTCTTTCCCAGATGAACCTGGCGGGGAATGAACTGAACAAGCGGACTGACGAGGTTATTGATCATGTTCATAAGACCGGGACCATCCAGGATCTCTCCTGGCTTCCCGAAGAGTTCAGGGTACTCTACCGCACAGCCCTTGACATCTCATGGAAGGATCACATCCTGATGCAGGCTGCATTCCAGAAATATGTCCATGCTTCCATCAGCAAAACGGTGAACATGCCCTCCTCTGCTAGCCGTGGAGACTGCGAGGAGGCACTGTTGATGGCGTGGAGGCTGAACCTCAAAGGTATCACTATCTACCGTACCGGGAGCAGGGAGACGGTGGTACTTGCTTTGAGCGCGGAGACTGATAAAAAAGAAACGGTACCCGAACTCAGGGCTGATGACGGCCGCCACCTTCCGGAAAAGATCCCTTCTCTCAACATGACACGTCCAAAGGAACTCTCTGGCAAGACCTACATCTGCCAGTCCGGATGCTGTCGCCTCTATGTAACGGTAAACCTTCTTGAGGGAAAGCCAATTGAGGTATTTATCAGAACCGTCGGGATTGGTGGATGCGATGCAAACAGCAGTGCTCTCGGACGGGCTATCAGCACCGGTCTTCAGAGCGGTGTGCCTTACCAGAAGTTTGTGAGGCAGTTCGGCAAAGTGAACTGTGTCTCTGCTATCAAAAATCCGTCTTCAGAAGGGGTTTCATGTGCAGATGTGGTAGGAAGGTGCATCGATCTCGCTGCAAAAAACCAGAGCATCACTACACTCGAAGACTGGTCAATAACCAAAACAGAAGAGAAGCGTCTCTGTCCGGAATGCCGCCAGCCCCTTGACTTTGGGGAGGGATGCAACCAGGGAATCTGCAAACACTGTGGCTGGTCCGGGTGTAGTTAAGCCTGAACCAGAAATAGTACCCAGAATACGTATTCAACCAGGAACCTACATTCCTGAGTAGATCTTTCTGATGAGATGCATCAGGCCTCTCCCTTTTTCTGTAATCAGATACTGCCCTGATGATTCGTCTTTTGCCACCAGACCAGCTTCAATCAGGCGGGTCACATGAAAAAGAAGGTGACCCCCCTTGTACCCGGTCAGCGTGCTGAGGTCTGTATAACTCATAGTACCCGTGGAGAGGGCTTTGATCATACTGAATCGTGTCGGATGGGAGAGGGGGTCGATGATTGTCGCCAGTACCTCATCTTCAGGAAGATCCCTGATGAGCGAGATCTGATTCCGGTTCCGGAGTGTTGATCGTACAGAAGATAACTCCCCTATCGCCTGCATCAGATGATCGCGTTCTGTTGCATATATGTTGTAACAGGCAAGGCAGGGCTCCCTGCCAAGTTCAGGGTATTTCATTACGAGATCCTGATCCTGCTTTATCTGGCTCGATAAGAATTCATCTGCTTCATCGGGATCCATCCTCTCTCCTGATTCCCGGAGACGACTGATAAAAAAGTCTATACATGCTCCTCTATCGTACAGCGAACATGGATTAGGACAGACTGAATCAAACTCACGCCTGATCGTGCTGATCACAAACTGCAGAATCATATTCTGATGACTGGTTACGACCTGCCTTCGCATTGTTTCTATCTGTTCTTCCACAAAGAGGCGCTGAAAAGACCGCAACTCAGAGAGGATCATCTCTCCCTGCTCCCGCTGGGCAGTACCAAGATCCCGGAGGTTTTTTTCGATCTCAATAATTCGCTCTTCTATCTCATCTTTCCGCATAAGGACCCCAGCTATAGTAAAATTACCTTTTGCTATATCTTGATCTTTTACATAAAAAGTGTATGGAAGAGCAGAACCAGCATGGTTTCCAGGAGGAAAAATCAGAAGACATTCGAGCCTGTTGTGGATTTCATTGTTCACAGTGTCCGGCTTATGTTGAAAATATCAGGAGCGAGACAGACCAAAGTCGGGTATCTGAAGCCTGGAAGAAGATATACGGGCTTGAGATTCCTGCTGAAGCGATCAGGTGCGACGGCTGCCAGAAGCCTGACAACGAAAACCCACACAGGATCGGGGGAGCCTGCGAGATGAGGACCTGTGTTCAAAAGAAAAAAATCTCCCACTGCGGGAACTGCGAGGAGTTTCCCTGTGATCTTATTGAACGGCATCTGGAATCAGTTGAGTCTGTTGCTCCCGGTTGTGTGAGCACACTAACTCCTGATGAGTTCAAGGATTTTGTTGAACCATACCTGTGCAGGGAGTATCTGAAGACAGGCACAAATCAGTGAGTCTAGTACAAAACGTAACGCTTAGAAGTAATTTCAATTTCACTTCGATCATTTCAAGGCGTAATGTTTTGTTTTGCACATCAGATGTTTCCCTGATCAAATCCGCAACTTTTTCCTTGCTATGATGATGATCGGGAAGATGATCCCACCAACGAGTGCGAGTATCGCAACTCCTGCAAAGAGCATCTGTTGAAGTGCGTAGATCAGGATCTGATCAGGCTGGGTTGTCCCTCCATGAGCAAGAGTAAACAATCCCTGCAACCCCTGGATCATTGCCAGGCCGGGAACCATAGGAATTCCTGCGATTACCGAGAGGAGGACTTCGGGAACACGGGCATACTTGCCTATGCCTGCAGCAATCACTGTTGCAACGCTCATGCCGATAAAGAGGGAGAAGAACGGGTCAGCCCCGATGTAGATTCCGGTCTCCCTGATAAACCTGGCAACTGCACTGCAGACAAAACATCCTGCCAGAACTGATGCGGGAGTATTGAAGAGAATCCCAAACCCGCACGCAGCAATACCGGCTGCAAGACTCATGGTTGGAATGAATGTAATAATATCAACCTGAGAGGGAATCTGGATCGCAGGGGCCATCATGCCGAGAGGGATGAGCAGTGCACCTGATATGATGCAGATCTGGGTGAATACAGAGGTGAGCCTGGCAATTCCGCAGCCGGTGTGATCCCTGATGATATCCAGGCCTCCGTTGATCAGCATGGCTCCCGGGATGAGAAAGAGGACACTTGAGATCAGGGCAACCTGAGGTGTTTGTGTCTGCGAAAACGGGGCAAGTGCTGCCGCACAAAGCCCACCTGACAGAGCAGTCACAAGTGTTGAAAGATAGAGGTTGTTCAGATCTTTTCCAAACCTGAATCTGATTGAAAGAGCACAGACTGCCGAGAAGAAGATCACCCAGAGTGCAGGGATATCAGCATGGTTGAGCCACCCGAAGGCAGCACAGGCAATCCCGGTACCTGCTATAATCACCGGGACCGGATAGACAGGAGACATTGCTTTGACAGCAGTCAGGGAATCCCTTATCAATGTAATATTCTTGTGATATAACGGGATTTGATGGAGAATACCACTGATCCGATGCAATACGGATACATTTACCCTAACCGGATCACGCAGCACATAGAGGCGGTTTTCAGTATGATCCCCATGATGAACACTCAGTTCTATGACCTCATACCCGACTGATATATGTATCTTCTCATCTCCGAGCTGGCCTGCAAGCCACCGGACAGAATCCCCTACCCGCTGTACTGTTGCACCAGCCTCATAGAGGAGAACCGCAAGATCAAGATAGAGGTCTGCACTTCCGTACTCCTCTTTCACCTCATCTCCTGTGCAGTTCATGCGTACTTTCTGGTGACGTGTGAATATATGAGTCCTTTCCGCACCTCATGTTCTCAACGAGAATCTTCCCAGAACAGACCAAAAACACTGAATGGTTTATTGTCCTGACAATTTCTTGAAAGGGGAGAAGGACAGATCTCTTGATCATGACTCAGAAGCCGGGTGTGAAAGAGGGGGTCAGCCAATTAACCCGGTCACCCCGGGTTCTGGTGCTTATCCTCGGAGTCGCCGGGTTCATCTCTGCTGCTGATAACTGGTTCGTCTCCCCTGCACTTCCCGCCATTGCTGAAGATCTCGGGATCTCTGCTCTCTCTGCCGGGTTGATTCTGACAGCATACCTATTACCCTATGGATGTATGCAGCCCGTCTTCGGCTTGATCAGTGACCGGATCGGAAAAGTCAGGATGCTTACCTGGATCCTTGCAGGATTTACAATCGGTTCAGGTGCATGTGCCCTGGCGGGAACTCTTCAGGCTCTGGTATTCTGGAGGGCATTCACCGGTTTTTTTGCAGCAGGCATCATCGCCATTTCTCTTGCCTGCCTTGGTGATGCCATACCCCAGGAGGAGAGGCAGCATTACGTGGGAATATTCATGGGGATTGTTTTTCTCGGGCAGGGTCTCAGTGTCGGCATCGGCGGACTTCTCGCAGAGTTATTCTCATGGCGGGTGCCGTTCATACTCTTCTCCGGCATAGCCGTAGGAACTCTCCTGTTCATACCAAAGATTCCTGAACCTGAACTATCGGTATCTCACCGACCAGTGCGGGAAGAACTGCAGGATATATTCTACCATCCTGCGTCATGGATATTATTCCCACTCGCTGGTGCATCGGGTTTTCTCCTGATTGGCATGTACAGTTATCTTGGATCTTTCCTGCACCAGGTAGTCGGCCTCGGATACATGCAGATCGGAGCAGTTGTAATGTTCTTCGGATTTTCTGCTCTACTTGGAGGAACACAGGCAGGGAGAATTGGCAGAAAGATCGGTTCGCGATGGATGATTGCAGGTGGAGGCGTCCTTGCATCTGGATCGGTGCTCCTGTTCGCGGTGTTTCCCGGATGGGAGACCGGACTTGTGGCCTCGACAGGTCTTGGACTCGGATATATATGCATACAGTCAACCGTCGCAACTCTGGTCTTTGATATCACGCCCCGATCAAAAGGGCTTCCTTCTGCCCTTGTCGGACTCGGTCTCTTCGGGGGTGCAGGTATCGGAACTGCCTGCATGGGTATCCTTATCGGACTTTTCGGATATAGTGGATCAACAATGATCTATGCAGCAGGGGTTTTCGGAATTATTCTGCTTGCATTTGCAGTTCCAGACCTGAATTCGGGAGAAAATGGTGCATCACATGATCCGAGCAACAGGCGTGATTCTTCCAACAGTCCCAACCCGCGAAAATTGACGTGATGGCATGAATATTTCCAACCTCCTTAGCCTGACATGTGCCCCTGAACTCTACGAGCCGGGAACACACCTGATGTGGGATGACCACTACATATCAGAACAACTGCTCCGGATTCATCTGGATCAGAGTACCGACGCAGCAAGCAGGAGAATTACTACAGTTACAAAAACTATACGGTGGATAGAATCTCATCTGGAGAAATCTTCCATGATTCTTGATCTTGGATGCGGGCCAGGATTGTATGACGAGCTCTTAACTGAGCTTGGCCATACGGTAACAGGAGTGGATTATTCTCATCGGTCGATTGAGTATGCGAAATCGCAGGCTGCAGAGAAAGGACTTGAGATCACATACCTGCATCAGGATTACCTGAATATGACCCTAGATAACCGTTTCGATCTTGTGATCATGATTTATTGTGACTTCTCTGTGCTGATTCCCGGGAACCGGGATCGGTTGCTCCACCACATTGTAAACCTGCTCAATCCGGGTGGTCTCTTTATTTTCGATATCCTGAATGAGCATGCTCCGGAGATTATGAATATTGGCAAAAAAGACTGGGATGTGTCAGAGCAGGGATTCTGGAGGCCATATCCGTATCTCGCCCTTTCACAGTCATTTCATTATCCCGACCAGCATGTGATTCTTGAGCAGCATGCCGTCTGTTCTGATCAGAGTTGCCCCGAAATATACAGATTCTGGAATCATTACTACCAGACAGAGGAGATGAAATCAATTCTGAAAACGGCTGGTTTTTCAGAGGTCCGGACTTCAGACCAGGTACTTCCTGATGATTCAGCAGGCCAGAACAAAATGGTAACTTTTTACACAGCTCAGAAGAGTGACACCAGGAACCTTTATTAGTTACTTAAATTTGAGAATCAAGAAAAATGCAACTAATTGTCGCTCCGATTTGGAATTATTCGATAAATTATTGCCTGAAAATGATTGTCACCAGGGCATCGTCAGGCCCGGATCTTCATACAGGGCACCACTACTATCAACTAAAAAACAGGGCCTGATAGAGAGGGGATAGCAAAACGATATTTGAGGATATTTTTATAAAAGAATCCATTTGAGAGGGTTTCAACAAAGAGGTATCGTAGATGAATAATGAGGATCAGATTCGAGCCTGTTTTTAAGAATAACGCCCAAATTATCTAGTTTAAATCATCACTGTTCAGGGATCCAGGACTGATGATAGATCTGTCGTTAGGGATCTGGCATCTGGTTGAGAATGATACAGGTGAAAGCCACCCTATATTCCTGCGCGATCGAATATCAGACGAACAAGGTCTTCTGCCGAGTTTATTGGGAAGTCAGAGGGTTTAAGAAACTTTTCAAATAGTTCTCCAACATTACAGACAACCAATCCCCCCACAGTCATATTACCTTCAGCACCTTTGGGAAGTCCGGAAAAAACTGACTCTTTTGAAGAAACCGGAAATGAAACACCGCCGAGTGCATTGATCCAGTGAGTGAACAGCTCATCTCTCATACCCATGAAAAGGGATCTACATAACAGGAAGAGAAATAACTTTCGAAATCAGAGGGAATTGCATCTATTCTCCATGTGTGGAGTAAGGGGATCATCCAGACCTTATCCTTTATCTGGTTTGTAGAAAGGATCACTACTACTATGGCAGGATCAGACCCTTCATCCCATATGACCGGGAAAGAACTCCTGATCGTACTGGTGATCTCGCTGGGATCATTCATGGCCGGTCTTGATGCTACAATTGTAAATATCGCTCTTCCAAGTATTGCAAAAGCGTTCAATGTATCAACAGTGCTTGCATCCTGGGTATTGAATGCATACCTGATCATCCTTGTCAGCCTGCTTCTGGCGGCTGCAAAGATCGGAGATATTAGGGGATACAAAAAGGTCTTTATCACAGGTTTTGTGATTTTTACAGTTGGATCCTGTCTATGTGGTATTGCAACCAGTGTGGATCTTCTGATCCTGTTCAGGATGATTCAGGCAATGGGTGGTGCGATCATCGCTGCACTCGGATCGGTGATGGTAACCTCATACCTGGGTGAAAAAGTCAGAGGCCAGGCTCTCGGTCTCGTTGCCATGTTTACGATGCTTGGTGTTGCTCTTGGTCCGGTTATCGGAGGCTTTCTTACAAGTGCATTCTCGTGGCAGTATATCTTTTATGTCAACATACCGGTTGGAATCCTTGCCATACTTCTCGGGATCTATGTGATACCAACCCGTCCTGCAGTATCCCCGACATCTCGCCTTGATTCACCAGGGGTCGTCCTGATATTCATTGCTCTCGGGTCCCTGATCTTCGGGCTGAACCAGATCCAGACACAGAACATCGGAACAGGCATTGAGGCCCTTGTGCTTTCAGTCTTCTCATGGACCCTCCTGTACATTCGTGAGAAAAAGGAGCAACAGCCGCTTATCATTCTGTCAGTCTTCAAAAACCGTTCCTACACAGTTCAGAACATCAATATTCTCATCCTGCAGATGGGACTTGCAGGAGTCATGTTCCTCATGCCCTTCTATCTTGAGATCGTAAAGGATCTTCCCACAGGAACATCCGGAGCCCTGCTGCTTTCACTACCGGTCGGGAACATCATGACCGCACCTATCGCAGGAAAAATATCAGATATCATCGGAACAAAAAAACCGATCATGGTCGGGTTCATCATCATGATACTCGCCCTCTTCTTTTTGTCAACAATATCTGTCTCCAGCCACACCGGCGAAGTCGCATTCTACCTGTTCGTTCTTGGAGCCGGCGCTGGTATCGCCTTTGCTCCACTTAATAGTGCAATAATGGGAGAATCTCCAGACTCAGAGCGGGGAATGACATCCGGTCTTCTCAAGATGATGACAAATCTCGGCTCTACTCTCGGAGTCACCATCACCCTGCTGGTTGCAACTGCTGCACTTGGACCAAAGATGGCAGAGGTTGCGGCTCATACGTTAAAACCGGCTGAACTCGCGGCAGCTTTCGATTCTGCCTTTCTGTTTGCAATGGGAATACAGATTATTGCACTGATTCTCATGATATTGGTAAGAAAACCCGAGAAGGCAGGGGCATAATTCCATGAGTTCACCTCCGGAAAAAAGACACCATACAGTCACCAGCGAAGATACATCCGAATCAATATGGAGCAATCATGCTGCCCCAATCATTCTTGGAATTATCGTGACTGTTTTTCTATTCTTTTTGATACTCTTGTTGATGGGCGTTTTACCATTTGATGCATTCAAAGGAGATGCAAAGGAGTCAAAAAAGATAGATGCTGCTGTGGCTTTGGAAGAAGAACGAGCGATGAACACAGCCAATGAAACAGGAACCCTTTATCCGGATGAAGTTCCTGCACAGCCTGATCCGATACTCAGTAAAATTGACGCTCCATTCCAGGCAGAGGAGCAGAAAGAAGAGGAAAAGATGGATAGGTGACCTGTAATGAGATCTCTGGAGAGTCGAAATATGAAATTAAAAAAACCTGAAATAAAACAGAACATCAAGCAGTTCATCGTAAAACCCGGAAGAAAAGTAAACCTGAAGAGTTTTGACACCGGCTGGGCACAGAACGAGGGCATGAAGCTGCTCGGTGAGGAGAGATCAAAGGATCTCCTCGTCGAGATGCTTGAAAATGATCGGACTGCTCTTGCATCAGTGCAGGATGTGCTCTGGTCTGCCCGGAGTCATGCTGTGCTGATCATCCTTCAGGGGATGGATACCGCAGGAAAGGATGGAACCATCAGGCATGTCATGTCAGGGGTAAACCCACAGGGATGCTCGGTACACGGCTTCAAAGTTCCTACCGACGAAGAGCACAACCACGATTTTCTCTGGCGATACTCAAAAGTTCTTCCTCAACGGGGAGAGATCGGGATATTCAACCGCTCATATTATGAGGATGTGCTGGTGGTGAAAGTTCACCCGGATATTCTTTCCGATCTTGCACCTGACATCGGGACTGATGCAAAAAAGTTCTGGGATGGGAGGTACAAGGATATTGTCTCATTTGAGAAGCACCTGGTCAAGAACGGAACGCTCATCCTGAAATTTTTCCTTCATATCTCAAAGAAAGAGCAGAAGAAACGGCTCCTTGACAGGCTCGAACACAAGGAGAAGTACTGGAAATTCTCGGTCGCCGATCTTGCAGAACGGCAGTACTGGGACCAGTATACAAAAGCGTATGAAGATATGCTTCAGGCAACCTCGACAGAATTTGCTCCCTGGTTTGTGATACCCGGTGACTACAAATGGGTGGCACGGACCGCTGTTGCTGAGGCGATCGTCACTGCCATCAAGGGTCTGAACCTCTCGTACCCAAAAGTATCTGATGACGAGGTCAAACTCCTGATGGATGCAAAGAAAAAACTTGAGGCCGAATAACCGGGAAACTCATCCGGTGATCCACCAGAGTTACTCATTTTTCGGACGTAAACAAGTAACCATCGCCACGTACTCTTCATACTCCTGATCAGAGAGTTTTCCCTCATCATGCAGTGATGTAAAGTGGTTCATCAGGCCGGCCCTGGCAACCCTCTGCACTGGATCTGAGTCAGGATGCCTGTTCTTCTCTTCAATAAATCCGGTGGCAAGGATCGCAGATGGGAGAGCGAGCACAAGGACGCCCAAAAACGTAAAACCGGCAGCAATGATCTTTCCAAGGGTAGTAACCGGATAGATATCACCATACCCGACTGTTGTAATGGTCATCGCCGACCACCACATTGATGCTGGAATACTTGAGAATTTTTCCGGCTGGACAGGGAACTCGATCAGGTAGAGAAGTGTTGACGAGAAGAGAACCACGAAGATCAGGATAAAGACCATGATCGCAAAGATCTCCCTCTTTCTGAAGAGAACTCTCTTCAACTGGGCAAGAGACTGTGAATACCGGGAGTACCTTCCAAGTTTGAATATTGAAAGCAGGCGAACAGTCCGGAGTAACGTCAGGTTCCTGTGAAGTAAAATCGGGAAAAATATGGGAAGAATCGAGATGAGATCGATGAGCAGGTACAGGTGCATGGCGTACCTGAACCGGTCGCCGATGATTTCTCTGATATTCTGAGAGGATGTGCATGACCAGATCCTGAGAAGATATTCGATGGTGAAGATGAGGAGACAGGAGTTCATCAGAGGGCCGAAGAGAAATCTGAACTGCCTGTCAATGGATGGTACCGTTGCGAGAACGATCGCCACCGCATTCAGCAGAACCACCAGAGCAAGGAACCACTGAACCCGGAAAGCAGTTCTATCCCCGGGTGTCGGGTCATCAAGTATCACATGAACCCGGCTTTTAATCTGATCGTATCGCTCTCTCAGCATCATACCCGTTACTCCCATAGAATCTGCACGGCCTTTAAAGATACCTTATATCTGCTCTCCTTCAGCCGTATCAGATCCTCCGGTCCACCTCGTGATCTGAACTGTCTCATCGATCAGGTCTTCAAGAACAGTCAGGTTTGCAGGTGCCCGGGTATCGCCATGATAATGTTCAACCCGCTTGATACCACTCCCGTTCTGAACGGTGATGGTCGCACTCGGCATATCGGTCATGTCCAGGTTCACATACTCGTCATTCATCTGGAAGAACCCGGTCTCATTACAAGCCTGAAGAATATCTGAAAAACCTGATCCGTTCAGGGTACTAGTCAGGTTCCCTGCCTCTTTTACAAACTTTTCACCATGATAAAAGACACTACCGTTCTCAAACAGGGTCACCGTGTACACCGGACAGGTCCCAAAGCACATACCTCGCTCAAGGGAGATATACTGTGGAGAAGAACCACTGACCACACCGGTAAGAATCAGGATGATACCAAGAACCAGAACTGCAGATCGCATCCGTATTATCATGATGCAGAATCTGTCTGCAGGGTAAAAAAGTATTTTCAGAGGCGTATGCCTCTGATGTTTATAGCGAACTCTTATTACCAAATACTGTGCCGGTGCCGGATTTCAGGCTTGTTGCCTTCTTCTTAACTGCCTCGGCATCATCCTTCAGACCAAGTTTGTTCTTTGCTTCTGCAAGATGATTGTAGATAGACGTCAGGTCATCCATGTTGCTTGACCCTGATCTGGTATACTCATTAATTGCAGTCTCAAGTGAATCTGCAGCATCCTGATACCTGTTCAGTTCAAGAAGCACCCGTCCTTTTCCGGCATGCGCAACCCATGAACTCCCGTCATCTGGTGCGTATTTTATAGCATTCTCGTATGATTCTATAGAGGTCAGGGAGCGGTTGAGCCCTTCAAGTGCAAGACCTCTTCCAACCCAGGCATCAAATGATTCAGACTTCTTCTGAATCGCATTCTCAAATGCACTCTTAGCCTCTGCATAAGAGCCGGACGTGAGAAGTTTGTTCCCACTGCTGATGTACGAACTATATGTCGGAACCCGGACCTGATCGCTTGTCGTGTTCGGAGGGAGATAATAATCAGGCAGAATACTGGTATCCATCCTCTCAAGAATCCAGTTCGGAGCGCCCAGTGGTGCACCACCCGAATACCCGTCCTCAGCACTGACCGGAAGGGGCAGAAGAGAACAGACCACTACCAGCACAAAAGCCGGCAGGGCCCAGGCACTTACCTGCCGCGAAAGAGAGACCGATCTCATAGTACTCTCCTGAGACTCATACCAAAGATGCTTTCCTGTGATACTAACGTGAATCATGCCCGATAATGCCTTCAGACAATCGAATCATGTATACCTGTCTGAACGCGCAAAAAAGAGAGGATTACCGGTGCTTACCGTCCCTCTGCTCCTCTTCAAACCGCTTCATCTCAAGTTCACGGAGATCCTTCCGTTTGATCTTGCCTGAAATGGTCTTCGGGAGCTCGGTGACAAACTCGATCTTCCTCGGATATTTGTACGGAGCAGTCACTCCTTTGACATATTCCTGAATCTCACGTGCGAGTTTTTCTGAAGGTTTATACCCCTCTTTCAGGACGACAAATGCCTTGACCACATATCCACGGATGATATCAGGTGATCCGACCACTGCAGTCTCCCCGACTGCGGGATGTTCGATAAGGGCATTCTCAACCTCGAACGGGCCAATGCGGTATCCTGATGCCTTGATGACATCATCATCACGGCCAACAAACCAGAAGTACCCGTCATCATCCATCATCGCCCGGTCGCCTGAGTAGTAGAACCCGTTCCTGAAGGCGTTGGTATTGGCTTCATCGTTGTTATGGTACTCAAGGAACATACCCACCGGCTTTGGGTTGACACTGATTGCGATTGAACCCTCTTCACCGGGTTTGACCGGCTTGTCATCCTCGTCGTGAAGTTCGATCTTCCAGCCGGGAGACGGCTTGCCCATGGAACCATACTTTGGCTGCATGCATGGGAATGTCCCGACACAGAGGACCAGTTCGGTCTGGCCGTATCCCTCATAGACCTCAAGACCGGTCATGTCCTTCCATGCCTTGATCACTTCAGGGTTGATCATCTCGCCGGCACTGACACAGTGACGGAGCTCAGAGAAGTCATACTTGCGAAGGTCGGCCATGACAAGCATCCGGTAGATCGTGGGCGGTGCACAGAAGGTGGTGATCCCGTACTTCTCGATCAGCGGGAGCAGTTCGGTGGCATTGAACTTGTGGCGGTAGTCATACACAAATATGGCAGAACCCTCGATCCATTGTCCGAAGAGTTTTCCCCAGGCTGACTTTGCCCACCCGGTATCTGATACGGTAAAGTGCAGATCGTTGCTCCTGAGGTCATGCCAGAACCTGGCAGTCACAATATGCCCAAGCGGGTAGTCATGGGTATGCACCACCATTTTAGGCTCCCCGGTTGTGCCTGATGAGAAGAACATCACCATCGGGTCTGTTGATTTTGTCTTGCGAAGGCCTTTGAGGTTCACAATCCTGGAGGATACCGGTGCTGGATAATCAAGTTCGGTCAGGTAGGAGATCCAACCGGGCCGTTGTGTATCATTGATCATCTTCACCTCAAGCGACGGACAGTGGGGGGCTGCTGCCTCGACCTTGTCTGCATTCTCTTCAGAGGTGATGATCATCTTGACTTCAGCAGCGTTGACCCTGTACTCGATATCCTTCTGGGTAAGCATCGTCGGGGCAGGGATGTAGATCGCACCAACCTTGATCAGGGCGATGGTCATGAACCACCATTCGGGAACCCTGGGGAGCATGATCAGGACCTTGTCGCCTTTGCCGATCTTGTACTTGATCAGCATGTTGACGATCTGGTTTGATCTGCGGGAGATGTCACGGAAGGTATAGAAATGCTCGGCGCCCTGCTGGTTCGTCCAGACCATGGCAAGCTTGTTGCGATCCTTCTTTGCCCAGGCATCAATGACATCGAATCCGAAGTTGAAGAACTCGGGTACCTCTATCTTGAAGTTGCGATATGTCTCATCGTAATTCTGCATATTGTGCCTGACCGGTGCAGGCGAGTCATCGATGAGCGGGCCGGACTGGCCGCAGGGATAGATCCCGAATCCGGAGAGACGCTTGAGCTGGCGGGCACAGGCTTCAGTAATCCAGTCAGACCGTGACAACTGCCTGGCATTACACTCCTGATCGATCCGCTTGGTCAGATCGTCCTCCATCGTTATTGAGTACCGGACCATACTACCATGTGGTGCAGGTTCGCGGATAATAGTTTGGTGCAGTCAGAAAATTTTTGCGCACCAACGTATAACTGCGCAAGAACGATCAGATATCTTAAAGTATCAGGGTTTGTGTCGAACGTACAATTGCAGAAAAAAAGACGGGATAAGGCCTGACTATTCGCCTTCCCTGATCATAGTGATCGCCTTCTTCGGGCACTCATTCGCGCAAATGCCGCACCCTTTGCAGAAGACGAGATCGATATCGTAATTACTGTCGATGACACCGTCGGGGCAGTACATTGCACACATCCCACAGGCATTGCACCGATCCTTGTCAACAACCGGACGAAACACACGCCAGGTTCCGGTCTTTCCACAGGCTCCCTCAACCGGACGGGAGATCGCGAGTCGTTCTCTCATACCACCATCTCCTCGTACGCCATCATGGCTGCTTTCAGATTCCGCTCATCTGCAAACATCTCTGATATCGCCGCCCGTGCTGACTCACGTGAGAAGAGCCCCATCTTGGCGAGTGCACCGATAACAGGAGTGTTGAGGATCGGACTTCCGGCAACCACGAGATCGGTCTTGAGAGCTATGCCGGTCAGGTCAACGCAGTACGTTTTGTACCCTGCTGCAGCTTTTGGGATCTCGGGTGCATTGATCAGCACTTTTCCGTCAGGTTTCAGGCCGTCAAAGACATTTACCAGGTCAATGATCGAGGCATCGAGCACCACGACGAGATCAGGCTGGTGTATCTGTGAGTAGATCTTGATCTGCTGATCGTCAATTCTGATGAACGAGACGATAGGAGCACCACGACGTTCTGCACCATAAAACGGGGCAGCCGTTGCATACTTACCATCGCGAAACGCTGCGAGAGCCATCAGCTTGGCAGCAGTTACACCACCCTGTCCACCCCGGGAATGAAGACGAATCTCGTACATCAGATCTTCACCCCGAACCATTCTTCAGTGCCAATCTTCCGGTTCCTGGCAAACGAAGCAATGTCATGGTAGGTAACCTCCTGCCCACCGAGACCTGCGATAACGTTGTAGCAGTCCTTTCCGGTCTTTGCCTTAATTGAACCTGCGAGGATACCACCAAACCCGAACGAGTAGTTCCGATCGATGACCACGAGTTCGCGGTCCCGGAGATCGAGTTCAGGGAACGGACGCATCCATCTCACCCGCATCGACCCTGCCTTGATCCCTTCGCTCCGAAGGATGTCGATAGCAACCTCTGCTTCTTTTCCGAGGGTTCCCATCGAGAGGATCAGAACTTCGGCATCCTCGCATCGGTAATCATCGGTCCAGGAGTACTTCCTGCCGAACCGCTTCTCAAACTCTGCCTCGGTCTCCCTGATCACCTCAACCGAGTCACGCATTGAGCGTTCGATATCGGAACGGATCCTGACATAGTCAACCGACGAGGTCATGCATCCGTATCCGCCTGGGTTCTCGGTGTCGATCTTATGATCCAGAACCAGTGGCGGAATGAAGTCTCCGGCCTTGACCTCCTCAAGCTGCTGGGTGATATGGGAGAGGGCAAATCCGTCAAGGTTCACCATCACCGGCAGGTAGACCCGTCGGTCCTCTGCGATCCTGAATGCCATCAGGGTTGCATCGTATGCCTCCTGCACGGTTGCCACATACACCTGCAGCCAGCCGGTGTCACGTGCCTGCAGTGAATCGGTATGTTCTGCCCAGACGTTCCAGCCCGGACCGACTGCCCGGTTCACGTTTGCCATCACGATCGGGAGCCTGGCACCTGCCGCCCAGTTCACCATCTCGTGCATGTACAGAAGGCCGTGGGAACTGGTTGCCGTGAATGTCCTGACACCGGTGATGCTGGCACCGATGCAGGCGGCCATCGCCGAGTGCTCGCTCTCGACCGGGATGTAACTGGCCTTCATGCTCCCTTTTGTGACAAAGTTTGCAATCTGCTCGACGATCTCGGTCTGCGGGGTTATAGGATAGGCAGCAACCACAGCAGTTCCGGCTTCCCTCACTGCTGCAGCAACCGCGTTGTTCCCGGTTGATATTGTCAGCATGTTCCTTCTGCCTCCAGTTTGAGCAGCCGCAGGTTTCGTTCCATGGACTGTCGGATCTCGGTGATCTGCTCTGGCTTCAGACCTGAGAACCGGCCCTGCATCTTCAGGTAATCCTCGAGTGGTGCCGGCTTCAGCATCGCTGCCTTGGTCTGGCCCGAGAGGGTGAGGGTATCATACTCACGTTCGTACATAGCCCAGATACCACTCCTTACCGCAAGTTTTCCAACCTCTATCGTCTTTGCAGCATCGTACCGCCAGCCTGGCGGGCAGGGGGCGAGCACATGCATAAACTTCGGGCCTTGGATCGAGAGTGCCTTCTCAACCTTCTTCACGAGATCCTGGGGATAGGCACTGCAGCTGGTTGCCATGTACGGGAGATTGTGGGCTGCAATGATCCGGTCGAGATCCTTCTTTGGATGTGGCTTGCCGCCCGGTGTCGTCGTTGTCCTTGCCCCGAGAGGGGTTGAACCTGAACGCTGCATCCCGGTATTCCCGTACGCTTCATTGTCATAGCAGATGTACAGGAAGTTGGTTCCCCGTTCTAGTGCCCCGGAGAGTGCCTGGATCCCGATATCAACAGTTCCTCCATCACCGGCATAGGCGATCACGTTCGTCTTCTTCCCAAGTTCTTCAAACGCAGCTGCCATACCTGAAGCAACCGCTGCTGCCGAGGCGAAGGCAACATTGTAGACCGGGATGCCAAATGACGTATTCGGATACACACCCTGCAGCACCGAGGTGCAACAGGCCGGAACCACCAGTACGGTATCTGGACCTGCAGCCTTCAGGACATGCCTGAGGATCAGATCAGAACTGCATCCGGCACATGCCGAGGTGCATTTATGGATATATTCGGTGTCTGGAACCGTTGGCATGAGTGTCAGAATCCGTTTGTTTTTCATGATAAATAATGATAGTTTGATCAGGGTACTGCAGGAGGCCGGCATGCTGATACCGGGGGATATCCTAGTACCGGATAGGGGTACCTCATGACGAACAGACCTGACCCTGCCGGGCCGAATGCGGGAGGGCCAACCAAATGGAGAGACCTGGAGATGAAAGACAGTAACCGCAGAACGCTGATCGCGGTCCTGATCCTGATCATTGTGGTAGTCGGAGCGGTAGGAGCAGCACTCCTGACCCTGCAGATAACACCTGATCAGGTCGGAACCGGAGATTCAGCATATCCCTATACAACCACCTACCAGGCCTCACTGCCTGACGGAGAACGTGTCCGGGTTGGCAGTCTTGATATTCTCGCCATGCAGACCGGTGATAAAATAGCACTCAGAATCGGTGATCATCGGGAGGAGATGAAGTTGGGTGAGACCAGGCAGATAGGAAAACGGGTCTTCTCAATACGGATATTCGGAGTTCCGGTGTTTGAGACCGGCTACCAGCTCGATGCAACCTGGACCGGTGTTCAGAAGGACAAAGAGATCTTCAGGATCGTGCTCAAAACAAGCAGGCAGGTTCCGGAGTGGCTGATGAGCAGGATTATTCCAGGCTCAATCGAGGTAGTGCCGGCCTGAAACAAAACCCTGAACCCCGATGATCTCATCCACCACAGTTTTCCGGGGAATCTTCTCTGCAGTGGGAGCAGAGAAACGACCTGCAATGACCGGGCCGGTCAGGATAGATCAGACAGGCAAACGTCTCCCCATCGCCCTGCACCAAAAACGGGCACGCCTTCGGGTACCTGAACTGGAAGTTCCTATCAAACATCCGGGAAATATCCTGACTGGAAACCCTGGCCTGGAACTTTTCTTTGGTGAGGGTACATTCGCATGAAAACCTGCCGTCAGGAGACCGGTTCCCGACGAGAATGTACTGACGCATGTTCATGCAGCACTTTCCACACCAGGTACATGGGCTGGTCATAGTCTGGCCTTGTGTGCCTTCATCACGATGGTCTGACGATGATCCGCATATGCACAGATGGCCTCAAGAAACTGCTTTCCATATCGCGAGACCTTGTGTTCGCCGACCCCGTACACGGTGAGCAGTTCAGCCCTGGTCCTGGGCAGCCGGGTCGCCATCTCCTTGAGTGTTTTGTTCGGAAAGATCTGAAACGGCGGGACATCCTCTTCGTCTGCGATGTTCTTTCTGATGTCTCGCAGGATCTCAAAGAGGTTGGCACTGTAGACCGGGGTCTCTTCTGTGACTGCTCCCGGTGCGAGCACTGCCTGGAAATCAGGCTCTCCTATCATCACCGGTATCTTCCCGGCAAGTGCATCGCGGGTCCGATCGTTTGACCTGACAACCGGATATTTTGTACCGAACGAGGTGAGATATCCGCAGTAGATCAACTCGCGGATCCAGAAGAGCCACTGCCGTTTCCGGTGGGCCTTCCCAATGCCGAAGCAGGAGAGTTTGTCGTGTCCGTTGCTCATGACCTTCTCATCCACCGAGCCGGAGAGGATGTCCCCGAGATACGAGATGCCGAATCCCCCCTCCAGTTCCTCAACGCAGGTGGCTATGGTCCCGAGTACCTGCCTCCCGTCCATGGTCTTCCTGCCAGAGGCACAGTTGTCACACCCCCCGCAGTTTGGCTCACTATATCCTTCACCAAAGTAGGTGAGGATAACAGCACGGCGACAGGCCCGGGTTTCACAGTACCCGATCATGTCATGGAGTTTCCTGATGGCAACCTGCTTCTCAACCCCTTCGCCCATCTTCTCGACGAGATACGAGATCTTCCGGTAGTCTGCCCTGCTGTACAGGAGAAGACACTCTGCAGGATCGCCATCCCGCCCTGCTCTGCCGGTCTCCTGGTAATAGTGCTCCAGGTTCTTGGGGAGATCATAGTGGATGACAAACCTGACATCCGGCTTGTTGATCCCCATCCCGAACGCAATTGTCGCCACGATGATCCTGGTCTCGTCACGCAGGAACCGGTCCTGGACCGCATGACGTTCTGCAGGCGGGATATCTGCATGATAGGCAGAGGCAGAAAACCCGTTCTTGCGCAGTGTTGCCGTCAGGTCCTCAACCTGCCGCTTGGAAAAACAGTAGATGATCCCGGACCCACCGGCATGCTTCCGGAGAAAAGCAACCACCTGGACATCGGGAGACTCTTTCTTCTCAATCAGGTACGAGATATTTGCCCTGTTAAAACTCCCGATAAAGACAGCAGGATCCGAGAGTTTCAGTTCATTGATGATGTCTGTCCTGACCGACGGCGTCGCCGTTGCTGTGAGTGCAATGACCGGAACATCAGGAAATGTCTCCTTGATCACGGCAAGACGCCTATATTCGGGCCTGAACTCGTGCCCCCACTGGGAGATGCAGTGTGCCTCATCCACGGCCACGAGGCTCGGATGCACCTCTGCAAGAAATTTCAGAAACGACGGCTGGATCAGTCGTTCAGGTGAGACATACAGGATCCTGAGAGTGCCCGCCCTGATCGCATCCTCAACCTCCCGCTTCTGCCTGGAGTCCTGGGTGCTGTTCATGAAGGCCGCAGGGATGCCAAGTTCTCGGAGCCCATCGACCTGATCCTTCATCAGGGCAATCAGCGGTGAGACGACGACACAGAGACCTTCCCTGATGAGGGCAGGTATCTGGTAACAGACCGACTTCCCTCCGCCTGTTGCGATGACCGCAAGCACATCACGCCCCTTGATCACTTCCCTGATGATATCACCCTGCTGTGGCCGGAATGTGGGGTACCCAAACCAGCGCTTAAGAACCATTTCGGGTGATGGGGGGGTCATATTTCATCATTATTCGTTTCCATGCCGGATAACTGCACGCCCGGTCATCGTTTGAGGCATGTATCTGTTCTTCAGGGATCATAGTCAGCCCTGCAGGGCTATACATGCAAACCGGAGAAACATATAAACGAAAGATTCATCATTCAACACCCTGATACGGTTAGCAGATAGGGATGGGAGAAGGACAACAGTCCTGACACCATGCAGCCCGGTACATCAGATGGAGGGAAAAAATATGGGCACATTTCTGGTAGACAGTGATTCAGAAGAGGTTCAACAGCAGAGCATTGTCAGTACGCCGGTAAAGAAGCGGGTTGTCTCACGTGCTAACACCGCTGGGAGCATGCGGGTTGTGGAGTTTATCCTGGGAAATGAACTCTTTGCCATCGATCTCTTCGACACAAGGGAGGTCATCAATACCACCGAGATTACGCCGCTGCCTAACACGCCCTCATTCATCAAGGGTATCATCGATCTCAGAGGGGTGATCACAACCATCATCGATCTGAAAGAGATGATGAAGATCACCAAGGAAGCAGGGGATAAGAAGAAGTCACGGATCATCGTTCTTGACCAGGGTGTATCAGAGAAGATGATCGGAGTCCTCGTGGATGATGTGCTCGCCGTCACCACCTATGCAGACGAGGACATCGACAAGGATGCGCACGCCTCACAGAACAATGAGCGGGACATCCTGGGAATCATCAGAAAGAAGACCAAGACCGGTGACAAAGACAAAAGTGAACTGATCATCTGGCTTGACATCAAGACGATGATCACAAAGGTCGAGCGGGATCTCTAACCTCTTTTCTCACTCTTCAACGACCTGCAAACTCCCATCACTCGACAGAAGGCGAGAGGAGCCGGTGAACCCTGGCCATGAGCTGATGCTCTGCTGCCGCATCGGCATGGAGTCTGAATGTGCGTTTCAGCGGAGCAACAGGTCGCCATGGGAGTACATCGGTTATCTCCCAGAGGATAAGACCGTCAGGAGGTGCAGGTTTCATCTTGTTGCTGCATCTGCCGGTGAGCATCATCTCAAGCTCTTTCAGTGAGAGCAGGCCTTCAGAAACACGGGTGAGTGCTTCAGCCATGGACCGTACCATATGCCAGAGATAACTTGGGGCTGTCACCTCTATCCAGCAGCAGTCCCCCTCAGTATGCACAGTTATCTCTGTGATACTTCGTATGGGGTCTTTTCCCGGCTCAACGCGTGCAAAGCACGAGTAGTCATGCTTTCCGAGGTATAGCTCAGAAGCTTTTTTCATCTGAGTAAGGTCTGAAGGCATCTCATGGAAATAAAACCGGTAAGTCCTGCTGATCACGTCGCGACGTGGAGAGTATGACTCAGGAACCTCGCAGAAGGCGTCAACCCAGATGTCCGGAGGGAGTTGGCCTGGGAGTGCCCGGCGGGCCCGGTCAGGATACGGTGTTGAGAATGCGATGACCTGGCACTTGGCATGAACCCCACGATCAGTGCGGCCCGAAAAAGCAAGCCTTCCTTTCCTGGTATCAGAGAACAACCCTGCCCTGACACAGGCCTGCCTTATCTCTCCTTCTACAGTCCGGTGATGGGGCTGGAACTGGGAGCCATAAAAGGAACTGCCGAGATAACCGATCCGAAAGGCGACCCTTACCTGGTTATTCTGCCCTTCAGTTTCCGCCATGAGTTCCGGAGTGATTGTTTCGTATAGGTTCTGACAGGAGTCTTCCTGCCAGCGGGCTTTGTATTACCAGTGCGGATAGCATCAAGAATACCGGCAACGCTGCGATCAGCATCGATGAGTGTCCTGCCGTACCCGACGTACCTGCAGTTATGGGCATCACTCCCCGCAACCATCGGCTTGCCAAGTCTGCGGGCATAGCGGGCAGCCTTGCGGTTCGCTCCGCCCAGAATGTACCTGCTGTTGAAGACCTCTATCGCATCTGCTGCCGCAAGGGCCTCTTTCATCTTCAGGGCAACCCCGTGCCTGTACCGGTGAAACGGATGCGGAAGAATGGTAACACCGCCCATCTTGTGAACCAGATCGATCGTCTCAAGGACATCAAGGCCTTTGGGAACATCTCCACTGACCCCGAGTGCAAGCAGATGACCCTGCCTGGTTGACACTTCCACTCCGGGAATTACCAGGATATCACAGGCTAATGATGCAGCAATTTTGCAGGCTTCTATAGTATCATGATCGGTCAGTGCAATGGCATCAAGGCCTGCTGCGCGTGCTGCTGCAAGTACCTCTTCTACCCGGCTCTCACCATCCCCTGAACAGGAAGTATGGACGTGAAGATCAGCAGATAACATCACTACTACTATAGGTTATCTCCTGCAGTAATTAAGGAAGGATGATGCGGATACTCCTCCCTACCGGCAGGATCACCGAAGAGGCCGTCAGGAAAGCGGCAGCAGGATATGACGCCACGGTAGTTGTAACCGGGGAACTCGCATCATTTCTCACGCCTAAAAAACTCAGAGACCTGCTTGCAGGCGGGTCCTACGATATGGTGATCACATCAGGCATGTGCACCGCTTCTTTTCAGAGAGTAGAGGAGGAGACCGGGGTTCCGATCTACCGCGGGCCGCGACACGCAGCCGACCTCCCGATGATCCTCAAAATTCTCGGCACGGTTGAACTCTCCCGCGAGATTCCTGCTGATGATCTTCTGACATCTATCAGGCAGAGAGAGGCGGCAGACCGGGTGAACCTGCTCGAGAACGAGGCTCTCGGTGAGTTCTCAATCAGGGGAGTGAAGATAGGGGGCGGATCCCGGATGAAGGTCCTTGCCGAGATCATGGATGCTCACCGCCAGTCTGATATCAGGGAGCGGGTGATCAGGTTTTTTGACGACGGGGCTGACATCGTGGATCTCGGATTCGGGTTTGATGCAACTCCGGATGATGTCAGGAGGGTGTTTGCAGCGATCGACGATCTTCCCGGTCCTCTTGCTGCAGATACCCAGAGCCCTGACCTCATCAGGGTTGCACTCTCGAGAGCGGATCTGATCCTCTCGCTCCACCACGGGAACATCAGCGAGGTCGGGCCCGATGTGGCAGCTTACGGTGCAGCAGTGGTCATCGTACCCCGGGACCAGACGCTCAATGGGACGATAGAATCAGCGAAGGGGATGGGGATCACACGGTTGATAGCTGATCCCCTCCTGCAACCGGCAGGATCAGGCCTTACCAGTTCTCTTGCCGGGTTTTCAGATCCCGGCTGCCCTCTCTTCTTCGGGGCCGGAAACGTCACCGAACTGATCGATGCTGACTCCATCGGTGTCAACGCCCTTCTTGCAGCAATGGCTCACGAGCTTCATGCGTCGGTCATCTTCTGCAGTGAGCATAGTGACAAAACCCAGGGGGCCATCAAAGAGATGAGGAGGGCAACCGAGATGATGCTCCTCACCGGTAAACGTCCGTACCCCAAGGATCTCGGGATCGATCTCTTCTGTATCAAGGAGAAGCGGCGGAGACGGGAGCCTCCCCTGGAGTACTCTGTTGTTACTGATGCAGAAGAGATGCCTGATGAGATCCAGTATGATCCGCGCGGGAACTTCAGGATCGGGATCGAGGACGGATGGATCATCGCGGTCAGAAATGGATCAGCAGTCAGAGGAAAGCGATGGCAGGATCTTCTCTACACCCTTCTGAACCAGGATGCAGTTTCGCTCCTTGATCATGCCGGCTATCTAGGGCGGGAACTGTATAAGGCAGAACTTGCGATCAGGTTCGGAAGGAGTTATGAGCAGGACGGCCAGTTCTGATCGACAGCCAGGGATCAATTCAGGGAACAATCAATGAGTGATGAGGTCCAACATCTCTTCCTTCAGGTATACGGATAATTCATGAATATCAGAGGAATCTCAGCAGATACCCTTTCCCTGTTGCTTATAATGGGACAGGAGTCACACCCCCGGGAGTTTGCGGCACTCCTGTCCACCGAAGACGGGGTGATCCGGAACGTGGACATCATCCCCGGCACCATAGGTGGATCAGAGAGTGCTTCAGTTCTGTTCGAGATGATCCCCCTCAACGTTGGGTATATTGGAAGCGCACACAGCCACCCGAGCGGGGCCATCCGACCTTCAGAGGCAGATATTGCATTCTTCTCGCGGACCGGATCCTGTCACATCATCGTCGGGAACCCGTATGCTCAGGATGACTGGGGGTGCTTTCGTGCAGACGGGACAAGGATCGATCTTGAGGTGATTCCTGATGAGTGATGTTCACCGGGTTGTAGCAACAGGAACCTTTGACATTCTCCATCCCGGGCACCTCTGGTACCTCAGAGAGTCTGCACACCTCGGAACCGAACTCTGGGTCATCGTTGCCAGGGATGCGAACGTGAAGCATAAGCCACGCCCAATCATTCCCGAAGAGCAGCGGGTGATCATGGTCGGATCACTGAAGGGTGTTTTTAAGGCAGTCCTCGGTGATGAGCACGACATGTTCAGGCCGATAGAGGAGATACAGCCCGATATCATCACCCTCGGATTCAACCAGCATTTTGAGGAGAGCAGACTTCGTAGCGCTCTGAACGAGCGTGGGCTGAAGACTGACATCGTCAGAATCAGTGAGTATGCAGGAACCCCGTACACCAGTTCACGCAGGATTGCAGAAGAGATCAGGCAGCGTGCAATCTCTGATAACCGGCCATGTTAATAGCCTGCCATCTCTTCTTCGGCACTGGTGCAGGGTTGCTCCTTCAGGAGCGGTTCAGGTCAGGGTACATTCTCCCGGCCTGCATACTGGGATCAGTTCTTCCTGACCTCATAGACAAACCGCTTGGCTATATCGTATTCCCTTCAATCGGGGACGGACGGCTCATCGCTCACTCCCTGATAGGATTCGTTCTTATCCTTCTGATCACCGGTGCTCTCTGGAAGGATCGGCTCATTATTGCAGCACTTGGAATCGGGATCCTGACTCACCAGATCCTTGATGAGATGTGGAAGATACCGGTGAACTGGTTCTACCCCATTCTCGGACCGTTTCCTGTGTACCAGATGGAGGACTACTTTGGCTGGGGTCTCATGCGTGAGCTGACCACTCCGTCAGAGTACCTGTTTGCGCTGGGTATCCTGCTCCTTCTGATGAATAGATCAACCGGCACGTTTTCCAGAGGGAGAGCAGGGATCGCATCAGGTGCCTCGGCCCTGCTACTCCTTCTTACCGGAAGATGAACCGGCAGGTATCGGGAAGGGAAGGGCATCACGCAGTTCTTCCAGGCTCCGGGTCACAACCGCTGACTGCTCAAGCATGAGATTTACATGCTCTGTGGCTCCGACCATCCTGAAGTCGGTCCTGAGGGCATACACAGGAACTCCTTTTGCATTGGCATATCCCATCTCCCATGCTGTCCCCGAGTCTGCATCAGCCCCGTCGATCACTGCAACAACAAGGTCTGATGTATCGAGAGTCGAGAGGTTCCGGGTATAGATCTCCTGATGTGCATCAACTCCCCGTGAAGCTGAAGAGTCCCCTATCTCCTGTGGAAGATAGACATCATAGGCATACGAGCGGAGATATTCTGCTATCCTGATGTTCCAGTTGCGTTCTGCTTCTGAGAAGAGCGGGCCGGCCAGGTATATCCGGCATGCAGCAACGGCATACACATCGTACACAGGGATATCAGGGAATCTTTCAAGAAAGGCACCCCGACCGGCCTTTCTACCGGCCGGAGATCTCCATGTCCGGTTCACCCCGCAGGTTGGTGACGAATCGACCCCGATAATGGCATACGGGGATCCCTCTGCTGCGATCATGGACCTTATCTCCTGCTCGAGCCTGTCAAGCAGAATCCTGAACTCTGGTGTATCAAGTCGCTCCGAGTACGTGGCAGGCTGACGATCCGCTCCCAGGAACAGGGTCTCGGGACAGGGCAGGAACCGCACCTCAATTCCAAACGATCTACACCGTGATAAGGCCTGATCAAATGCCCGGATATCGCGTTCATGGGTGATTCCTGATGCCCGGAGACCCTGATCCCTGATACACGGGCAGAAGAGGAGATACATTATTATCTCATATCACGGCAGTCATGATAGATGATACCGCTCCTTGCATACCGGGATAACACCTGTGATCCGAAGAAATGCACAATGAAAAAGCTGGAGCGGGCAGGAATGGTAAGGATTTTTTCACGTCTCACCCACGTCCCCCGCAGCAGCCTCATCCTTGATCCCACTGCCGAGCAGGCATTGTCTCCTGCTGACAGGGAGCGGACCCGGAGCATCACAGCCCTTGACTGCTCCTGGGCAGTGCTTGATACCAGCATTGTGAGAAACTGGAGGTTCAGACGGGCTCTTCCCTTTCTACTCGCTGCTAATCCGGTGAATTTTGGCAAGCCCTTCAAACTCACCTCGCTCGAGGCGATGGCTGCAGGTCTCTGCATCCTCGGCGAGGAGGAGCAGGCACGGGAGATCCTTGGAAAGGTCTCGTGGGGGATCAGGTTCATTGAACTGAACCAGGAGCCACTCGATGCCTATGCACAGGCAACTGACAGCACCGATGTGATCAGAATACAGGGAGAATTTTTCTGATCATGCCACTGGTTTTTGTCGATATAGGTTTTTATTCCTGCAGAATAATGTAAAAGTGCAGGATCGCCACATTCACAATTATGGGAATCAGAGACTGGCTGGGAGGATCTGATACCACCCCGGCAGATAGTTACTGTCAGAAAGGTGAGAACCAGCTTGCCAAGGAGAAGTTCGAGGCAGCCATCCAGACCTTTAACCGCGGTCTTGAACTGAACAGGGGGAGTGCCAGGTGCTGGAGCGGGATGGGCAAAGCGTTCTCAGGGCTTGAGCGGTACGACAGAGCTGAGGAGTGTTTCACCCGGGCACTTGAGATAGAGCCTGAACACGTGGAGGCGATCACCAGCAAGGCAAGAGCACTCCGGGCCCATGCAAAAAAGGCACAGGACGCCCTGAAGTGTCTAGAAGCGATAGAACTATGTAACCGGGCACTCCTGTTGCATCCGGACTACCCTCCAGCCTATCATGAGAAGGGGATGGCACTCTGGACACTCGGAAAGCGGGAAGAAGCGGTTGAATTTTTTGAAAAGGCAAAAAAGATTGATCCAGCTTATGCATATCCCTGGGATCTGAAAGGTCGGTACCTCTATGATCTCAGAAAATACCATGAGTCCATAGAGGCATATGAACAGGCGATAAAGGTCAGGCCTTATGATCCTGACATCCTCTATGGCATGGGCCGTTCACTCATGAAGATAGGGGCCTACCAGCATGCAATATCCTATTTTCAGCGATGCCTGAAAGAACGCCCTGACTTTGCCCCTGCCTGGCTCCTCACCGGAAACTCATACAAGATCCTTCATAAATATGCCGAGGCAATCGAGGCATACGAGACCGCGATGGAGCGGGATCCGGGGAGCACGAAGTACCGCAAGAACATTGCAGATGTCTACTTCGTGATGGGAAATCAGGCATTGTACAAGGAAGGAAGATACCAGGAGGCGATCCAGTGCCTGGACCAGACCCTCAAGATCATCCCAAGGCACATCAATGCCTGGTTCTCAAAAGGGGTGGCATACCGGAAACTTGGTGCGTACCGGAACGCCACTGCCTGTTTCCTGCGTGTGGTAGAGATAGATCCCAACAACTCACATGCCTACTATGAGATGGGTCAGCTCCTTGAAAAGGGAGATAACCTTGAGGAGGCGGTCAGGTGCTACCTTGAGGCAATCAGGAGTGATCCTTCACATACCGATGCGATGTACAAGCTCGGCAACCTCCTCATCGATGTCGGCGAGTACAAAAGTGCAATCCAGTACTTTGATCAGATCATCGAGAAGAAGCCTGACTCATCAGTAGCCTGGTATGCAAAGGGAAAGGCACTTGCCAAGAACGGACAGGACCGTGATGCAGAACGGTGCTTTGAGCGTGCAGGAAAACTTGCAGCTACCCAGTAAGATAAAACCGGTCTGATCAGATATCAAACCCGAGCTTGTTCGGGGCTGGGACCACTTGAGGCCCGTTGAACTCAGGGTTTCCAAGAATATACTCGATGATAAGTTCAGCAAAACGTTTGCCGTCATCAGGGTTCCTGGCTGTGACTATTCTGTCGAGAAACACCACAGGTTTGTCCTCGAACTTCACATCAGCCTTCATCATCTCCCTGATTGGGGGGCCGTTGATCACAGTTGCAGGTCGTTTTTTCAAAATTCCTGCCCTGGCAAGCACCACCGGCGAGGTGCTGATAGCCCCGATCACTTTGCGGTGAAGCCGGAAGATCTTCACCAGTTCGAGCAGATCCTTGCTGTTCCAGAAATGAGCCTGCCCTCCATGCCCTCCAAGTATCGCCATGGCATCATACTCGGCCTCCTTGTGCAGGATCACATCCTCGAAACTGAGTGGGGTATACACCCTTCCCCCCAGTGTTCCCTTCGCGTACCCTGCCTGGTTTGATGCAAACTCGTACTCTGCCTTGTTATGATCAAACACCGCGATGACCAGGGATAACTCCTTGTCATGGTATCCGGTAGGGGGAACAGCGATCAGGATCTTCATAAAAAGGTAGTAGAGAGTTGGATTCCGGATGGTATAGCCATGCTGGTTTCAGGACATGGCGTGGTCGAATTAAAAAGAAGGATATTGTCTATTACCAGTAGGTTCCGCCCCAGTAGTCATGAAGCGTTCCTTCAGAATCGAGCTGAGGACCGAGGGGTACTTCATCAAATCTGGGGAATTCAGGGATCGTCGTATTGCCTTTTACATCTGAAACCTTGTCCCTGAACATATTGAGGGCAATCTGGGCCTGATCGTAGTAATTTTTTGATTTATCGTAGGGAACCCTTCCATCTGTTGCAGACGCAATATTTGTTCTTTCAGTCAGGTAGTTGTTGTAATACTCCCGGGCCTGTGAGATTAAGTAGAGAAACGCATCGATGTAATTTGCTGTATCATAGAACTCAGCAGGAACGTTCCTGGAAGAGAGCGATATATACGTAGACTTTGCCTTGGCTACATCATCACCCATCATGAAGTAATACCCTTTTGACTGATCATTGCGATCTGTCTGGTTCACAGGGATACTATCGATATTGTCTTCAATCCACCTGGAGATCGTGGTGTTGATCTCGTCGTTCTGGTATGGTTTTGATGGGTCGGGTATTCTGTGCTCCATGAGGATCGGGAATTTCAGGCCTTCAAGCACTGTCCCTACTCCGATATCATCCTCAGGTAAAGGCTCACTAGATGCCGGAAGAGTATAGAGGGTTACCTTTGGATATGAGGCAGCGATGAGTTCCCACCATGCGGATGAAGTCTGGTAATAGATCTGGGCAAGATCGTAGAACTCAATCCCGGTTGTCACAGAGGCAACAGATTTTTTTGTTGCGTGATAATTTTCGTACGCCTCTCCTGCCTTCACCGAGTAATACAGGAATGCAAGGGTGGCTTTAGCCTCATCAAACCTTTCAGGGCTGATATTCATCCCTTTCATGAGAGAGTACGCACTATTCACCTTCATCTGCTGACTTCCGAGCGGCACAGTGCCGTTTGATAGTGATTTTATCATCGGTGCAGCAGTTGAGAAGAACCGATCATCCTGTGATGCCGCACCCTCTGCAGCCTTCTGAAGAGTATCCGGCATCGGTTCAAGGATCAGATCAGCGGCCGATACGACTGCCGGAAGGCCGGCAAGCAGCATACCGAGCACCAGGGTAATCGATATTAAAAGCCGTGTCATCACTCAGAGGATCAGGACAGCCTGCGGATATACCTTTGGTCTGCTGGACAGAACGGCTCCATACTCTGCACACGGTGGCTGAAACAGGCAATTATTCGGATACAAGACACAACTGCTATACCCGCCGATGCCTAATTATCTTAACTGGTTGGTGCAGATGGCTGACGAAGAACAGGTTAAGGCTATCAAGGCAGGGGTTGAGGAGTGGAATAAATGGAAAGAACTCAATCCACGTAAGAGGCCTGATCTCAGGGGGGCACAGCTGAACGGTCTGAACCTTGAGGGTATCAACCTGAACGGAGCACGGCTTGATGAGGCGGATTTTGAGTTCTCGATTCTGCGCAAAGCAAACTTTGTAGGGGCAAGCCTGGTCAAGGCAAACCTGAGCAACACAGACTTGAGCGAAGCGGTTCTTATCAATGCAAATCTCACCGGTGCACGTCTCACCAATATCAAGACAACCCGCGCTGACTTCCGGGGAGCAAACCTGACCGGAGCTGATGTCAGGCAGGTAAAAAGAGGCTAGTTTATTTTAGGATCTTGTAGAGCGTCGAACGCTCTTTGAGTTCACGCCCGATATCTGCACAGATATACGCCATCTCTTCAGGTTCAAAGATATCAGAGAGATCTGCACCGGCATCACCGGTAACATCATCGATGTACATGGTGCCTGAGAGATCGTCTGCTCCGGCAAGCAGACCGAGTTGACTCATTTTTATACCGATCTTCGGCCATGAGACCTGGATATGATCGATGTTATCAAGGTATAGCCGGCAGACTGCGGTCGTCACCAGGTCGTCCCTTCCTGTCGGGCCGAACCTGACTGTCCCTTTCTGGTAGAGCGGGGTCCTGCTATGGATATAGGAGAGGAGAACCATCTCGGAGAACCCTCCTGTATCATCCTGAATGCGGCGGATAAGATCGAGGTGTGCAGCCCTCTCCTGCGGAGTCTCGGTTGACCCATACATGATCGTCGCAGAGCTGGTGAGTCCGAGCCGGTGAGCCTCCCTGATGATCTCCTCCCACCGTGCAGTTCTCACTTTTGCCGGACAGATGACATCCCTGACCTCATCCACGAGAACTTCTGCTGCAGTTCCCTGCATACTTCCAAGGCCGCCCTCTTTGAGGGCACTGATGACCTTTGCAGGTTCCAGGTTTTCTTTCCGTGCTATCCAGTCAACCTCATCAGGAGAGTAGGCATGGATGTGAACATCTGGGAAGATCTCGTGTGCCCACTCCAGAAACGAGAGGTAGTTCTGAAGCCTGAAGTCAGGGTGAACACCGGAGAGGAAACAGATCTCAGTAACTCCCCGTGCTTTTGCCTCACGGACCTGTGCCTGTATCTCATCCCTGCCGAAGAGGTACGCATCAGGATCACCTTTTTTTCTGCCAAACCCGCAGAATCCGCAGAGGTTTTTACATATGTTGGTGATATGGACGTTCTGGTTGCGCACAAACGTGACAGTGTTGCCTACCTTCTTCTCCCTCATCTCATCTGCTGCAGCAAAGAGTTGATAGAGATCCCGTCCGGTAACTGACAGAAGATATGCACCTTCTTCTGGTGTGAGCCGGTGACCGGCAAGCGTGTCTGAAAGGAGTGTCTGTAGTTTCATGCTCATCGTTACTTCTTTTTTGTCTGGGTCACAGCCGGGTCACTGGAGGACTTGCGCCGAGTATAGAGTTCCTGAAGGATCATGAGGACTATCACGATGACAATGACAGGTCCGATGTTCAAAGGAAGGTACCCGACGTACGGCACAGAGTACACAGCCTTCCCTATGATCCATTCCTTCTTAACCGGCTGGATGGCAGAGCCCGTTCCCCGGTAGTTGTCCCCGAATCCGGTTTGATCGATGACCGGGTTGTTGTCGCCCTTGGTGATGTACCCGTCATGGGGGGCCACATACTGCTTCGTCTCGATCTGGCCGGTTGCCTTGTTCATCTCCCGGTATGTGATATTTGTCTGCCCGGCGGGAGCCCAGTAGAGGGCCCGGTGGATGATCGGGTGAAGGTCAGTGTTCCCGTTCGGACGGTAGATGATAACATCACCAGGCATGCCGTACTTCTGGTACCCCGAGGCCTCGCCTTCAGCCATACTCTGAAGGGGACTGAGCCGGTCAGCGGCAACCACGAGAACAAGATCGCCGACGTTCATATGGGGGACCATGCTCTCTGACTCGATGGTAACAATAGCAGGCCAGGTCCCACAACCCAGAAAGAGGATGGCAACGATGATACCAACAGTAACCAGAACAGAGGCGATTTCACGGACTGCAGAGGGAATCTGCTCTTCACTCTTCCAGAAATCAGATATTAAGGCTTTTATTGGCTTTTTTTCGGACTTTGCTGCCATGGTGTAAGTATGTAGGTTCCCTCTGAGAAATATTAATACTGAACTGCCATACTGCCATGCCGGGAGACCTTCAGGGAGAGATAAATCGTCCGGACAGCAGTGTCTCAAATATGTTGATCCCTTTTCAGAGCCCATGTATAGTACCGTGAGTCTGCCGTCTACACTCGGTTCTGTCCAGGTGACCGATCCGCTGCCACATTCCAGGAGGGATGAGTATTAACTCATCCGCCATCGTGGAGCGGTTCCTGGACAACCGGCTCCAGGTTCATCCCGATGTGGTCAGGTATATCAGGGAGCAGAACGACGACAGTCTCATCGACCTTATCATCTCTGCACTTCCGAATGACTGCCTGGTTGTCTCCGGCCGGCACCTGCCAGGAACCACGCCGGCACGGGACGGAATACGGTTTTTAGGAGATCCTTCCCTTGAGGTGATTGCAGGAAGAAAGGGTTCCTGCAAACCGGCAGGAAGGGTGGAGGATTATGTCACATACTTTCATGACCGGTACACCAGGCTCTCAGGGATGGTCAGGGGGAGATGCAGTCCGATCCCTATCGAAGCATTGAAACGAAACTCGCGGTACAAATCAGAAGAGTTCGCCATCACCGGGATGGTGGTCGAAGCCCGGAGTACGGGAAAAGGGCACCGCCTGATCGAGATAGAGGATCCGACCGGATTTATCAATATTCTCTTTAACAAGGATCGCGATGACTTTGAAGAGGCAGAGAAGATCGTGCCTGACGAGGTGATCGGGGTAAGGGGCACCCTTTCACCTGAAGGGACCCTCATGTTTGCGGATCAACTCTTCAGGCCTGATATCCCGTTCACCTACTCCCCGTACATGAGTGACAAGCCCGGGTACGCAGCCCTGATATCTGACATTCACGTAGGGTCAGACACATTTCTTGAAGAGGCATGGGGGCGGTTCTCTGACTGGCTGAAAGAGAGCGACATATCATACCTGTTGGTAGCTGGAGACCTGGTGGACGGGATCGGTATCTACCCTGGGCAGGATAAGGAACTGACCATCCCAAACATCTACGGGCAGTATGAAGCGCTCGGAAAGATGTTCTCCCAGCTCCCGTCCCGGCTGCAGATCGTGCTAGCTCCCGGTAACCACGACGTGGTGCGGGGAGCCGAACCCCAGCCGGTGATTCCTGAGAAGTTCATCGGCTCATTCCCTTCAAACTGTGTATGGGTTGAGAATCCGGCACTTGTCAACCTCCAGGGTGTCAGGGTTCTGATGTATCACGGGAGGTCATTCGATGATCTCATCGGGGTGATACCGGGTGCCAGCTATGAAAAGGCACATGATGTGATCCCTGAGATGCTCAAGCGACGGCACCTTGCCCCGTGTTATGGAAAGAGAACACCGATAGCTGCCGACACGGTCGACCGGCTCGTCATTGATCCGATCCCCGAGGTTGTCCACTGCGGCCATGTTCATATCACCGGCATCACCCGATATAGGGGAGTGCTGGCAATCAATGCCGGGACATGGCAGAGTCAGACCGCATTTCAGAAGCAGATGAATATTCAGCCGACACCTGCACAGGCAGTCATCCTGAACCTTCAGACCCTCAAGCCGGAGGTTTATGACTTCAGTGAAGGGATGCCTGAACCGATGAGAGCCGGTTGACAGGGCACAAAAAATCTTTTCCCTATTCATGTCCGGTGCTGTTAACCGCCTCTTCCTTGAGATACCAGTCAACAAGCACTTTGTCAGCCTTCTTCTCCCACGCGATGAGTTCAGAGTCTCCAGGGTAGAACCTGAATGCCTCGGCGATTGCGGAGGCGGCCTCCGGATACCGCTCCAGGGCAAGAAGGACCTCGCTGTACCCTCTCCATGCCCGGCCAGACGTATCATCGATCCTGAGCGAGCGTTGATAGAGGTCTTCAGCCTTATTGTCCTGCCCCTGCATATGGTAGGCTTCTGCAAGATGTGAGAGGACCTCGGGATCTCTGGAGAGGTACTCTGCTGCCTGCTCCAGGTATCCGGTAGCCTCCTCAACCTTCCCTTCGGAGAGCAGAATGCACCCGAGTGTATCCATGGCCCCAGGATTCCCAGGATGCTGTCTGAGTACCTCTTCAGCGAGTGTACGGCCTTCACTTCCTCGTCCGCTCAGATACAGGGCATACGCCTTAGCATTGAGTAGTTGTGGATCATCAGGAGTTGAGGCCAGCGGATGCTCAAGGGCGTCTATCGCTTCATCGTACCTGCCAAGCCGGGTGTTCAGGTATGCGACCGTCACCCAGATACCGGGATCACTCTGGTTCAGGGAGGCTGCATTACTGACAAAATCAAGAGCCTCCTCGTACTTTCCAAGTGAGGCAGCCGCATCTCCCAGCGAGGCAGAGGCGTCGGGATCGCTCGGAAGAGCCAGGTATGCCTCTTGCAGATATGGGAGTGATGCAGTTACATTTCCATCTCTGATCAGGATTGTACCCATAAGCAGGGAGAGACGGGGATCAAGGGGCCCTTCGGCTTCCTCTTTTCTGATAAGCGAGGCCGCCTCTTCACCCTTGTCAAGAGCTATCAGGGCTTCTGATCTGATTCGCACATCCTCGGTCCTGTTCAGGTCAGATGAGTTGTCAAGGATCTCCAGGGCCTCTTTTGGATTGCCAGTATTCACCGCTGCCTCAGCCCTGATCGCTGATACCTCGCTGGTTCCTGTAGAGGTGAGATTATACCGGTTCACCCCGTTCACAACCTCGTCCCATCGTGAGAGAGCTGCTAGTGCCCTGAGCCTCCCGATCATCGCACCCTGATCATCAGGACTGGCAGAAAGGGCCTCATCATACCACCGGATCGCACGCTGATACTCTCCGTTGTAATAGGCATCATCAGCCTGGGAGAGAGGATCTGTTGCAGCCTGAACCAGGGCGGGAGTGATCAGAATGAACAGGAGAACTACCGGGAAGAGGAGACGACTTATCATAACCTGAGGAGATATCAGGGTGCGGATATGAAAGGATTTCCGGCATCAGGGACATGACGATAAGGATGTCCTCCTGACTTGTGGTTATATGATATGAGAAAAAGGTGTTGAATGCAACCGGATCTGTTACAAGCTACGGGTACGTCTTGAGATCTCGGCCACGGCCTCCATGATCCTGATCGCACCCGGAACATCTGCAAGACGAAGCCCGCAGCTCGGGGTGATAATAGCCTGTGCATCAAAGCATTCATGCCCAACTACGGGTTTCAGATCATTTCTGATCGAGAGATACCGTTGCCAGAGAGTCTCGGTTGTCTCAAGGTTAAACTTGTCAAGTTCTGCAGGAACGATCCCCCACGCAATAATTCCTCCGGCCTCAAGATATGTTTTGATCTGATCCCTGTAGAGAAGGAACTCTTTGGCAGTGCCGTATGCATCGAGCGAGATCACTGCAGGATTTTGGGACATGAGAAGTCCCCAGTCTGTGTTCGAACAGCAGTGAACTCCGATGCCGCCTTCAATAAGAGATCCGATATCCTCAAACGCAGATGCAACCATCTCGGGGGTGAGTTGCATCACCGACGATCCAAGGGCAGCGAGGTACGGTTCATCAATGACCACCAGTGTCTGTGGGGCACCGGTCTTCTGCATCAGCATCTCGTACCACCGTGCCCGAAGTGCCAGCATCTTGGTAAGCATATCAAAATACTGGGCATCATACGCAAGCGGACGGCGATCCTGATCGGTGATCGTCAGCCCGAATGTAACCGGACCCGTGACCTGACACTTGACACACCAGACTTGTGAGAGATCTCTCTTTGCCATCTCAAAGTATCCGGCCGCATACTCGGGTGACGCAGCATACCGATCGATATTCTGCTCCATGAAGTCGAGGTACACCTGCTCCATCTCAATCGAGAAGTCAAGAGCCCGATCCACGTAGAGTTTGTTTCCCTCAACGACCCTGCCTGGCAGAAATTCTGAGTCATGCCAGATGATGGACTCAAAGGGGGAGATGTTCGGGAGTGTGGGTGCATACGGCATTTCAGGGCATAGCCTGAGCACATCATCAACTGCCTGGCCAGGATCTTCCTGAGGAAGGGAACCGACCCCTGATGCTATGCTATGCGGGGACTTCAGAAATCCTGCCATTACTTCTCCTCCACACGGAGCCGGCAGAGCTCAAGACTCTTCTCAACCATCGGAAAGAGTGTGAGATCGGTATGGGGCAAAAATGTCCCCTTCGTGTACTCATCCATGAAGGTGGGTTCAGCATTGAGCTCGATATACCCCATCCGGTACGCAATATCATCAACAAACTTCCGCATCTTTCTGTTGATCAGGGCGATGTTTGCCCCTTCTGCAGCACCGTTTCCGAGGTTGATGATCCGATCAACCGGCACTTCAGGGATCAGGCCGACCGTGATGGCATTATCCTTGTTGATATAGTTCCCAAACCCGCCTGCAAAGTAGAGGTTCTTGATATCCTCACGGGTAATTCCTGCCTGGTTCATCAGGACAATGCATGCCGCAAGTGTTGAGGCCTTGCTCATGATCAGGTTCTTGATATCATTCTCGGTCACAACGATATCCTTCCCGATGCCGGTCTCATCCTTCCAGGCAAGCACAAACTCAGGGAAGTATTCACCCTGGCGAATGCGGGGGTGGCTTATGGTTGTATTGATCCTCCCGGTTCTGTCGATGACACAGGACCGCAGAAGTTCGGCCAACACGTCAATAAGTCCTGAACCGCAGATACCCACCGGTTTCTTCCCGTTGATCGTCTCGCACCTGAGATCAAGAGTTGTAGGATCAATCGAGACCTTCTCAATTGCACCCGGGTTAGCCCGCATCCCGAAGAGAACCTCTCCACCTTCAAGAGCCGGACCTGCTGCTCCTGCGCAGGCAAACATCCACTCGTTGTTGCCAAGCACCACCTCAAAATTGGTACCGATATCTATCAGCAGGGAGATGTCAGCACTCTCTGCCATCCCTGATGCAACGATATCTGCAACGATGTCCCCCCCGATGAAGTCGCTGACTGCAGGGAAGATGAAGACACTGCCATCAGGCTTTATGGAGAGGCCGATCCGTCCGGCTGAAGCAGTAAGCGAACGTCTGACGACCGGGACATACGGTTCCTCGATCATGTACGAGGGATCGATCGCAAGGAGCATGTGGGTCATGATGGTGTTTCCTGCGATCACAACCTCACAGATGTCATCCCTGTCAACTCCGGCATTGTTTGCTGCCATGGTGATCGCAGTGTTTATAGAGTCAACCGCCAGCTCCTGGAGTCGCACCAGCCCTTTCCTCTTGCTGTAGTTGACCCGTGAGAGGATGTCCTCGCCACAGGAGATCTGCTTGTTATAGGTCGAGCCGACACCGATCACCTGACCGGTGTTGAGATCACGAAGAAAGGCTACCACAGTCGTGGTCCCGAGATCGACCGCAGCCCCATACAGACTGCCTGAAGTGTCTCCCTTCTCGATCTCTATCATCCGAAATCCGGCAGGCAATCTGGCGATCGTTGCAGTGACCTTCCACCCGCTGTCCCTGAGCATGGAGGGGATCACCCTGAGAATCTCAAGCGGGACATAGACCTGTTTGCTGCTTGGGCCATCTGAATTGGATATTGCATCCAGGAGCCTGTAGAGGTCAGAGGTGGGTGTTGCAAGGGTTGGCGGCTGGACCTGGACATAGTACTTCCTGATCGACGGATTGAGCACAGTCTCCTGACCGATCACATTCATGAGAATCTGCTGGCTCTGTATCAGCGTCCGTTCAGGGACCATGATCTGGCAGTCATCCTCAGGGAATGCCTCGCACGAGAGGAGGGCACCGGCATCCCTCTCTTCCTGGCTGAAGAACTCCCTGAACCGCTCGGTGTCAAACCTGATCCTGCCTGACTTGTGGAACATCACGCACTTTCCACACTTCCCAACACCGCCGCAGACTGCGTTGATCGCAAGACCTGCTTTCTGGGCAGCAGTCATGAGAGAGTCAGATGTTGAGACTTCGACTTTCCTGAACCCGGGGAGAAAGGTGACGATAGGCATCGGTTACTTCAGCTCCTCCTCGATGAAGGATGCAATCTCTGCTGCATCACGGGGACCGACGATGACCTTCCACCCGGTGTACTCCTCTATCCTGCCTGAGAGCGGGGATGCGTACCCCGGAATGATGATGGTCTTGTTGTTCACCTCGCTTGCAAGGGCGAACTTCTCTATTGCATCCTTGACAACCGACTCGCTCAGTTTTCCTGCTGCAACAGCGGTCAGCACCGACATCCCCTCGGTGTCCACGATCAAAAGCCAGCAGGAACGACGGGTTGACTCAAGGTACCCCTGCAGGGTGAAGTAGGTGAGCGAAAAGTTGACGGTGAGGAACACCGGGTCATCACGTCCGGGTGTTCCCACCCGGTAGAGTCCGGGCGTCATCTGGATTGGCTTCTGGGGATCAGTGTAGATGTTCTGCCGCATCACAAGAGCAGCCTGCATCTCGGTCCGGGAGAGCGGGTTTACCACGATCACGGAGGCAAACTTCACGATACCTGTGACAAGGCCTGAAAACCCGGTGCTCCGTGCATCGAGGAACACCGGATAGCCAAGACCCGGGACAGATCTGGCAAGGGCTGCCTGTCGCACAAGGGTTGAAGACCTGACAAACTCCCCCTCGTCGCCTGTGAGATCCAGCATCAGCTGGGTGACACCAAGCCCGGTGCACCGGGCTGCATTTTCAGCCAGGTTTTCAAGGCTGGTTCCTGAGACCACGAGCGGAGCCCCGTACTTCTTTGCAAGTGAGCAGAATGCCTCACAGTTCTGATCGCCTGCTCCCCTGATGAGTGGCAGGTAATTACCGCAGACCACAAGTCCTGCCTCCATGACAACAGGATCAGAGGCCATCAGAACCAGGGGGAGATCAGGATTTGCTGAAACCACTGCAGATATAGCGGCTGCAAATCGCTCCGGGGATCCGGATTCTGCAGAGACTGCAAGCCCGTTCAACACCAGATCAATCCCGATCCTGGTCACTTTACAGCCTCTCACCTGGGATACAACATCCCTGATCCGGTCGTCTGATTCCGAATCAGATGCTGCATACAGGATCCCGGGCTGGTGATAGAACGTCTTCTCGTGCCGGTAGAAGACAAACTCCTCACCTACCGTGAACGAGAGAGTACCCATGCCCACCGTCACCTTCTGGATCGGCGGCCGGGTAGTGGCACCTAGAATATTCTTTGCCTCTTCGTCAAGGTACGGACAGAGATCAGGCTCGGCCTTTCCCTGTGCCAGTTTCATTGCAAACGTGAGACAGGTCGGATCACCACACTCCTTGCAGTTCTTCTTGGGGAGCAGTTTATAGATATCAAGGGCCTTGAGTGCCATCAGGCCACCTCCGCATTCCAAAGAGAATCTATCGCTTTCCTGAGTCTGGCCAGAGAGGCAGGATGCCTAACGACAAGGATTGTTGCTCCTGCAAGGGCAGCAGCAACCGAGGTTGCCACCTCCCATGATACCGCGGTCTCGTGGTTGTGAACCGCTCCCCTGATCTCCTTGATGGTCAGGGTATCAGACGGAGCACAGATCATCGGCATTGCAAGATCTGCGTCACCTTTCAATGCTGCAAACCTGATCCGCTCCATGGTCGAGTATGTGTACTCGAACCCGTACCCGAGTGCCCCGGTGTAGGGATCGATGATGATCCGGTCATCAGGAACACCAGCCTCCCGGAGCAGGATGTTGAGCTGCTTTGCAAGGTTTACATCGATTGGTGACTGGGCGATGACCGAGTGGCCATATGCAATGGCTGCAGCTGCAACACTGCGATACCGGGCAGCTTCTGCGGTTCCAAGCACAAGTCTCTCCTTTTCTCCTGCTTCACCGCACCGCTGGAAGACTTCTGAGTCGATCTCGGCATCTGCACTTCCTTCAATGATCAGGGGCAGGCTTGTTGCAGCAAGAACAGATCTTACAGTCTTTCCCACTGCATCGTATGCCTCAAAATTCCGTCTCCGTGTCGAGGTAAGATTGAGCCTGATAAGATCCGCCTGCAGGGTTTTATCCACGTATTCAGCCCAGGCAGGAGGATTGTCGACCAGGTTTGTGCATGCACTTCTCACAACGTCAGGCCAGATGGCAGGATCATCACAGATCTCAAAGGCAATAAGGGGTTTTCGTCCTTTGCCTATACACGGGAGATCAGACTCGCCACCTATCCGGTAGGAGATGCGACGTGTTCCACCTTCTTCTGCGGTCGCACCGATCAGAACCTCACGAATCGATGCAGTCCACCCGGGTGAGTATGATATCGTCATGATTCCTCCTACAGCAGCGGGGCCATCGATAATGCGGGATGCTCCACCGAGGTCAGAAAGGCAAGCAGCCCGTCTATATCGGTCGCAACCGTCTCATCAGCGATCTTCTCGTAGAGACCAGAGAGTCCTGCCGAACTTATCTTCTCCCTGAGCCTCGTCTCAAGCTCTTCCTTGACAACCGAAGGCATCCAGACGATCCTTGAAAGACCACCTTCTGCCTGTATGAACCGATCAGAAAGGATGTACCCTTTTGAGATCCCGATAAAGCCGGGCGTCTGTGCCCCACCACCGATGGTCCCGGCAAGGGTTGAGAAGGTCATACCTGACGGGGTCTCTCCTTTGTACTCCCTGCTCACGATCATGATCCCGTTCGTCTCCGGAAGGATCATAGCAACAGCCTCAAAACAGCCACAGCAGGTCATCGGGGCATCCATGATACTATACAGGACACAGCGTTCCACCTCACCGTGGGATGCCTGCCTGACAAACCGGTTCACACCTTCGAACTCACCTGCCTCATCGTTGATCAGAGTTCCTTTATCGATCGGCTGGTTGGCCCCTGACGGAGACATCTCGTATGCTGTCTTTCCATCAAGCCAGGTAAGTGCCCCGCAGAGAGCAGGTCGCTCCGGAGTCAGCACACAGACATGATTCGGGGCAAAGGTCTGGCAGAGGGTGCAGGAGTAGTACTGGGTGACGTCCTCATCCTTCATCCCGGAAATCCGTTCATCGCGTTCTGTATACAGATGTTCGGCCTCTTTCTGTGCAGCAAGTACCTGGTCGCGGTCCGTGATCATGGTGACCTGCACAGCATCAAGAAGGGTAGGAAAGTCCATCCTGAACTTTGCAGCCAGAAGTTTGCCAAGATCTGCAATCTTCAGCCCTTGTGCAACAGCATCCTCAGAGACCCTGACCCAGATCTGATCCCGTTGTGCAGAGTGCCACGAACCTTCACCGTAGTTGATGAAGTTGTGGATCCTTCGCTCAAGCACAGGCTCGAACTCTTTCTTCATCGCCTTGCCGGCGACCTCAACGATGATGCCAAGCGGTGCAGCAGACTTCTTCGGGACTCCATCGATCTCCGGGCCGATAACCGTGACCTTCCCATCCGTGACATCATGCAAATCCCTGACCCTGAGGAGTTCAAAAGCCGGAGAACGAGTACCCCCAAACTCGGCATACATCTCCTCCTTTCGAATCGCCTTTCCTTCAAAGGCCGGAGAGCAGGCCATCGGGATCGGAATAGAGGTGACCTGAACACGGATGCCCCGGAGTTCCATCCCGATCCTGACGATCTCGGTAGGACCTGCCTGAGTCCAGTCCTGCCCTTCATACCCTCCCATGTGAATGATCGGGATTCCGAGCACCCGCAGACCGTCAATGAAAGCAATCTCTTCCTCGGTCATACCAGGGAAGGCTATGACAAACGCTTTGGCCCGCTCTGATGCATACGCAACAAGACGGTGGGCATCACCGGCCGCAACGCCCCCGAACATCATCGCAACTCTCGCAAGGATGTCTGCAAAATGTACAGCGGCAAGCGAATCTTTCCCAAGCGGCACAAGCCGGAGGTCGAGCCCGACCTTCACCCCGGCTGCTGTCAGGGATTCGATAACCCCGCCTGAGAGGAACGTGAGCATGAGTTTCTCCTGCAGTTCCCTGCAGATTGCAGCGGCATAGTCTGCTGTGGATGGGTTCCCGACGATCAGGGCAAGCCCGAGTATGCTCCCGTCAACCAGGGTGTACCCGAGTTTTCTGATCACCGCATCCTCGATAAACCCGGTGTACGGGGGGCCGTCACTGGCCCCCCGGCAGGCAAGCAGGATTTCTGCACCAACCAGGGGACTCTGGTGAGCAGCTGCAAACACCTGTTCAGCAGCCTGTTTTGAATCAATCCCAGAGCCTGATATTGCATAGGAGATCGGGAGATAGTATGCGGTATCCTGATACCCATGAAACGAAGAAACAGCAGCAACCTGCTCTGCAATCTTCTTCATTCCTGATGAAACAGATGAATCGATCTGAACCATATCTTCTCACACCATAGATTGTTGCAAGGATAATTAGTAGATTAGTATTGCCCTCTTTCGATCAACCTAATTCGTTTTACATGAAACTCTTTTTCATCTATCAGGGCTGGGGCCCCCAACGGGCCACCGTTGTGGTTTTATGAGACTGTTACTATTCATTGTCTCATATCGGGCAGAAGAGAAAAGATGACCCTGCAACATTCCCGGGCAGCATTGCTTACAACAGGTGACAGAGTGGTTGAGTACGAAATATCTTCGGGCTGAATCCCAAGAAGAAAGATATCAGCACCGGTCTCATCCTTGAGATACTCCATGAGGATCTCAAGTGAGATCTTGTGAACGCTGATCCTTACCTGTGATATATCTCCGACCTCCACTATCCTGACAGATCCTGGTTCTGCCCCAAAATCTGCTGAATCAACAATGACAATGAGAGAAGGATTCAGTCGCTTGATCACCCCGGTGTACTCCTCCGGGGTAACACCGGTATCGATGACATGGGGAAGATGACTGCTCAGAAGATCAATAAGAACAGGACCGAGACCGTCATCACCCCGCATCCGGTTACCGACCCCTACAAATACGATCCGGTCAGGATCGGTTTCACCAAACCGGGAGGCAAGCAAGGGCCTGATATCTGATGGAATCATAAAAACGGAGAGGACCCTGCTGCCCTTCACCCTCTCATCTGGAAGAGGACCTCAGCGATGTACTGCAGGGTTCCTGATACCAGATCAGGGAAGAGGCCGATGATAACGCATAACGCTACCATGATCAGGACAGGGACAAGCATGCAGAGCGGGGGATCATGCAGTTCCCTGAACGATTCGCGGGGAGTTCCCATGAACATCAGGTAAAACGCCCTCATCAGCGTGATGAAGATCACGATGCTGGTGATCCAGCCGAATATGCTGATGATGGTGAATTCTAATCCGAAGAGCGAAAATATCACAGGGAACCCTGCCTCTACGGATCCCTCGTAAATGATCTCCTTACTGATAAACCCGTTCAGAAACGGCATCCCCGACATGGCTAGTGAGGCGACAAGGAAGGATAACGCTGTAAGCGGCATGACCTTTCCAAGCCCGCCCATCTTTTTGATCTGCAGGGTATGCACCTGATACAGAAGAATTCCCGATATGAGAAAGAGGCTCCCTTTAAAGAGCATGTGGTTCAGGATGTGAAACAGGGAGCCGTATATGGCAACCGGAGTTGCCAGCCCGAATCCAACAACGATGTACCCGATCTGACTGATACTGCTCCATGCAAGCAGGCGCTTGATATGGCAGGAGAAGAACGCCATAACACCGCCGAGAACCATGTTCAGAGTTCCGAAGAAGGTGACAATGAGCATGAGCATCTCTACGTTTGAGAGGAGGAAGAACGGGTACATCACCTTGACCATAGCAACAACGCTGACTTTGATGAGAATGCCAGACATCGTTGCACTGATCGCTGCAGGAGCATCAGCATGGGCTGGTGGAAGCCAGATACTTCCGAGGGGAAGTAGTCCCGCTTTTGTTCCGAACCCGAAGAGAAACAGGAGTGCAAGGAGAGTGATATCCCCTGATGATAACAGGGAGATATTCATGAACCTGAGGTCGAGTGTTCCGGTACTGCTGTACAGGATGAATGCCCCGTAGATGACCAGGATAACCTCGAAGATGCTGATCGCGAGGTAGATGTAGGTGGCTCTGATCGCCCGCTTCGTCCTTCCGAACAGGATGAGAACTGCACTGGTAACAGTCGCAGCCTCAAGAAGAATCAGCATCACAAGCACATTGTAGGTGCATGCCATGCCACACATCATCCCTGCGAGGACAAAGTAGAGGATAAAAAATGTCGAGTCAAAGTGGTTGTTCTTGCGATAGATGAACGAGTAAACAAGCACCATCGTTCCGAGAAAGGTCACAAGAGAGGAGACGAATATCCCGGGCGCATCAAGCACAAGCGGACCGACTGCTGCAGGATGAATCATCCCACTCTGAAGTGCGATGAGGTACACGAGGTTCATCACAAAGAGAAGAGCCATGAAACAAACGATAAAACTCCGCTGAACTCGTTCAGAGAATCCAAGCAGCAGGTAGAGGAGAATACCGCCGACAACAGGGAGCAGAACCGGGACCAGGGCATAATAGTCTAGCATCTTTTTTCCCCCATGTCAGAACATTCTCATCGCTTTCATGATTCCATCCGCGATAGCCTCAGGCTTTGGAGGGCACCCCGGGATTCTCACATCCACAGGGATGATCTTCTCAACCGGGCCCGCGATCGAGTAGTTCTCGTTGTCTACAAACACCCCGCCAGAACACCCGCAGGCCCCCATGGCAACCACCTTCTTCGGGCTCGGAGTCTGGGCATAAATCCGTTCGAGAAACGGTTTTGTATGAAGGGGAACTGGGCCTGTAACCAGCAGGATATCAGCAAACCTTGGAGATGCAACCAGTTTTATCCCAAGTCGCTCAAGGTCATACCTTGGACCGAAACTTGCCAGTATCTCAAGATCACACCCGTTGCAGCCCCCTGCATGTGCATGATATACCCAGGGTGATTTTTTGAGAAAGGTGCCTGAAAGACTCATATAAACTTCCTCGGGTGGGTGTTCCACTTCACGCTGTACTTCTGCCTGCATGAGATGCATGCGGTCAGATACAACTCAAGATCCTTCCTGACGACGTCAGCGGTTTCAGGTTTGAGGTGGGAGAGCATCCGGTCTGCCATCATCTGCAGAAACTTCTCAGTGACCGGCATCTCCTCGCCACAGAACCTGCATTTCTGGAGGGAAAGGTTCGTGTCAACCGTGACGCTCTTTGTCTTCAGTTCATGCGAAAGGCTGATTGCTTGTGCATACCGAACAGATGCAGAGAGATCAAGATCATGATCATGCAGGCACTGTCTGCTCATATCTGAACCGGCGGCAGACTTTATCGTCCCTGCAGCACCGCTCATATCCTTTTCGTGATGGACGGTTCCGAAATAGAGGTCCAGGGCCCCTTCAGGGCAGACATCAGCACATCGTGCACAAAAGATGCATCTGAGACTGTCGATGGATACCGTTCTCATGCCATCATGATCAGTGATGCTTGTCGCACCACTCGAACACCGCTCATTACAGGCGCCACATCCGGTGCATCTGAGTTCATCACGCCGGGGCAGTCCTCTGGACAGATATGCAATAAATCCGAATGATTCGCGGACGGTGACCGGTTTGTGAAACAAGTTTGAGACAAGGCTGCCAAAGGCCCTGATCTTCCCGGTTACCCTCATAGAACATACCTCCACATTGCTGCCCAGACAACTGCAAAGACTGATATGACGAGTGGCACCTTGAGCAGCCACCAGGTCGCCTGATCGATCCTGAACCTCCCAAACAGTGAGTGGACAAGACCGATCAGAACAGTGGTGAATCCGACACCTGCGAAGAAGACCAGCCAGGCTATGATCCCGGATGATGGTACCCACAGGAAGAGATCTGCAAACAGGGCGACCAGGACAAAGATCATCATCAGTTTCGTGACCTCGAGGGTACCAAGCAGTTTTCCGCTATACTCGGTGGTCAGCCCGCTCACAATCTCTGACTCTGCATCAGAGATGTCGAAGGGTTTTATGTGAAGTTTCACAAGGATCGAGAGGAAGACGACGATTGCCGCAAACGGATTTGTGACCAGATTAAACCCCATCATCTCACTGACTGAGAGGGTGTTGTACGAGATCGCTAATGCAAAGGTGCCAAGGATGAATGGGATCTCGTTGGTGAGCATCAGTTCGATCTCCCTGACCCCCCCGATCACAGCAAAGAGGGATCCGCTGGCGACTCCTCCGACGATGACACAGAGAATTTCGCCCATGAGGAGGTAAAAAAGAACCACCAGGCCGAACGAGTAGTCAAACGAGATGCCGGCTATCGGTACAAAGAAGGTTGCAAGCACTGCACATACAAGCGCCATGACCGGCCCCATGATGAAGAACGGGCTAGCCTTCTCAGGAATAAAGGTACTTTTTGAGAAGAGTTTGAGGATATCGTAGAGAGGCTGGAGGATTTTTGTCCTGTTGATATCACGCCAGGCCGGAGGAACCCTTATCACCGGACCCCTGCGTGACTGGATCCGTGCATTGAGTTTTCGCAGCAGGAATGAGAGGAGAATGCCAGTACAAAGGGCTATTACCGGGTTAATCCAGAAGATACCGGTCATGATCCCCTGCCACCAGAAACAGGATTCTGGTTTACTGTTGTGACCCGGTCAGTGCATGAGAAACAGGGATCGACGCTGCCAATAATCACGGGCACATCTCCTATCGCACTTCCCCTGATCAGATTGAGCATTATTCTGACATTCGGGAATGTGGGAACCCTCAGACGGACAAAGTCCGGAGTGTTTGTACCGTTTGATGCAACATGATACAGGAGTTCACCCCTCGGCGGTTCTGTTCTCGAAAATCCCTCACCACACGGGAGCTCATTTACCTGGGTAATCAACTCTGACGGGGCAGATCTGATAACATCGCAGCACTGCTCACAGATGTGCAGGGACATGAGAACCTCCCGCATCCGAACCTGCATCCGTGCAAAACAGTCACCCCCGCTCTCTGTAACCATATCCCAGTCAACATCCTCATACGCTGCATAGGGTAGGTTCTTCCTGATATCCACCCTGAGCCCGCTTCCCCTGGCTATCGGACCGACTGCACCGATTTTTTTTGCCACTTCCTGGGTGAGAATACCGGTTTTGTGAAGTCTGCCGGTGAAGACATCGTTTGCCAGGCACTGATCGAAGTATTCAGGAACTTCTTTCTTCAGATTCTTCAGCTTTGAGAGGATGACATCGGTGTGGACAGGAGTCACGTCATTCCTGATACCACCAATAGTGATGATACCATGGCTGATCCGTTGTCCTGACATGATCTCAAGGCTGTCAAGGATATCCTCACGGATTCTGATCGCATGCATCAGCATGGTCCGAAAGCCTGACAAGTCCCCCATCAGTCCGATTGCAAGAATATGGCTCTTCATCCGCTCCATCTCCCCGAGGAGTGTCCGCGTATAGAGCGCCTTCTTTGGAACGGTGATATCGCCAATCTGCTCAACGGCCTGGGCAAAGGTCATACTGTGAGAAACATTACAAAACCCGCAGATTCGTTCTGCAAGAAAGAGATCTTTATAGTAATCACGCCTCTCCATGAGTTTGATGACGCTCCGGTGATTAAACCCGAGTTTCAGATCTACTTCCCTGACAACCTCGTCCTCAACCGACATCTTCAGGTAATTGCTCTCTATCAGAGCAGGATGATACGGTCCGTACGGGACCACTGAAAGGTGCTTGCTGAAGATGTTATCATGAGGGGGATGGGCCGGTGGACTGGTGTTGATCCGCTCACTCTGATTATCACCCTGTGGATGCGAACTGGAGTACATATCCTCCCAGTTCAGGGGAAGCCATAGATGCCTGGGATCCGGATGGTTCTTCACCTGAACACCCAGAAACTCGATCATCTCCCGCTCAGCCCAGTCTGCCTGGGTTGTTATCGGAGTCACAGACTCGATGATCGGTTTTTTGCGATTTATAAAGGTCCTGAGTGCCAGGTTCCGGCCTGGTACCTCCTCATCGAAGGTGAAGTAGTAGTCTATCCTGATTCCGGGAACACCCATGTCGACCCCGGAGGCATACATCATCCTGGCCCCCTGGTTGAGGAGTCGTGTAACTTCAGTGCCGACTTCATCAACACTGATCTCGGTGACCTCAAGTGAGGGCTTTCGCTCACTCATCATGTACACTCCCGAATGGCGACTCTAGTGTGTAAATCTCGTCCTGGTTCAGATAGATCTCGCTTGCCCCGCAGTTGAAGTTCTCATCCACGTTCCTGTATTCCGGGATCAGGGTCGGGATGATCACCGAGAAGAAGACATAGAACGATACCAGCGAGGCGAGCTCTGCAAACAGGAAGAGCAGCATCGGTGATCCATTCTGTTCAGGCAGAAATATCGCACCGATAACACTGATCACAAGAATGAACATCGAGACGACAAAGTATGGTTTCATCTTCTGTCACTCTCCCACTTATCGATGATCGAGTCAACCGGTGCTGTCCGCAGGTACCGCATACCAAATTCATCAGGGCTGATCCCGAGGGAAAGAGCTAGGAGTTCTGCGAGATGGATGATCGGGAGATCAAACTCATACCCGATCTCTTTCTTGAGGATCTGGACTGCCCGTTCAAACTGATCGTAGCAGCCCGAACAGACGATCACCAGGGCATCGACATTGAGTGCTTTCAGAGCGTCAAACTTCTTTTTTGCACGCTCATAGGTTGCAAACTGCCGGTCTGCCAGGTTTGCCTGCAATCCGCAGCACATCTGCTCCTCCTCATATGGAACAACTTCATCGACAAGTGCCCCGGTCAATTCAGTAAAATACCTGACAAGCCGCCCATCCTCAAATATCCTCATGTGACAACCCGGGTGAAGAGCGACACGTATCGGGACCTTCCTGGTCTCTTGCCTGATGCGATCAACCCCTACCTCTTCATACAGGACCTCAAGAAGGTGCCTGACCCTGATTGAGGCGTTGTAGTGGTTATGGGCCTCTGCCAGGTACCCGTTCACCTCTTTCAGTTTTTCAGGGTTCTCTTTGAGGAGTTTGTTCGCCTCGTACAGGGTGACATAGCAGCCGTTGCACGAGGCCATGACATCACGCCCGTCACCTTCTGCCTGAAGCAGATTGTATGATGCCAGGGTGAGCCAGACCCGTTCGTCCACCGATATCCAGACACCTGCCCTCGGGCAGCAGGTCGCCTTCCTGAGATACTCAAGGTCGACTCCGAACCGGGGGAGTGTCTGCATGATCGAAGACTCGGCCCACGGCATCTTAACCGGCATCACACACCCTAAGAAGAACGAGTACCGGGGTTTTGTCGCTGATGCAGTCCCTTCTGGTACGTTCGGAAGATCTGCCATTTAATATTGGTACTCCATGGTATCGAGATCGAGTCCGATCTTCTTGTCCACCTTCATGGCCCTTATCAGGGTCTGGATGTCCTGAACAGCCTCCGGGTACCCATGAGCAGTCGGGGGGACAGGGGAAAGTCCTGATCTCTGCCTGACCTCCATGACCTCATCATTGATAGGGTAGAGAAGCCCGATAGAGAAGTGCCTTATCAGCTGTGTCTTCACAGTTGTGGGAATCGGGACCTTGACCGGGCGTCGCCAGGGAAATATATCAGTCATCTCTTTCTCCTCCTGATATCACCGGTTACCTTCACGGGACACCAGTTGTATCGCCTTGGCTGAACAGACCTTGATACAACTCGGATCACCGCCGCAGAGATCGCATTTTGTCATCGCTTTCAGACCCCGCTGCATCTGGGGAACTGATATCGGACATGCCCAGGTGCATGATTTGCACCCGATACACCGCATCTTATCAACAGTTACAATTCCGGTCTGCAGATCCTTGGAGATCGCACTGACCGGACAGGCAGCAAGGCACATAGGATCAGAGCAGTGGTGACAGTGAATTCTCACAAACTCGTTATCCGGACCGCGAATCACCCTGCAGAGTGAGAGGTCATAATTGTACGTATTAAAATTCCTGAATGAGCAGGCAGTCATACACTGCCTGCATCCGGTACACCGGTCAGGATTGTGGAGAATTATCTTTGTATTCATTGGAGCGGGATCGAGATCCGGTGTTTTTGGGTGAACACTCTCCATAGCAATCAGAATTACTGAGCAAAGTTCTGAATCAATATACCTGTCTGATGATCAGAAGTGATTGATCATCTGACTACAAGTATATAACTTCTTTCAGTATTGGGCCAGAGAAGAGAAAACTGTTTTCATCCGCGATTTTCCCGAAGGATCCTGATTCACATGGTGAACGAGGGAATGGAAATAAAAAAGTTAGATGTAGAGTGCTGCAAGAACCAGGGAGGTGGTTGCAAGCAGTTTTACCAGCACGTGAAGGGAAGGACCGGCAGTATCCTTGAACGGATCACCAACGGTGTCTCCGACGATTGCTGCCTTGTGGGCCTCGGTTCCTTTTCCACCGTATGCGCCACTCTCAATGTACTTCTTCACGTTGTCCCATGCTCCTCCACCATTGTTGAGAACCAGAGCCATAAGCAGACCGGTGATGGTTCCGACCATCAGGAATGCGGCCATGGCCTCGTACTTGAGAAGGATACCGATACAGATCGGGAAGAGAACTGCCAGTAATCCCGGCAGGATCATGTTCTTGAGGGCACCGCGGGTAGTGATATCCACACACCGGGCATAGTCCGGCTTGTCAATTCCCTCCAGAATCTTCTTTTCCTTAAACTGCCTGCGGACTTCTTCAATTACGTACTGTGCAGTCAGCGAAACACCGCGTATTGCAAATGAGGCAAAGAGGAAGACCAGCATAGCACCAAGGAGCCCACCGACAAATACATCCACCTTTGCCATGTTGACTACAGAGAAGGCGTGACCGGTAAGGGTTGAGACTTCGGTCATGTAGGCGCTGAAGAGCAGGAATGCAGAGAGGGCTGCACTGCCGACTGCGTAACCCTTAGTCAGAGCCTTGGTGGTGTTTCCTGCAGAGTCAAGCTTTGCGACATTGCGCTGAGCATTTTCTGAGGATTCACTCATCTCAACAATACCGCCGGCATTGTCAACAATGGGGCCGAATGTATCCATGGCCAGCACGTACGCACATGGTGCAAGCATTCCCATGGTAGCAATGGCAGTTCCGTAAAGACCACCAGACTGGACACCTGACATCTCACCTAATCTGAATGAGATGAGAAGGGCCAGACCGATAGATATTGAGGCTAATGCGGTTGTTTCAAAGGCAACATTCATGCCAGAGATGATATTCATCGCTGGTCCACCGGTTGAAGCCTTTGCGATCTCCTGAACAGGTCTGAAGCGGTGATCTGTGTAATAGAGGGTGATATTCAGGAAGACGATGGACAGAGCAAGCCCTACCAATCCTGCGTAGAAGAACCAGATATTGTTCAGCAGATACATCACAGCGAAATAGAAGAATATCGCTGAAACGATAGCAGTAATATAATATCCCTTGTTCAGAGCATGCATCGGGTCTTCATGCTGGGCATCTTTCTCAGTGACTGAGAAGATACCAATAACAGTTGCAATAAGACCGAGTGCTCCGATGATGAGTGGGAAGAGAATGCCTGCTATTCCAAATACCGGGAACAGGGCAACACCAAGGATCATTGCACCGATGTTCTCAGCAGAGGTTGACTCAAAGAGGTCAGCACCACGGCCTGCACAATCTCCAACGTTGTCACCGACAAGGTCAGCAATTACTGCCGGGTTTCGTGGGTCATCCTCAGGAATTCCTGCTTCAAACTTGCCGACGAGGTCTGCACCAACATCAGCTGCTTTGGTGTAGATTCCACCACCAAGCTGGGCGAAGAGTGCAATGAATGATGCACCAAACCCGAACCCAACGATGAGGAACGGGGTTTCCTGTGGGTTTGCACCAAAGAGGGTGAAAATAACAGAGATACCAATCAGTGAGAGAGCAATGATTGTAAGCCCTGAAACTGCCCCACCACGAAGTGCCACAACGAGTGACCGGGCCGGGTTCTTCTCTGCTGCTGCTGCAGATACCAGGTTTGTTCTCACAGAGGTGAACATCCCGATAATTCCGGAAAGTGCACTCAGAAACGCACCCAGAATAAATGATGCAGCAGTGTGCAATGCCTGATCTGGTTTCCCTACAAGCGTGAAAACCACAAAAATTATGACTGCCACAATAATTGCGATAATTGCAATAGTCGTATACTGTCGCTTCACGAAGGCATGTGCACCTTCGCTGATAGCAGCAGCGACCTCCTGCATCTTGACGCTGCCTTTATCAGCAGACTTGATCTGGCGGACAAAGAAGGCTGCCACACCAAGAGCAAGAACTGCGATCACAAAAATAAAAGGGATGATTAGCATAGTTCATACTCAAGTCATTATAGTTCGTTATAAATTCTGCTCATACAGAATTGCCTGGTTACGTCCAGTAAAGGCTTTTTTTCAGTAAACTAGGCTTGACCGTTCGATTTGTTTTCCCGGGGCACGCAAAACGATCTCCCTGATTATATCCTTTCTCATGCGCTGAGAGGTCCGGGCCCCATAAATAAAAACGTATATCAACTCTTTTCGGTCACAACTCCGGACTGATTTCAGACCCCCCGGTTTTAGGAGCGATCTCCAGCGAATCATTAGGAATCTATTAATAATCTCAGGATACATCCCCTTCAGATAGATATGACAGCAGAAGAGATGCTCAAAGAGGCATCAGGGCAGCTCAGGGAGATCATCACGGCCCGAAACGTTATGGGTGAGGCTGTTGATCTCGGCAACCGGATGATCATCCCGGTGACCAAGTTCGGTATAGCATTCGGGGCTGGAGGAGGCTTTGGAAGCAAGGAAACAGGCAACGGTGTGGGAGCAGGAGGAGGTATAGAACCGGTGGCTGTTATCATCACTGACAAGACCATCAGCGGTGTTGAGGGGATCCAGATCGTCTCCCTCAAGAACAACAACCCGATCGCCCAGGTGATCACGTCACTCAGCGAGACTCTGGTTCCCCAGGTGATCGACCTCATCAAAAAGAAAGAGAAACCTGAAGCACCAGCACAACAGGAACCAGAGACCTCATCGTAACCTGCCATGCCTGATCTGATCGCAAGTCTCCTTGTGACAACCTCTCTTCTCTTTTTTTTGGGTGGTGCATCGATTCTGATCTACCGCACTCCCATCATCATCACATTCAGCGGAGTATGGAAGGAGAATGTCAGATCAGGATCCGCCTGCATCAGGTGGGGACCATGTGCCATCTGCGTAAGCCCGGGTACTAGCGGGCTGCAGGCAGTAATCAGGATCAGGGGGTCCGATCTCTACCGATTACCGCTGCAGAGTACCCAGGGAAGCGAAAAGGATCAGGCTGAACCAGCTCCGGTCTCCCCGGAGGAAACTGAACCAAAGAAGGATCTCCAAAGACTACTCTCATTCATACCCCTGATACAAAAGATCATACCACTCTTTTTTACCCATGTCAGAGTTGAGAGAGTAACCGGAACAGTCAGGTTCGGGGCCGGAGATCCGGTGACAACCGCTCTTGTGTACGGGTATTACCATGCACTCACACCACTCTGCAGAATCTTCAGTACTGCTGTCCTAATCCCGGTCTTTGATCAGCTGATGTTTGAGGCTGATCTCACCGGGGGTTTCAGGATAGTATGCCCGGCCGGTCTGATCATCAGATCAATACGGAAAATATTCCCTGATATCCTTCCGATGCTTACTATTCGGATGCCCACTTTCGTAAAAATGGGTGGAACCTGTGGATGAGCGCCTCGTCCTCTTCACAACACCAGGAGCAAGCGGCGATAGAAGAATCTATCCGGTTGTCAGGCTGTCAGGCCTGACTGTTCAGGAGAGCGGGTGGTTCTCGTCCGAACCTGTTGCCCTGATCATCGAAGAGAACGGTGAATGGTACTTTTCCGCACTGGAAGAGGGATTTTCGGAAGATTTTCTGCTCCGGGCAGAGCCGATATAAAAAAGGGAATCCCGGAACAGGGCCTGTATTAATCCCTGGAAAGGGGAGTCTGATTGCTTGTATTATTCGGGACAACAATCACCGAGGAGGTGGTGTTGACGATCATGCTGCTCGGGAACGGGCTCATTGCAATTGTAGGCCCTGTGATACTGATCACGCCCTCGCGATACCAGTCATTGTTTGACGGACTGCTGTCGTAGACCACACCGGCAGGGTCCACATCCATAAGAATACCGTACTCTCCCGGAGGGGTCGTGGTCGGAACGGTCACCGATCGGGTGGTAGTTGCCTGCCCTCCGGACGGGATTGACTCGATCTCCCAGGTTCCCAGGAGCAGGGGCTCTGAAAACTTCATGCTCCGGTTGGTCAGGTAGAAGTCAACCGAAAACCTGCCTGCATCAGCACCCCCGTTATTACCTACCGCTGCAATCAGTCTGATCGTCTCTCCGGGAGCTGCCTGGCGGGGAGTGATTACCCCGAGACCAACCAGATCGGCAGGTTTTCCTGACGACCTGGTTGCATCAGAAATTCTGATGGTCTTGCCTGACGATGTCTTCTTGTCAGTGCCCATGACCTCTCGGACGAAGGTATACACTCCGTCCGCGAGGTTCATCGGGAGCAGATAGGTGTTCGCACTCGAGTAGTCACCATTTGCAGATATCGGGGTAAGATCCGCTGTTCCGATCTGCACAGGAGTTGCATTCTGTTCTGACTCGTTCACAAGGTAATACGTGACCTTCTCAGACCCTGATGAACTGTCACCCTTGTTCTTCAGTACCTCGATGATCGTGACCGAACCACCGGGGTACCCGGTATCAGTCACGATCAACCCTTCAGTCGAGACGTTCACGGCTCCTGTCACAAGTCCGGTAGTAACCAGGAGCAGGCCCAGTACTACCACCGCAGCACATCCGACACTAGTACCCATACGTCAAGATTGGTGACCGGCGAATATAACCTTTCCAGAGTTTTAACCGGTTTGTAAACCAACATCCCTCTGAGTCTCATGTATACACTGGTCCTCATACGGCATGGTGAGAGTTTATGGAACCGGGAAAACCGGTTTACCGGCTGGAAAGATATCGACCTCTCCCCACAGGGATTGGAAGAAGCCCACTCAGCAGGCCGGATGCTGAAAGAGCAGGGATATACCTTTGATATCGCCTGGACATCGGTTTTGAAACGGGCAATACGGACGCTCTGGACAATTCAGGATGAGATGGATCTCATGTGGATCCCTGTTGTGAGATCCTGGCGCCTGAACGAACGTCACTACGGTGCACTCACCGGGCTTGACAAGGCAGAGACCGCGGCACAGTACGGAGAAGAGCAGGTTCATATCTGGCGCCGGAGTTATGACATCAGACCGCCGGCGTTTGCTCCAGGGGACGAGGCAAACCCGGGATATGATCGGCGGTACGGTGAGCTGACCCGTGACCAGGTACCCCTGACCGAATGTCTGAAAGACACGGTTGCAAGGTTTCTCCCGCTCTGGGAGGCAGAGATTGCACCCACAATAACGTCAGGCAGGAGGGTTCTCATTGCAGCACACGGCAACAGCCTGCGGGCACTTATCAAGCATCTTGACCAGGTTTCTGATGACGAAATCACCGGCATGAATGTCCCGACCGGGATACCCCTCGTATACGAGCTTGATGCAGATCTGAAACCACTGAAGCACTACTACCTCGGCGACGAGGAGACAGTGAAGGCAGCCATGGATGCTGTGAAAAATCAGGGAAAAGCGAAGTAATCTCTTCTTTTTTTGAATGTCATCCTCCAGGTAAGCGAAATCCTGGAGATCCCGGTTTTTATGTTCCAGTGGAAATGAAGGGGTCACGCGCCAGAATAAGAGGGGATAATCCCATCCAGAAAAAGATGATGAAGCCTGAGATCTCCCCCAATTTCCGGATGAAATGCCAGGACCATATGTTTCCCTGATTTCAGCCCGACGGTTCCCTGGGGGAGGGTGGCAATAGGCTTCACATCCGGGCCTGCCTTCTCAACAACAGGAGCCCTGATAAAAACCGCATGAAATGGTGATGATATTCCTGCCACAGGGATATCTGCCTCGAACGATTCACGTTGTCTGCCAAAGGCATTACGATTGACCACCGTATCAACGATCCCAAGAGGGACGAACCTGGACTCGTCTCTCACTTCGCGGGCCGTGATCACCATTCCGGCACAGGTTGCGAATATACCGCCTGAAAAGTTTTTGATCTTCTCACGCATGCTATTCTGATCGATGAGCCGCATAAAGGTGGTGGACTCGCCACCAGGTATGGCAAGTGCGATCAGGTCTTCCATATCAGCCGGCAGTCTGACCTCAACCACAGGGATGTTGAGCCCACGTTCGGAGACCACCAGCTCAAATGCCTGAATGTGCTCGCTTACATCGCCCTGGAGGGCAAGAACACCGATCTTACCATCCACGGGAAGCAAGCCTCTCTTCAGGAGGAAGAGTGTGCACCTCTATCCCCCGCATTGCCTCTCCAAGACCCCGGGATACTTCTGCGATGATCTCAGGCTCATTGAAGTGGTTGACCGCCTCAACGATCGCCTTCGCCATCTTTGCCGGGTTCTGGGACTTGAAGATACCTGATCCCACGAAGACGCCGTCACTACCGATCTGCATCATCAGGGCAGCATCTGCAGGCGTTGCAATACCGCCGGCCGAGAAGTTGACAACCGGAAGACGCTGGCGCTTGGCAGTCTCTATCAGAAGATCTGCCGGTGCTTCGAGTTCGCGTGCCCTTCTGATCAGTTCGGTCTCTTCCAGACCTTTCAGTCTGCGGATCTCACCAAGGATCGTGCGGTTGTGCCTGACCGCCTCGACAACATTACCGGTTCCTGCCTCTCCCTTGGTCCTGATCATGGCTGCTCCTTCGTTGATTCGGCGGAGTGCCTCACCAAGATCCCGTGCACCGCAGACAAAGGGGACTGTAAACTGTTTCTTATCGATATGGAACTCTTCATCAGCAGGGGTGAGGACCTCGGACTCGTCGATCATATCGACACCAAGTGCCTGCAGGACCTGTGCCTCGACGAAGTGACCAATTCTGGCTTTAGCCATCACCGGGATAGAGACCGTCTCGATGATCTCCTTAATCATACTTGGATCTGACATCCGGGCCACACCGCCTGCTGATCTGATATCTGCCGGAACCCGTTCGAGGGCCATGACCGCGACCGCCCCCGCATCTTCGGCGATTCCGGCCTGTTCAGCGTTCACCACATCCATAATTACACCGCCCTTCTGCATGGATGCGAATCCGCGCTTGATCAGTTCAGTGCCGTACCGAAGCTCTTCGAGTTTCATTCCTTATATATTGGGCAGAAGATTCCATAAAACTGATGCAGTTGCGGCAACTATTGCGAAGAGCAGGGTTACTCCCCTGACAGACCTGATGATTTCTGAACCAGCGGACCTGAGCGGTTGTTCTGGATCGCCAATCCGATACTTTCCCGGTTTTTCAAACATCACTCCTGTTCCACCTGCAATCAGCGACATCGGAATTCCACCGTTGAAACCGGGACGAAGTCTGCGATCACGCCTGAAGATCTTAATCGCAGGACCTGATCTCCCTCTGCAGAAGAAGTACACGATGAGCAGCAGCCCGGTTATTCGTGCCGGGATGAACGAGAGGATGTCATCCATGCGGGCCGGGAACCAGCCGATGCGGACTCGTTCATCGGTGTATCCGAGCATCGCATCCATGGTGTTTGCAGCCCGGTAGCAGGCTGCTCCCGGTAGCCCGAAGATCACAAAATAAAAGAGCGGGGCGATGATGCTGTCATTCAGGTTCTCTGCAACCGACTCGTACGCAGCAGAGAGGATCTGCTCATCGGTGAGGAAACTGGTCTGACGGGAGACAAGCATCTGCACCTTCTCTCTCCCTACATCAGGGCTTGTTGCAGCTGCCACCGCTGCAGCGTGTTCCTCGAGCGATCTGAGGGCAAAGCAGCTCTTGAGCAGAAACGGCCCTGCAACAAGCATCATATACCATGGTGCGAACTCGGAGAAGAGGAGGAAAGGAGCGGTAAAGATGACGACTGTAAAAAACCAGAAGATTACTCCTACTAAACGCTGCAGGGCAGGATGCCACCGTGACGGCTGACCCCACCAAGCGATGAAGCTCCCGATCATCGCAACCGGATGAAACCGGGAGTGGGGATCCCCGAAGGCCTGATCCACGACCAGGGAGAGGATCAGGACCAGCGGGGAGAAAATCATACAATATCAGATATTCTGGGGGAGGAGGTTTGGAATACCCTCCTCTATCGGGTATGTTACCGAGCATGCGTGGCAGATGAGAGAGCCGGTGAGGATCTCCACCTCGTTCTCTTCTTTCACAACCAGTTCCAGGTCTCCTTTGCAGACCGGACAGCAGAGGATGTCATAGAGTTCGCGCTTCATGCGAGCTCATCCCTGAGGTCTATGATCTGGCTCATCTCGGGGCCGGTTGAGATAAGAGTTACCGGAGAGCGGGTATCTTCTTCAACCTGTTTCAGGAAATCCTTCACCGGTTTTGAGAGTTGGGAGTACTCGGTAGCGCCAAAGCAGGAACTATCGATGTGATCGACACCGGTGATGGCTACCTGGGTACAGCCGTTGATCATGGATGCATACCGGGCCATCTTCCCGTCCCAGTTACCAATACGTCGTTCACGTCCGGTGACGGTTCCAAACTCCTGGATCCCGAGATCATGGGCCTGGTTACTTGACATCTCGGTACTGAACGGGCCTTCTCCAACACGGGTCGGAAAAGCCTTGAAGACCACGATCACATCATCAATCCGGGTCGGGCCGACGCCGTTATCTGCTGCCATCTGGGATGCCGAGGTATCCTTGGAAGTGACGAACGGATAGGACCCATAGTAGAGTGAGATTCCAAAGCCCTGTGTTCCTTCAAGTACAACATTCTCACCCGCATCAAGGGCCGTGTTGATCTCAGTAGGAACATCGGTGAGGTACGGTTTCAGTTCTGGGAGGTCCCGGGCGAGCTTTGCAATCCGCATGGCTCTGTCCCGGTTTGCCGGACCGCAACCGGTTCCGGTTGATCCAACTTTCTTGGAGAGGTGAGCATTGCTCTTATCCTCCTCAATATGGTTGGTATCAATGATGGCACATCGCTCATCGATGAAGATCCTGTCTTTTACATCAAGAACCTCAACCTCATGGGCAAACACCCGGGGATCCACGAGGACGCCGGTTCCGATCATGAGCCTGGCATCAGGGAAGACAAATCCTGACGGACACATCCGCACGCCGAACTTCTTCTCACCCACCATAACGGTATGTCCGGCATTAGGACCGACGCCACCCCGCGAAATAATAGTAGGTTTATCTTTGTGAGCGACGTGGGAGACGATCTTCCCCTTCCCTTCGTCACCAAAGTTGCCGCCCACGATGATGGTACAACTCATCCAACAGGATAGGTAAGAGACGATACGACATATATCCTCCCTTCTGTTGATCAGGTATCCTTCGGAACAAGAAATAGGATAGAGATTGCGAAAAATGTTCAGAGTTTCTGGATAAATTCACCCATCCGGGTGATTGCCTCAGAGAGATCGTTGCGGGAGACAGCGTAGGCACACCGTACATGGCCTTCGCCTGCAGTGCCAAACACGCTGCCAGGCACCACGGCAACTCCGGCCTCAGTGATCAGCCGTTCTGCAAACTCCTGATCAGACAGGCCGGTCTGTTCCACTGACGGAAAGGCGTAAAATGCCCCCTCCGGAAGATGACACGGAAGCCCAATCCGGTTGAGGCCGTCCACGAAGAGGTTGCGACGCATGTGGTACTCCCTGACCATCTGCTCCATCGGCTCCTGCCCGTGCCGTAAGGCTTCGATCGCTCCGTACTGTGCCATCGTGGGGGCAGATAGCATGATGTACTGGTGAATCTTCAGGGCTGCTGCCGTGATCTCTTTCGGAGCACACAAGTACCCAAGGCGCCAGCCGGTCATCGCAAATGCCTTCGAGAAGCCTGATAGGGTGACAGTCCGTTCCCAGAGCCCATCAACAGACGCTACAGCACAGTGCTTTCCCTCATACGTGAGCTCAGCGTACACCTCATCTGAGAGGATAAGGAGGTCATGATCAATTGCAACATCTGCAATGCCTTTGATATCCTCTCTCCTCATCACCGCACCAGAAGGGTTGTTCGGGAAGTTCAGGATGAGTACCTTTGACTTGGGGGTGATATTCTCCATGAGCAGATCAGGGGTGAGCCTGAAGTGATCCTTTTCAAGGCAGGGCATGAGAACAGGCCTGCCCCCGGCGAGGGTGATGCACGGGCCATACGAGACATAGATCGGATCAACAACAAGTGCCTCGTCGCCAGGATCGATAACCGCCCTGATCGCGATATCAAGGGCTTCTGATACCCCGGTTGTGACGATCATCTCAGAGAGCGGGTTGTATGAGATCTGGTACCGGTTGTTCAGAAAAGAGGCAAGCTCCCTGCGAAGAGATTCGAGACCGGTGTTCGAGGTGTATGAGGTGTGACCCTGTTCAATCGAGGTGATCGCTGCCTCGCAGATATGCCACGGAGTGGTGTAATCAGGTTCACCAACGCCGAGCGAGATCACATCCTCCATCTGACCAGCGAGATCAAAGAACCGCCTGATACCTGACGGAGGAATAGCTTTTGCCCGCTCAGATACAAAATCCCTCATCAAAAGCTCCTAAAAGGAGAAGGGGAGTCGTTTCCCCTCTTCCCGTTCCATGTACAGAACACCGTTCTCTTTGTAGGTCTTCATGATGAGGTGGGTTGCTGTCTCCCTGATCCGGTCCATCGGTGCTATCTGTTCAGATACAAAACGGGCGATCTCCTGCATGGTCTTTCCGGCAACCAGAAGTTCCAGATCATGCGAACCGGTCCTGAGCCGAAGATTCCTTACATTTGAGAATCGGGCGATCCTCTCGGCGATCTGATCATATCCGCGTTCACGTTCAGGCGCAACCTTCAGCTCGATGATAGCAAACACAAGGCCTTCCTCGACCGCCTCCCAGTTGATAACCGCTGAGTACCGGCGGATGATACCTGCCTCTTCGAGTGCTTTTTTGCGTGAAAGGATCTCGTCATCGCTACATTCAAGCATGACCGCAAGATCATGCACCGGAGTTGTACAATTCTCTTCCAGAAGTGAAAGGAGTGTCCTGTCTTTGTCATCCATAAGTGTCACCGTAGCATGGTTACGAGGAGTTCTGCATCAATCTGTGCAAGACGACCGTCCTGCTCTTCCATGATGACCTCCCAAATTTTGTCGGTATTGGTGTCGAACCACATCTCCTTGGTTCTTCCATGTCTTCCCCGGTTTACCAGTCGGGTACTGATAACACCGAGCATATTGAGTTCTGACATAAGATCTGATATCCTGCGGATGGTCAGGACATCAATATCAAGTAACGGGGTTATTTCACGATATATTCTGGTGATCTCGCCTGAGATGAATATCTTCTGGCCGGCACGATGAAGCAGAAGCATGCAGTACAGGACGATCTTACTCTGGGTTGGCAGGGTACGGATACACTCGACCATGCTGTCAGTCTCAATCTTTGCCTGAGCTTTCTTCACATGTTCGACACTGACTTTCTGCCCTCCTTCCCTGTCAGCAAGTTCTCCAGATATTCTTAAGAGATCGAGAGCCCGTCGGGCATCACCATGCTCCTGTGCAGCAAGGGCAGAACAGAGGGGGATCACCTCTTCATCAAGTGCATTTTCGATGAAACCGATCGCAGCACGCTGCTGGAGGATGTCACAGAGCTGGGTTGCATTGTATGGAGGAAAGACCAGCTCTTCTTCCGATAGGGAAGAGAGGACTCTGGGGTCAAGGAAGGTTTTGAATCCAAGGTCATTTGATATCCCGATGATTGAGACCTTAGACCTGTCAAGGTCAGTATTGATTCTGGTAAGGTTGTAGAGCGTGTCATCACCGCTCTTTTTTACAAGTTTGTCGATCTCATCAAGGATGATAATGAAGACACCTGCAACTGACTCAAGTTGATTCTTCAACTCGGCATAGACCTGATCAGTTGGCCACCCTGTCATCGGGATATGAGTCCTTAACCGATCGCTTGGAAAATCATCCTCTCCAAGAATGAGTTTGGCTATCTGAGCGAGAACTCGGTACTGGGTATCGATGACCTCACAGTTTAGATGTACAACGCGACAGACTGTTCCTCTTCTTGCACTGACCTGTTCTAGTTCTGTTCCAACATACCTGACAGAGGCAGTCTTTCCAGTCCCGGTCTTTCCATAAATGAGGATATTGGATGGAGTCTCCATCTGAAGAGAAGGGGCAAGTATTGCGGCTATCTGGTCTATCTGAGGTTTACGATGAGGAAGAATGTGAGGCCGGTATGAATGCCTGAGAACTTCCCGGTCCTTAAAAATACGGTTCTCAGCCAGGTACTTATCAAAAAGCCCCGATGAACCGGTTGTCTCTTCCGTCATTAGTTATCTTTCCTATCTTGATTGGATGGATGTTCCATTAATACTATAGGAAGTATGAGCAAAGTCAGATTATGAGTAAATAGGACTGAATAAAGGATAATGAAGAACTATAATGCACCTAACTTCCCTCATGAGGGTAGAATACCCCCACCCCTTCATTTCCACTGGAATTATTTTTGTAGGCAGTTGGAAAATTCTGCTTTTTTTAACTATATCTTAAAAAATCTCATTTTTTATTATAATTCTAAAATTTGTGATCTTTTCTTGTACTAAAGCAAACTTATTTATGTTCTAATTTTGATATGGTACGTACTGAAAATCTATTGAAGTATAATTCTACCACCTCTGCTGAAAATTTCCACTCCAGTGGAAATGAAGGGGTGGGGGCTGTTTACCAGAAACGGTGAACTTACAACCAATACCTATCTCTTTTCTTTCTTCCTATGGTACATATGGATCCTTCACATGTACAGGATATTTCAATCTCTATTGGAATACTGGTAATATCAACATCGAGAACCGAAAAAGAAGATAAGAGTGGGGTTATTATCAGACATCTCCTGGATGAGAAGGGGATATCTGTTACGTACACTGCTATTATACCTGATCAGATCCAGGCAATCAGATCCGGAGTGATTAAGGCTCTCGAATCATGTAATTGTGTTATCTTAACAGGAGGTACAGGAATCACAAAGGATGACTGTACCATCGAAGCTGTTGAACCACTGCTAGAAAAACACCTTGATGGATTTGGGGAGTTGTTCAGAATGAAGAGTTATGAAGAGGTTGGAACCCGAATGGTTCTCTCCCGGGCTATCGCAGGAACTATTGGAACAAACCTAATCTTCTGCATCCCAGGATCACCAAATGCTGCTACTCTTGCAACCCGTGAAATAATCATTCCTGAGGTTAAGCACCTGCTGACCCATGTAAACAAGTGAACAGGTTTTCTATTCATTTTTGAGACTTTCTTTCTGAAGAGATTACGTTAACCGATCACCGATTAATATTCAGAAGAACTACCCGCTCAAGAACTAAATCACATATCCTTTTAATTCCAGTCACATGAATCTCGGCATCAGTGATCCAAAACAGTTTTTGTAGACGTTGGATTTTTTTCTGCGGTAAACCCTCCCAATCTTCCTCATCTACAAACTCCATAAAATCGCGTAGACCCTTTTCTCCTCTTTCAACAGGAGGAAGTATACATAGGTAACACTCATTTTCACCTGCTTGGCTCCCGAATGTTCCAATCAATCCAGTCTGTCTTGTCCCAGCTGCATAGAGCAGAGCTTCAACCTCAATGCTCCGGGATATCGGTGAATCTGAGTTGAAAGATCGAAAGGCAAACCTGATTGCAGCCTCAACATGTCTCTTTCCGACAACAGAATTCCGGTTAAAGCAGATGAAAGTGCACTGATTTTCTTTCCCCAGGTTACGAAGTTTCTTCAAAAATTCCTGATTATCTCCAACATGAAATCTTACCTGGTGGAGTTCAACCTGTATATTTTCATCTCCTGATGCTTTGAACACCTGTCTTTCCCTCACAAAAAATCACTGAATGATTGTTGTCCACTTTTTTTTGCTTTTTCACGATCTTCGGTTCCATCCTGAAGATCATAAAAACTTGTGTCCTGTGTTTCATCTCCCTTAGCCGAAGACCGCCTTAACAGGAATTGAAGAACTGTCTCTGCCCGCCTGGAACCGATGATTGTAGCAAGAGCCTCATGATCTGTTGTGAGAATGTCATTCACAGAGTTTATTCCATGTTCTTTCATCTTTGCTGCTAATTTGACTCCAATATTTGGAAGATCTGTCAGTTCTTCAGGCTCATACGGGTCTTGTGAGACTATTTGTTCATCATACCCGTTGTACTCTCTCTGCTCTGGTACAGGAGCTCCAACATCGGTAAGGATCTGTTTTGCAAGATGCTGTCCGAGCATACGGGTAAGCACTGGCAGACCTGCCTGCCTTAGTCTGTCTTTCGTTGTGTACCCGGCGTTGTAGAGTCTCCGGGCACGTACCCGTCCAATGTTGCGAAGCTGAACAAGAGGGAGCAGTTCCTCCTTCACCCCGTACTGAACCCTGGTTCCAATCTGGTTGATCTCTTTTCTGCGTGCCGGGATCTCCATCCCGACCAGCCTGTCTGTAGCATGGAGCAGCCATTTGGCAGAATCGACCACGTTGTAGATGTCACCAGCCCCGATACCATACCGCTCCTCTATCTTCTCTTCTGAAATTTCATCTGCCCAGTCTGTCAGCACGAGTGCTGTTTTCAGGGCAGCAAGCCAGATCTCTTCTTCCTCTGACTCGTAAGGAAGCGGAACCATGAGGTCTTCCCCGTTTTTATACAGGAATGACTTCAGCAATGCAGTATCGGCTGACTTTAGGTACAGCCTTGGCATGTCAGGACTTGTGCAGATCAGATGGAGGATCCCGATATCTGTCACTTGCTCAGCCTTCTGGAGTGAGTCAAGGATACTCCTTGCCCCACGGGGATCGAGGTACAACACTGAAACAAGACTTCCGAGCTTTGTTGCAGAGAGCTGCCCCTCTTCGTCTGTGATCATCCCTGCAGTGACCAGAAATCGTGTTGCCTCAGTGACGATCCGTCCCATGGAACGTGAATGCGGATGCTGACTGGCATAGAACGTCCGTTCCATAAAGTCGGTCAGAGCCTGAGTATCCCTTGCAAACCCGGTTGCAATCAGGGAGAGGGTATGGGCACAGAGTGCATCTTCATCAGCACACTGGGAGTCGATCTCCTCGGCTCCGGCATCGATGAAGAACTCTATCAACTTCTCAACCGTTGGCTTGTCCTTTGCGATCATCACCGCTTCGCCATAGGGATCAAGGTGTGGGCGACCGGCACGTCCCGCCATCTGGTGGTACTCCATCACCGGGATTGGGACCATGCCAAGACCTGACGTGAACCGCATATAATCCCTGATCACAACCCTGCGGGCAGGCAGGTTCAGACCGGCTGCGAGGGTCGGGGTTGCAGATATGACCTCCAGGTACCCTTTTCTGAATCCCTCCTCGATGATGAGCCTTTCTTCACGTTTGAGCCCGGCATGGTGGAAGGCAGCTCCCCGTTCCACACACTCTGCCAGGAGGTTAGGCTGGTCGGCATCTCTGACCTGCCTGATCCGGTCGGCGAGCTCTTTGGAGTCAGGAGTTCCTGCCTTTATCGCAGACGCAGCACGTTTTGCAAATGCTTCTGCATTTCGTCGTGAAGAGACAAAGACGAGGCACTGGCCGCCCTCTTGGATTGTGTCAAGACAGAGGTTCAGATCATCGTGCTTGGTCACTACTCTTACTGTACGTTGCTCTGTTTTTCCACCGAACTGGATTGTTCCATTGAAATACACACCCTGTCTGAGGTCAACCGGCCTCCAGGAACTTGATATCAGGGTTGCATCAAGCCAGGATGCCAGCACCTTCGGGTTTCCAATGGTTGCCGATAGGCCGATAACCTGCATATGCGGATTTGCGTACCGCATCTTGGTGATCACCATCTCCAGGGTTGCACCCCGGTGCTCAGAGCCTATCAGGTGAATCTCGTCAAGGACCATGAGCGTAACCTCAGCAAGCCACCTGGTCCGGTTGCGCAGAAGAGAGTCCACCTTCTCACTCGTTGCCACGATGATATCATTCGAACCGAGCTGGTTATCGGTGCGGTCAAAATCGCCGGTTGCAACCCCTACCTTTGATCCGTGAGCCCTGAACTCCTCGAACTTTTCTGAAGCAAGTGCCCTGAGCGGCACGATGTAGAGGCATTTTCCACCCTTTGCGATCTGAGACGCCATAGCCATCTCAGCAAGCAGGGTCTTCCCGCTGGCAGTCGGAATCGAGATCAGGAGGTTTTTACCATCAAGCAGTCCCGAGTCGACACAGGCTGCCTGGGGAGGATATAGTTCCTTAATTCCTTTTCTGGAGCAGCTCTCGATCAGAGTCAAAGGGAGGGGAAGAGCCGCTATCTCCATGGTTCAGATAGTCTCCCGCAGGGTGTGCTGTTGGATGAAATAGAAACCCCAACGGTGGCCTGTTGGGGGCCCCAGGTAGGACCGGCGAAAAGGACTTTTTCATACAAAAAAGGGTGCATCATATGATTTCTGCAGGTCCGGAGATCTTCGGGGAGGATTCCGGGCATCAGGATCAATAGTAGTAATTCAGCATGTCCTGTTTCAGTTCACGCTTCTTCCGGTCGAGGAACGCGTACACGCTCTCATGAGAGACACCGTTGATCAGCATCTCGATAGCTTCCCGTGCAACCTTGACCTGCTCGATCATCCCGATGATGGCCACGGTCTTTCCGTACACTGATATCTCGGTACTGGTCAGGTCCTCGATCTGTGATCTGGATTTTCCATCCCGCCCGATGATCCTGCCCCTGATACGCTCAAGTTTAGCAGGAGTGTCGGCGATATCAGAGAGCTCTATCAGTTCAAGGTAGAGATCCTCATCCTCGAAGAGGGTAAAGGCACGCTCGGGTGAGAAACCTCTTGCTATTGCCTTAACAACCTCAACAGCCCTGAGAAATCCGTCAGCCTCCTCTCCTTCAATAGAGACAAGACCTTCCTCGCTGTCAACAAGAATGGTTGTTTTGGTCTTCTCCTCGATCTCCCGCTTGGTTATCCCTTTCTTTCCGATAAGGACCCCGATCCGTTCTTTGGTAATTCGTGTCTCCTGCTGCATATTATGCCTCACTCAGTTCAGTTCCTGCATTCTCGGGCAGATGTGGTATACCGGTGATCTGCCGCATTAAATCAATCAGTACTATCGTATCGCAGAGGGGGGAGAAAAACCGGTTGAGCTGCTCCAGATCCCTTCTCAGAAATATGATGGAATGGGGATGATCGGGTGTGACTGCCTGCCCCATGTCGATCAGCCACGCCTTTCCACCACCATAGAGAATATTATACTCAGAGAGATCCCCGTGCACCAGTTTTGCTGTCTGCCAGAGAACCCTGAGTGATTCGATCAGGCTGGCATACACCCCTGCCGGGTCTACAAGTTTTGCAACCCTGAGTTGGGGGTAAGGAATCTCGTCCTCTCCGAGAAACTCCATGACCAGAATGTTCCGATCAAATACAAGGGGTTTCGGAACCGAGAGCCCGGCTTCAAGAGCCCGCTTCAGATTAGAGAACTCTTTTCGTGTCCAGGCAAAAACGATATCCCTTCTCGTTTTGCCGATATTCAGGAATCGCCGGTCTCCGGCGATGTAGGTCTGCATCTTCTGGAAGTTGGCTGTCCGGGTCATGTAGATCTTTATAGCCACCCGCTCTTCCTTCCTGTCGGCAAGGAAGACGTTCGCTTCCTTTCCGGTTGAGATAGAACCTCCTATTGCCGAGATCCAGCCTTTATTCACCATCTTGTACAGAGCAAGAAGTGTTATCTCGTCAAAGACATCCTCCCTGACCTTGAGCTGATCAAGATCCTTGATCCTCATCCGGGTTGCATCAACACGTCTGTCATACTTATGGAGATCATGGCGGTCGCGTTCGATGCTTATCCCCTCCTGAATGGTTACCCTTCCAGATATTTTCGTACCGGTGAGAGGATCTGAATCAGTGCCTCTGTGGTCGCACCCTTCAGATCTGCCGGATGTATCTCACCAGCGGCATACGCCTGCTCGGTCTCTTCGTACGAGGTGAAAGTCCGGTCTCCTCCGAACTTTTCAGGTCTCACGATGGTGAGGGAACCTGTCCTTGGGAATATGTGATGTCTGAGCACCTGAAGAACCGGGTTTTCTTCGATCTCTGGCGGACAGAACGCCTTCTTCATCTTCTTCCTGATGTCATCCTCCGTATCTGCGACAGAGATGTAATTCCCCTGAGATGAGGACATCTTCTTTCCGTCAAGCCCGTTCAGGATAGGAACATGGAGACAGACCGGTGATGGGTAACCTTTGCCTGGAAGATACTCTCGTGCTAACATGTGGATCTTCCTCTGATCTATCCCGCCGACAGCCGCATCAACACCAAGGATGGCGATGTCTGCCATCTGCATGATCGGGTATACCATCTGGGAGACGGTCGGGTTGTCCATCTGCCTGCCGACCTCGTCCATACTCCGGGTTGCCCGGTTCAGGGTTATCTGCTGGGCGAGCTCGTGGACAAGGAGTTGATATTCACGACTCAGCTGGATGTCTGATCCAAGCACGTAGGTGACATTGGTGAGCCCGAGTCCCTCAAAACATTTTCTGTTGTAAGCCGCGAGTCTGGCAACATCTTCCATAGTGCCCTTCCGGTTGAGGAAGGCATGAAGATCTGCGAGAAGGACGATCACCTCAAAGCCGGCATCCCTGAGATCGATCAGCTTGTTGATCGTAACGAGATGGCCGAGGTGGATCTCACCGCTCGGTTCGTAACCGGCATAGACCTTTCTGCCTGGCTTTGCAAGCAGGCCACGTAGTTCTTCCTCCGTGACGACCTCGACCGTGTTTCGCACCGCGAGAGAGTAGGGATCCATTCACACAAATTAGCACTGAAAAGAGTTAATGATTGGGTGGCCCGGTCAGATAGCGACAAATCCAAGGGATTCGTTGGTCATCTGTATCGAGACCTCGGGATCCTTGACATCCCCGGCCATGGCCCTGATTGCATCCACGTTCTCGATGACAACGTCAGCTTCCTGGTGAATCGCCTGGAAGAAGTAGAGGTCTTTACCAATGACTGCAACAGACGCCTCAAAGACACCGTTCTCCCAGAGGTCTGAACGTGGCCTTCCGAGATCCATGACGTACTCCTTGAGCTCTGCAGTGCTCTTGATCCCGGTTGTACTCTGAACAAGCCCGATCCGTGAATGTGCCTTCATAATGGCGAGCACTTCGTCCCTGGTGGTCTCCTTTTTAAGTTCCATCTGGATTGCATGCATGTGCATCTGGGTAGTCGGCACAATCATAGCCATGGTCACGATGTCGATGTGAGGCAGCACGGTGTTGACATCAGGTCCGTGGTGACTTGGGATGGTTGGTGGATCGAGCACCACTGCATCAATTGGTCCTTTCTTGACAACATGGGGATCAGCCCCCCGTCGGACCATAACAGCCTTGACCTTGGCAACCCCGATCTTGTCGTCCAGAGCCTTGATAATCCGGCACAGTCCGGTAGTGTTGCAGGATACGACCCTGACAAACTGCCTCCCGATAGCATCCCTGTAGTTTGCATGGGCATTGAAAGAGAAGCCGGCGAGGTCATGTTCCTCTCCTCCCTGCCAGATCGCCTTTTTGTTATATTTTTCGTAGAGGGCCTTGTTTGACTCCCCGACTCCTCCTGGAGTCCCGTCAACAATTACATCGGCCTTCTGCACCATCTCTTCTATTGATCCGGCTACCGGAATGCCTGCCTTCTCGAAGGCTCCTTTTTTGCTGATGTCAGCGATGTAAACAGAATATCCCTTTTTAACTGCTACAAGGGCTTCTGCTGTCGGTCTTGTCTTGGAGATACCGATGATCTCCATGTCCTTCTGCGCTGCTGCTGCATCAGCGACTCGCTTGCCGATGGTTCCATACCCGTTGATTGCAACCTTGATCATTACAGTTCTCCTCACGGGGCAATCCGGTGCAGATCCTCCCGTGTGAGGTATTCTGATCGCACAAATATTATACATTCCCAAAGTCTTTCCTGCAATCCGGGAATGTCTCATTCAGACACCTGACTTCTGGGTGAAGCCCCACTGACTCAAAAGCGGTCAGTATTACATTGCCTGGGTCATCAGGAGAGAAGAAAAGATGCCCGTTACAACTGCAGTCCGAGGATCCGAAGCCCGTGATAGAGGGGAGGGCAAGGGCCTGCGCAAGCGGGCATTCTAGCCTCTCACGTGTCGAGGCGCAGAACACCCGCATCAGTCTGAACCCCGGGCACATGAGCAGGTAGTCGATATGCCACCTTGGTCTTCTCCCCCCGCCAGCGGCTACTCGCACATGCCTGGATACCCGGGCCAGCCCACCGGGCCCCAGAGCTGATCCCACGTACCCGTAATACCCGGACGTGAATGTGATGGTCCCAAGTGATCCGACTCTGACCATTCCTTCTCCGTGGAGGAGGAGGATATAGATCCCGGGCTCCATCGATCAGGCGTATCCTGATCTCATGAGTGCCTGGGCTGCCTTGATATGGCGCTCGCCATGCTCGAGAGCAGGAAGACCGTGGCCCGGGTACAAACCGTTGACTTCAAGCCCGGCGACCTTGTCGAGCGATCCTCCCAGTGCATCACGGCTTCCTCCGGGGAAGTCGTACCTCCCGAATGCCCCGTCAGAGAATACCGTGTCCCCGGAGATGAGGTCCCTGCTCTCCTTGTTGTAGAGGCAGATGCTCCCTGGTGTATGGCCCGGTGTATGGATGACTTCAAGTCCCTCAAGGATACCTCCGTCCTCCAGGATGATATCCGGAATAATCCCGGGAGAATGCGAGCCGAAGTTCATCGCAAGGCTCAGGTTATCTTCCCTGAGTCCTCCTGCATCGGCCTTATGGATGCAGACTTTTGCTCCGGTCATTTTTACCAGGGGACCAAGGTATGCGATATGATCAAAGTGGCAATGAGTGAGCACGATATATCTGATTGATTCCCGGTGGGCCTCTACTGCCATCGGGGTTACCCCGGCATCCACGAGAACGGTTCCCTGTGCGAGATAGGCATTGGCATACATCCCTCTGCCCGGGATGAGCTTGATGGTCATGTGACTTATGATATTCCCTCAAGGCAAAAAGTATGATATGGTGACTCCCCGGGAGTACAGGGTTGATCCTGATCTGCTGAAACAGGCCGCGAAAATCGAACAGATGGAACCTGATCGGCTGGAGCGGCAGATCCGCTCCGGAAGGGTGGTGATACCGGCAAACCCGGGACGGAGGCATCCTGTCTGCGCAATTGGTGAGGGATGCAGAGTCAAGGTCAATGTCAACGTAGGAACCTCACAGGATCTCTGCGATGTTGCCATGGAGCAGGAGAAGGCAGCTGCTGCGATCTCTGCCGGTGCCGACTGCCTGATGGATCTCTCCACCGGTGGTGACCTTCCGAAAATACGCAGCATGATCCTCTCTTTCCCGGTTCCGATTGGGACGGTCCCGATCTACGAGGCTGTCAGGCGGGCGGGAAACGTGGCAGACCTTGATGCTGACCTGCTCTTTAAGGTCATCCGTGAGCATTGTGAGCAGGGTGTGGATTTTCTCACCCTCCATTGCGGGGTGAATCGGGAGGTTGTGCAGAGCCTCCGTCAGGATCCCAGGACTATGGGCGTCGTCTCCAGGGGAGGTTCGTTTCATACCGCGATGATGATCTCCCGGGATGAGGAGAATCCTCTGTGGGAAGAGTATGAGTACCTCCTTGAGATCCTTGCTGAGTATGATGTGGTTGTCAGCCTCGGAGACGGGATGCGGCCCGGTTGCCATGAGGATGCAACACGAGAGGCCAAGACGGTCGAGTACCTGAACCTTGGAAGGCTTGCAAGACAGGCCCACGAGAGAGGGGTTCAGCGTATGATCGAAGGGCCTGGTCATATGCCGATCGATCAGATCGGATATAATGTCAGGATGATCAAGGAACTCACCGCTATGGCTCCCCTTTATCTGCTTGGCCCGCTGGTGACCGACATCGCAGCCGGGTATGACCACATCACCGGGGCCATCGGTGGGGCTATTGCATGCCAGAACGGAGCGAACTTCCTCTGCATGGTCTCGCCGAGTGAACATCTTGCACTTCCCAGGACAACCGATATCATAGAAGGAACAAGGGCCTCGGTTCTTGCAGCCCATGTGGGTGATCTTGCCCAGGGGAATTCTCCAGCCTATGACAGGGAGGTGCAGATGGGGTATGCACGTCGTGACCTTGACTGGGAACGGCAATTTTCCCTCTCTCTCTTTCCTGAACGTGCCAGGGAGATCCATGATCGGGATGGAAACCGCGAGACCTGTTCAATGTGCGGGGATCTGTGTGCCGTGAAGATGGTCAGGGACATATTTGGGTGAAACCGACGCCACAACGGGAAGATTTCCAGGCTCCAGCAGGGTGAGAAAGGTTTTTTAACAGATGATTCCAATTATTTTCTGCAGACGTACGGTAGTCCGGTGATATAGTCGTTTTAAGTACTATCCACCACACGGTGGGTCGTTTCTGAAAAAGCTATGTTTGTCAGTCCGTGGGCATCATTTTGATCCCTGATCTGTGGCCGCTATCTGCGTATGTAAATTAGTTACGTGATTTGCTATGGAAGGAAAGAGACTCTACGTCGGAAACCTGACGTACTCCGTTAATGAAGCCCAGCTCAGGGAATTATTCTCCAAGTATGGTGATGTGGTAAGCGCCAAGGTAATCGAGCAGAAAGGATTCGGGTTCGTTGAGATGGGAACCTCTGAGGAAGCCCAGGCAGCAATGGATGGACTGAATCAGACCGTTTACGAAGGCCGCACCCTCCGTATTGACGAAGCACGCCCGATGCAGCCACGCCGCGAGTTTGACCGCGGTGGCTACAGTGGCGGCGCCGGACGCCGGTACTAAAATAAAAAACCTTAAAAAGATCTTTTTTTATTGAAATTTGAATAATTCTTCACATGGGTATAAGTACCTGTAGAGATAATGCTTTAATACAGACGCAGGAATATCCTGACAATAGTTTTCGTGAGCATTCTTCGTCATTGACGAACAATCGTTTTCAGGCTGTTTTCGGTACTCCACTGATTTATTCTGAATTTTATCAGGATGGCCAGCTCGCGGATGTAACATAAGGAATCTGTGATTTAGCAATGGAAGGAAAGAGACTCTACGTTGGGAACCTGACTTACTCAGTGAATGAAGGTCAGCTTCGTGACTTATTTACCCAGTACGGCGAAGTAGCAAGTGTAAAAGTTATCGAACAGAAAGGATTCGCCTTTGTTGAGATGGGAACCTCCGAGGAAGCCCAGGCAGCAATGGACGGACTGAACCAGACTGTTTACGAAGGCCGTACACTCCGGATTGACGAAGCACGCCCAATGCAGCCACGCAACGACTATGGCAGCGGTGGCGGCTTTGGCGGCGGAAACCGTCGCCGGTACTAATTAACTCAATATCTTCTTTTTTTAACCATTAATCTCGATTGAGACTACGACGACCGAGGTTATCTCTCCGGTTGCGGTATTGATAACCGGGCTGAAGGTTCTAACAAATGAACGTTCATCAATATTGTACTGCTCCCGCAAAGACTTCTTACAGTCAAACACCTGTTGAATTGCCCGTGAAAATCGGTCTGATGCATCTGGTGAGTGGTAGTCATGATAGCGCCTGCCTTGGTAGTCTTCGTCAGTAATTCCAAGACGGGTTTTGTGATGTGAGTTCATGTAGAGGTATCTGCATTCCCTGTTAACCGAGTAGATCGAGTCCTGAGTAGACTCAACAAGTATCTGGTACTGGGCTTCGAGATTTGAAAGAGCCTGTTCAAGATGTTTGGTCCTGGTAATCTCGGTCGAGACGACGGTGACTGCAATTGTGAGTTCAACGATCGCGTTCTTCACCGGACTCATGGTTCTCACGAACCACCTGCCATCGTGCTGGTACTCATCCTGCAGGGGTCTGCTGGTACTGATGACCTCACGGACTAGTGTGATGAACCGTTCTGACTCTTCGGATGAGTGAAGATCGGTGTAACTGAGTCCACTGTCCCGTGAATTGGCAATCCCAAGCCTGTTCTTATGATGGGAGTTCATGAAGAGGTACCGGCCTTTGCGATCCACCATGTAGATGGAGTCCTCCGTGCATTCAACCAGGGTCCGGTAATTGGTCTCAGACTGAAGAAGGGCCTCCTCTATTCGTTTGCGGAGAACAGCCTGTTGGATCATATTTTTGAGTTCTGCAAACTGCACCTTGGGATCTGTCCCCTTCTGAAGGTAGAAGTCAGCTCCTGAGTTCAGTGCTTCGATGACAATCTCTTCCCTGCTTCTCCCGGTGAAGATGATGAACGGCTTCTCAATCCCGTCATGCTTAATTATCTTTAAAAACTCGATCCCATCCATCGATGGCATCTCGTAATCTGAGACGATTGCATCATACTTTTTCTGGCTGAGCATTGTCAGTGCCTCCTGTGCTGACAATGCTGTATCGACAGTGATGTCTCCTCCCTTCTCAAGGAATAACCGTGTAATGTCGAGGAGTTCTTCCTGGTCATCAACTAGCAGAATCTTTATCATAATTTCCCTCTCTCTTGCATGTGGTAGTTCCCATTGTGATCAGCAATGCCAAGTTGCCTGTAATTGCCGCGTGGAATATTCATCTCAAATCGAACTCCTTCTCCTGGTATCCCTTTCTCTCTGATTGTTATCCTGGTGATGGCGAATATCTCTCTGATAAGAAAGAGCCCGAGCCCTGTGTGCTTGCCGTACCCTCTCAGAAAGATCTTCTCCTTCTCGTCAGTTGCGACCCCTTCCCCGTCATCTGAGTAGATCAGGATAAGGTGGTCTCCTTTTCGTTCGGATGAGAGGGAGATGGCAGTTATATTGTGCCCGTGTCTGAGTGAATTATCAATGAAGTTGGCAAAAACCCTTGCAAGAAGTGGATCAGCGTAGATCCACATTCCATCTACTGACGAGCTTACTCTGATCCCTTCCCTCTCAAGATCTGATGAAACCCCGGCAAAGACCGTGCCGATCTCCTGCCAGACAGGTGTCTTCATGCCGACCAGTTCATAGTCGCTTGTGAACGATATGATCTCACCGATAGACCTGATGAGAGCGACCTCTTTTTTCATCAGCACGAGTAGTTCGCTGTTTTCGGTCATATCCTCTGAGATCTCCATATACCCGGTCAGGGCTGTGATCAGGTTGAGAATGTCGTGGCGGGTAAGTGTCGAGAGAAGACTCAGTTTTTTATTTACTGTCTTCAATGCCTCTTCCTGACGGTTCCTGATGATGAGCCGCCACATCCCTGCCATGAGAACTGTGAGTTGGAGCTGATCGGACTCATCGTATGGGGATGGTTTGTCTGCAACACCTGCGATGGCGACCACCCGCTCCTGTTCGATGACGGGAATGAGTAAAACGCGCTGGATTTCCTGATCCACCACCAAAATCCTTCTGATAAGGCTGCCAGATTCAGAATGGGTCGTGAGAACAACCGGCTTTTTACTTCTGATCATACTGGCAAGGACGGGAAGATCATCAGTCGGGAGTGCCATCTGCCTGATGGCGGGCATTTTCCTGTTCATTCCCTCCTCTCCTGACCACAGGGCTTCTATGGTTACCTGATCATCTTCCTCATTCACAAAACAGATGAATCCGAGACTGCCTGAAGTCAGGATTGTTCCTTTCTGGATGGTATACGAGGTCACTTCACTCTCAGAAACATCAGTCATCTGGTAGAGAGTGAGCAGGGTTTCCAGCCGGTCTTTATGGGCAGTAAGTTCGATTCGCTGCTTTTTCAGTTCTGTGATTTCATGGATGGAGACGATCGACTCATCTCCGTCAGGGAGTACTCCTACACTAATAGAAAAAAATCTGGGATCCCCATCTTTGTCGGGAAGGGTGATCTCACAGCGGGAGGGTTTCTCTGGCCTCCGGTCCTGGAAACACACAAGAACAGTCTCGCGTTCAGGTTCAATTAGCAGATCAAAGAACCTGACTTCTGCCTCAGCTACAGGGTCCTGAATACCAAAGAGAGTTGTGAAGTGAGAGTTTGCCCTGATGATTATGCCCTCATCTGTGAGGATAACCATCGGCACTCCTGAGTGCTCAAAGATCGTTCGGTACCGTTCGATCAACTCATCCGATGCCTTCTGGAGAAGGGAATATATGACTTCCTTCTCCTGTACTGCCTGTTCATACTTGAGAGTGAGATGTTGTTCCTCTGTCTTTGCACGTCTGCACAGCCGAAGCAGTTCCTTCCCTGTCTCATCAGGGAGATCAGGTGAGATTTCACCTATGATCTGCTCAATTCTTTCGAGGCTCTTCATCTTCGCCGTCTCTGTCTTATTGTGACCAGTGAGAATGTCTCGTTATGGAACTCGCACTCCTCGTGTTCGTTCATACCGATCTCGCCGTAGCTGAAAAAACCGATGAGCGGTGCAGTTCCTGCCTGGTATGCAGCATTGATCTCGTCTGCTACATGTGTACCGGTTGCGTTGTGTCGTGCCATACAGGAGAAAAGGAGGAGCAGATGAGCACTTTGTATCTCCTTGTAAAACCGGGTAATATCGTTTATACTAATACGGATTGTCTCCCTTCCGGGAGATGAAGCAAGTCTGACAACGGATCCCTGGGGAACGCTCCCCCCGAAGATGAGTGCATGGGAAGATCGGTCTACACCAACTGGAGTTCTGATATATTCAGAGCCTTCCTTTCTTTTTATTATAAGCGGAAACGATGCTGTGAGACGTGGAACATCCTCTTCCCTGATACCCAGGTACTGCAGATAGAGATCTATTGCCGGCTGGTTGTTGATGGAGTATACCGCATTTCCTTCTGAGCTGGTCACAATCTTCTCCATCCCGACTCCCCGCCAGCCACTTGTTACCAGGCCGTGTATCTCGAACGCTGTGCCTTCCAGGATAAGGGCTGCCACCCCGTCTGAAGAACAGATGCCGCTCGTAAAAACAAAGGTCTCCTCGTACCTGCCGTCATCGCCTGCCCGACCCCCGTATATCTTTGCAGGCCCGGCCAAAGACTCACTTATCCCTCTGAGGATCTCCTCCCCGTCCATTGCCAGACCGCTGATGAAGATAAAAAAAACCGGATTTTTGAACTGATTCTCGCCATACTTCCCGATGGATCTTCCGAGATCGAATGAAGAGAGATCATTTCGGTCAAAAATCTGTACCCTGAAGACAGCAGGATCAGGGTTGAGAAGACACCCGACAGCTGAGAGTTCTGACATCGGTGACTCTCCCCTTCCAGGGAGGATCTCACCTGCGGTTGAGCATCCGATTACTGGAAAAGGGAGTGTTGAGAGCTTGGATGCAAGGTCTTCAATGCCTAGAGTGACTGACGAGAAGAGGATACCTAATGTGGGATTTTGGAGAGCTGACTCTGATATCGCTGAGAGGATCTCGCCAGGAGATTCGCCATACAGGGTGACGGTCCGCAGGCACATAGATCTGATATGACCTCTCCCTTTCCGGATATGAAGATTCCTGCATCAGATACTCTCTGCACAAGCAACTGTCTCTGGCAATATTGTAAATAACTCATCTGCACAGATTCAGGATTCTTACTGCGAGATGAGCTGCATTTTGCCCATTGTCAACCCCGACACAGGCAACCGGTACACCCTTTGGCATCTGCACGATCGAGAGCAGAGCATCTAATCCTCCCATCAGTTTTCCTGATACCGGAACACCGATAACCGGCTTTTCTGTCTTTGAGGCTACGACTCCGGGAAGTGCTGCAGAGAGTCCGGCAATGCAGATGAACACGTTTGCATCTGATCCTGTAACATACTCATCAAGCCTGTCAGGGTTCCGGTGGGCTGATATGACCTGGTAGTCATACGATATACCCTTCTCTTTCAGAACTGTCCAGACTTTCTCTGCTACCTCTTCATCAGAGGCAGAACCGCAGATGATGCTCACATCAACCATAATCTTCCAAGATATAATCAGGCAGTAGTGGTATAAGTATACCTGAATTGTATGGAAGATGAGACTCTCCTGATGCTGCCAGGTCCGGTACCACTCCCTGAACGGGTGCGGTTCGCGATGGCAAGGCAGGCTATCAACCACCGCGGTGCCGATTTTGGCGGTGCCTATTCTGATATCGTCCGTGTGCTCAAGACATGCTTTGGGACAGATAACGATCTCGTGGTCATATCAGGATCAGGAACTGCAGGGATGGAGGCCGCAGTCTCCAACTTCGGAAAGGGCAGAAAGATGGCTCATCTCATCAACGGAAAGTTTGGTGAGCGGCTCCGGAAGATTGGTGAGCGGTATGGCGAGACGGTCCCTATCGAGTCCGAGTGGGGAACTCCTCTGAACCTTGAAGCCTTAAAGGAAGCACTCGAGAACGGTTGTGAGGTCGTAACCATGGTTCACAACGAAACCTCTGCCGGTATCCTCAATCCGGGTGCAGAAGTCGGAAAGATCTGCCGCAAGCACGATGCTCTCTTCATCATGGACGGAGTCACCTCCATCGGCGGAGATAGTGTGAAGGCTGATGAGTGGGGAGTCGATGTGGCGATCGTCGGCTCACAGAAATGCCTTGCCGCTCCTGCAGGCCTTGCAGCAGTCTCGGTCTCGTCACGTGCCTGGGAGAAGGTTGTGAAGAACCCGCCATACTATCTTGACCTACCGGCATACCGGAAGAATGCTGCCAAGTCTCCGATGGAGACCCCGTATACCCCTGCAGTTCCGGTCTTCCTTGCCCTGCGTGAGGCATGCCTGCTCATCGAGGAGGAAGGGATCGAGAATCGGATCGCAAGGCACCACCGGATGGCAAAGGCGGTCCGTGCAGCGGTTGCAGCCTGGGGAATCGAGATGTTCCCGAAGACTGATGCTCTCCACCAGTACTCAAACACGGTCACTGCCGCAAGGATCCCGAAGGGATCAAACGACAAGGACTTCAGAGGCCATGTCAAGAAACTCGGGATCCAGATCGCAGGTGGTCAGGATCATCTCAAGGATGTAATCTTCAGGATCGGGCACATGGGCTGTGTCTCTGCTCCTGAACTCCTTGCAACCCTTGCAGCCACTGAGTATGCAATCCAGAAGTCCGGACACAAGCCGGCATCTTCAGGTGTCATGGCTGCGGCTGAGGTTCTGGGATGAGAGTCGGTATCGCGGACACCACATTTGCAAGGGTAAATATGGGTAAGTTCGCGATCGATGAACTAAAAAAACACGGCAGTGTCGTCATCGAACGATATACGGTGCCGGGAGTGAAGGATCTCCCGGTAGCCTGCAAAAAACTTTTCGAAGAGTACAGGTGCGATATCTGCATGGCACTCGGAATGCCGGGTGGGAAGGAGAAGGACCGGATGTGTGCCCATGAAGCCTCAACCGGGCTGATCCAGTGCCAGTTGATGACGAGCCGCCACATCATTGAGGTCTTTGTCCATGAGGATGAGGCTGCTGATGATTCTGAGCTTGCGTGGCTTGCCGAGCAGCGTGCCCGTGAACACGCAGTGAATGTGATAAAACTCATGCGTCCGGGAACCCTCGAGCGGGAGGCAGGTTCAGGCCAGCGGCAGGGTTTCTCTGATGCAGGTTCTGCACGTCAGTAATCTGGGGATATAATAATGGCAATAAAACTGGGATTTGTGGTTGCGGAGTTCAACCGTGACATTACCTATATGATGGAGATCGAGGCAGAGGAGCATGCAAAATTCCTCGGTGCCGAGGTTGTCGAGCGGTTCTATGTACCAGGGGCATACGACATGCCTCTGGCGATCAAGAAGATGCTCAAACAGAAGAATGTCGATGCCGTGGTCACGATTGGATGTGTGATCGAGGGATCAACAGAGCATGATGAGATCGTGGTTCAGCATGCAGCCAGGAAGATCATCGATCTCTCACTCGAGTTCGAAAAGCCGGTGACCCTCGGAATCTCTGGTCCGGGCATGACCAGGCTTGAGGCTAATGATCGGGTCGATTATGGTAAGCGGGCTGTTGAATCAGCTATCAAACTCGTTCAGCGATTGGCATGAGATCACTTTCTTCAAAACTTGCAGCCATTGCCCCGTCAGCGACGATCGAGATCACTGACAAGGCCCGAAGGATGCAGGCATCAGGGATTGATGTCATCAGCCTCTCCATCGGGGAGCCTGACTTTCCGACACCCGCCCACATCACCTCTGCATGTGTCGATGCACTCAACCGGGGAGAGACCCACTATGCACCGGGTAAGGGTATTCCATCTCTTTTATCCGCAATTTCTGAGAAGATAGAGGCTGAAAACGGATTCTCATGTACGAGTGACCAGGTGATCGTCACCTGCGGAGCAAAGGATGCTATCTATGAGGCATGTGAGGCTGTTCTTAACCCGGGTGACGAGGCCGTCATCCTTGATCCATCATGGGTGAGTTACGAGCCCTGTATCCAGATCGCGGGTGGGACCCCGGTTCATCATCCCCTTCATAAGAAAACCTTCCAGGTTGAGGACTCCCTGCTTGAGAGGATTAATGACAAGACCCGGATGATCATCGTCAACAGTCCGTCAAACCCGTCAGGGTCTGTGCTGAACCGGGAGTCTCTCAGGCTGGTCTCTGATATCTGCCAGGATCATGATCTGATAGCTTTGTCTGATGAGATCTATGAGAAACTGGTGTACGGACAGATTCACTTCTCAATGGCGATGTTTCCCGGAATGGCAGAGCGGACGATCACAATCAACGGATTTTCCAAGGCATATGCAATGACCGGCTGGAGGCTTGGGTATGCTGTCGCCCCGAAAGAGATCCTCGGGTACATGAACAAGGTGCAGCAGCATACGATCAGCCATCCCACAACCTTTGCGATGTACGGCGGTGTTGCAGCCCTGAAAGGACCCCAGCAGTGTATCAGCGAGATGCGAAGCGAGTTCGAGCGTCGTCGTGAATTTGTTTTGAACCGGTTGATGGACATGGGACTTGGGTATGCACCGGCAGATGGTGCCTTTTATGCCTACCTCAAAGTCGACGGCGACGATGCAGCCATTGCAAGCCGGTGGCTAGAAGAGGCCCATGTTGCCGTGACACCGGGAATTGCATTCAATACACCAGGATGGATCAGGCTCAGCTACGCAGCCTCGATGGAGACGCTTTATGAGGCGATGAACCGCATCGAAAAGGTTGTCTGATCCCCGTAGTCTCTGAACCGATCACCCTTTTTTCCAAAAGATGCAGCATTTGAGATCACTCTGCAAAATGTAGAGTATTGTACTTCCCCCGCCATCTCCTTTTATTGTGGAAGCGGAGTTACCCTGCGTGCTATCCTGTTTCCCTGTATAATACGGCTTTCTCTGCTCAGGATTACACGAAAATACTTATTCAATGCATGCTGATCCCATGATATGAAATATCCCCGTCTGATGGTCCTCCTGTTCATTACCCTTCTGCTGCTCCTGCTCCCTGCCGGGGCTCTGGGTTCTGTCAGGGTGGATGCTGATCTGCCGGGGGTGGCAATTTTTCTGGATGGAGGTTATATCGGCAGTACTCCCCAGAATCTCTCGGATGTACAGCCTGGGGAACACCAGATTGCTGCAACCGTGACCGGTCATCAGGCCCAGACCAGGAACCTGACCTTCCCGGTGAATGGATCTGATCAGATCCTTTTCACCTTCGGCTCATCATCGCAGAAGTATGTGCCGGGAATGATCAGGATTCGTGACTGTGTGGGAACTCCTGAAATGACCGGCCTGCTTGGCTCTTCGATAACAGTTGCCACACTCCCTGATGGGAACCTTATGGCATATTACTCAGGAATGGGTGAAGGTGTACGGTGTGCAGGTTCTTCTGACGGATCAGAGTGGCATGAGTTCCCTGATGGATGTCTGCTCCCTGCTGATGAGGGCAGTATCTCATCCCCGTTCTCAAGCCCATGGGTGTTTACCACCTCTGACGGCGGATACCGGATGATCTACGGGATAAATGATGAAACTGGTCCGTCTCTGTATAGTGCCCGCTCAAAAGACGGGGTCAGGTTCACTTCTGAAGGGAAAGTGACCCTGTCCCAGGTTCCTGATCAGGACATGAAAGGACAGTTTTCGATCCCTTCAGGGCTCCGCATGACTGATGGAAAACTCAGGATGTATTACGCTCTCACTGATGGGGCTATCAGGAGTGCAGTCTCTGAAGATGAAGGAAAGACCTGGACCAGTGATGAAGGGAATCGCATTGAATCGGCAACCGATCCCACGGTGGCACTTCTTGAAAACAGAACATACGGGCTCTTTTATGTCGATCTCTCTGCCGGGGCCAAGGGGCAGCGGTTGATGCTTGCCACATCGTCCGATGGGCTTAACTTCTCACATATTGTGAAAGAACCGATCCTTGAGAGCGAACAGAAGGGGGTATGGATTCTGGATCCTGAAGTTCACAAAAGCAGTTCAGGAGGCTGGAACCTCTATTACAGCCTGATGGGAGTTCCAGGAGAAGCAGGAATCAGGGTCCCGGTTATTATGCGATCCGTTATCGATCCGGGTTGCTTGTTGTCAGACATATCCGAATAATCACGGATTTACCTTCACGACAGTAACCTACAAAAACAATTTTATGGACCCGGCGGGATTTGAACCCGCGGCCTCTACGTTGCGAACGTAGCGATCTACCCCTGATCTACGAGCCCACGAAAAAAAAGAGATTTCAGAGGATGATCTCGATATCTAACTTTTCTGCCAGTTCCTTATACCGGTTTCTGATCGTGACTTCTGTCACGCCTGCCACCTCGGCAACCTCACGCTGGGTCCGGCGTTCACCACCGAGAATGGATGATATATATATTGCTGCTGCCGCAACACCGGTCGGTCCGCGCCCGGAGGTAAGTTCACGCTCTCCAGCCTGTCTGAGAATTTCAACTGCCCTGCTCTGAACTTCTCCTTTCAGCTGGAGACCTGAACAGAATCTGGGGACGTAGTCGATTGGTGAGGTCGGGAGAAGTTTAAGCCCTAGTTCACGTGAGATGAACCGGTATGTCCTTCCGATCTCTTTGCGTGAAACACGTGACACCTCTGCGATCTCATCAAGTGTCCGTGGCACACTGCACTGTCTGCAGGCTGCGTACAGGGCAGCCGCAGCGACTCCTTCAATACTCCTACCCCTGATCAGGTTCTTGTCAACAGCATCACGGTAAACCACTGCAGCGGTCTCACGCACGTTTCGTGGAAGACCGAGTGCAGAGGCCATCCGGTCAAGTTCAGAGAGAGCAAATGCAAGGTTACGCTCAGTCGCATTGCTGACCCTGATCCTTCGCTGCCACTTCCTGAGCCGGTAGAGTTGTGCCCGGTTTTTTGACGAGATCGCACGGCCGTAACTGTCACGGTTACGCCAGTCGATCATGGTTGAGAGACCCTTGTCGTGGATCGTGAAGGTCATCGGAGCACCGACACGGGAACGTTTCATCCGCTGGTCGTGATCGAATGCACGCCATTCAGGACCACGGTCAATGAACTCAGCATCTAGAACAAGACCACACTGCTGGCACACCAGTTCAGCGCGTTCGTAATCGTGGACCAACTGCCTGCTCCCACATTCAGGACACTGGGTCTCGGTCTGGTTCTCAACCCTCTTCTGCTTCTCGGCAACCTTTCCGACAAGCCGGTTCTTCAGTGCTTCCCGTTCTTTCTGAAGGGTCCGGAGTTTTTCTATCTCTTCTGACATCTCTCTCTCCTGAATTTATTTTATGAACACTTTCTCACCGATCAGCTTCTCCCGGTCCTGGACTGTACAGAGAACAGCTGCATACGGGGACGATATATTTCCGAATATGTCTACGAGTTTTCCCACCGGTTTCCACCGTTTGTCCAGCACATGGCTGTACAGACGTGGGAGTTTGGCAGCATCACACTCAACGATGAGCATATGGCTCCCAGAACTACATTTTACCCGACCAATCGCGCGAACCACATGCACCACCTGAAAAAATTAATCCCCCCACCGGAGATCGATTAAGCAACCTATATATGTGTGATTATTCGGTATTTATACTTTAAGTGAATGTTTAAGAAATAGTGCTAGCAACGGTAAAACCGGTTTGTTTTTAAGTTCAGGATCTCTGAGGCACGCCCTGAAGGGACTCCTGCACCCCTGATCACCAGTTCCTTCATGCGTTCACTCATCAGGTCGCCGGGAGCATGGGCATCAGAATCCACAACCAGGTTGCAGCCAGTCTCTCCGGCTACCATGGCCACATGCCCGTTCGTCCGGTTATGTCCTCCCCGTGCGGTGATCTCAAGAAAGATATCCCTTTCTGCTGCTTCTGCTGCGTCTTCCTTTGTAATGAGTCCGGGGTGAGCGAGGATGTCAACATGCTCACAGGTACAGGCCTGCATATTGGTTCCTGGTGCAACCGGCTCAACAACCGTCTCACCATGCACGACAACGATATCTGCCCCCTCCTCTTTGGCCTGCTTTGCCAGCCGGCGAATCTCGGACGGGGGAACATGAGTTATCTCAACGCCGGTCAGGAGCCTGACTCCATACTCTTCTGCAGAACCCCTGATCTTTTCGATAGATGAGATGATGGTGCTGATATTGCTCGCGTCGGCGTGATCCGTGATGCCAACAGTGTCGTATCCAAGTACTGCCATCCTCCTGATCAGTTCGCAGGGGAGGAGTTCACCGTCAGAGAGGATCGTGTGGGTGTGCAGATCGTACATCTATCTTCTGGGTGGTGTTTTCGGGGATATTTTTTTGAGTTCTGTTGCGACTTTGCAGAGCAGTTCGGTCTTTGGGCCTTCGCAGTCGGCAATGACTCTTCCTTCATGCCTCCACCACCAGGCAGGATGGGACTTCTTCTCCCTTCGATACTTCACCCCGCAGGATGCAAGTGCCCGCTCTATATCAGGGATTGCAGGTGCAAAAACTGCCTGCTCCCTGGGAACCCTGCGCCCCTCATTGCGCATGAGTTTGGCGTCAAAATAGCAGGGATAAAGTATCAGTCCCTTCTCCATTCTTTACGATCTTTGAACTGAACCTATAAACAACCAGCGGGAAAGACCTAAGCTATATGCATCACATCGACGTCTCGATCGAGAAGGACATCTTCTCATCCAACCGGCGGATTGCAGATGAGAATGCTGCTCATCTGAAAAGGCATAAGGTCAGGGCGTTTGATCTGCTTGGAGGAATAGGGTCAGGAAAGACTGCTCTTATCGAGCAACTGGTCCCCCGCCTTGCAAAGAAAAACCTGAAAGCGTCTGCTATCGCCGGGGACGTGTACGGAGATGATGATTTCCGCAGGATAACCTCTCTCGGAATCCCTGCTGAGAATGTAAACACCGGGAAAGAGTGCCATCTTGATGCTCATATGGTAGAGCATGCCCTGCATCATCTTCCTCTTGATACTGTTGATGTCCTCTTCGTGGAGAATGTCGGCAACATGGTCTGCCCTACAGACTTTGAGCTTGGTGCTGAGAAGCGGATTGTGGTGGTCTCATCAACCGAGGGTGACGACGTGGTGAACAAACATCCGATGATGTTCAGAGGCTGCACTATCGGGGTTTTGAATAAAGTTGATCTTGCTGTTGCAGTCGGGGCTGATCTTGATCGGATGGAGCGTGATATGCATCGGTATAATCCGTCGATGAAGGTTTTCAGAACCAACATGAAGACTGGCGACGGTGTGGATGCACTCCTTGCTGAGATTCTGTCATAAAAGGGACTATATACCTGCGCAGGTGATAGATATAGGACTCTGTGGCGTAAGAAAGACTCCCACAACCAAAACAGCGTCACCAATATCAGAGGGAAGATAACATGCAATGGCAAGGAAGATCGGTTCGTAAATCAACTGGTGGAAGATATCATCCGGCGTGCGGAAAGAGACGCAGGGAGATCGGGTCAGCACCTACTGAGACCCACGTTGGTGCAGAGAAGCGCAAGGTAAGCCGGACGTATGGAGGAAACCAGAAGATCCGTGCACTGCGTGCAGAATTTGCTGCAGTCAGCAACCCCAAGACTGGTGAGACCAAGAAGGTAAAGATCGACAACGTCGAGAAGAACACCGCTAACCCGAACTACGTCAGGCGTAACCTCCTGACCAAGGGTGCAATCATCAGTACCAGTGCAGGAAAGGCACGTATTGTCAGCCGTCCGGGACAGCACGGCGTAATCAACGCTGTCCTGATTGAATAAACTTTTTTGTCCTTTTTTAGGAGCCCTTCGGGATAGTCCTGTTCGGTAGTGTGAAGATCGGTTATAAGTGACTACAGGAGAACCTGTGGAGTACTTCCTGAAATAGCAGGTATCCTGATGACGCTAAAAACAACGCTTGCTGCACCATTCTACCACAGCCGTACAGAAAAACTTGGCAGAAGTGAACTGATCTACTACTACTCCTTTGACCGAAGATGGATGGATCGTGATCAGGTAGATCTGCTGCTCAGGCGCGGTATTGATCAGGGGCTGATCAGAACGGATGGGGAATTTTTTTATCTGCTCTTCGATCCTGCCGAGGTGCAGATCCCCATTGGATATAAACCATCTTCAGCAATCTTCGAGGTATCAGACCCTGTCTCCCAACTGATGGACAGGATTGTGTCCCGTAGTGGGATGAGTCAGGAGGAGGTGGCGAGCCGCATGAACGAAATGATACGGGATAGGTTCGACGGAAACCTGAGACCTGCTGCTGCTCTGGTAATCCTTGCGAAGGAGTTTGAGACACCGTATGCTGACCTGATTCCTTCGTTCAGATCAGATCTCCTGAAAAAAGAGTAGAGTATTAGTTCTGACCCTCGGCAGGTGCCTCTGCCGGGGCGAAATAGGATGCAAGAGACTTGGATCCCTCTTTAGATACAACCGCATTTATCTGAACAAAGTCTGCGGTGATCTCTGATCCACGAACCATCTTCCTGCGGCGTTCTCCCTCGAGTTTAGGATGAAATCCGACACCACCACTGACCAGGACACGGCGTCTTCCTGCAATCGGGAGGCTCTTTCTGGCAGGGGTTCCATTCCGGTCTGATGCACCGGTGACCTTGATCTTGTATCCTTCAAATCCGAGTGCAGTTCCATCGATCTCGTCACCGATACGCTTTCCCATGAGGGACCCGGCAGCACCACCGGTAGCATCAATGTTGTATGCTTTTCCTGTTGCCGGGTCAGAGAGTACTACTTTAAAATCAACCATATTATCAGTATTTTTTGTTTAGTCAACAGCTGTCAGAGCCCCTGAAAAGGGACTGTATCTTTGGCACGTGTAATTATCCCATCACTCAGCTGAGCCGAGTAGTCTCCGTATATATCAGTAGACTATCTTTATAAGTCTACTTTCCCCAGAATGGTTTCTCTTTCCTGAAGAGTCTGGTGAATTCGTCGAGCACCTCACGTGCATCGCCTGTAAGATGCGAGAGCATCTCGGCTTCAAGCACTTTTACATGACGTTCTGGGATGTTGACGAGGAGTTCATCGTTGACGTCAAACTGTCTCCCCACGGTTGCCCCGTCGATGGAGATCGCAACCTCGTCACCAGCCTTTGCCTCCTGAATGTTCTCCTTTCGCAGCTGGATTGTCTTGAGCTGGCCGACCTTCTTTCCATCCTTGCGGATCAGGTTGACCCCGTTTCTGAGTTTGCCAGAGAGGATCCTGACTCCTACAACTGCAGGATTGTTCTGTCTGAAGACACAGTCAGGGAGCACCACCATCTTGGCAGGGAAGATGATCTGCTCGAACCGCTTCTGATCAAGGTTGCGTTTCAATTCATCACGCCATTCCAGGTATGATTCAAGAACATGATAGATCACGTTCCCTTTGAACAACTCAACCATCTCAGCGTAGATAGCCTCGTTTAAAAGGTCCTGTGCATCAGGAAGGATCTGGGTGTTGAATGCGATGATGGAACGGTAATAGGGGGTCTTGATCGTCTCTGCTTCGATAACGTCATGCCTGGTGACCGGTCCGACCTCTGCCCTCATCACCGGGATCTCGGCCGAAGTCAGTTCTTTACAGAGCGCTTCAAGTGCCCCTATGGTGTCTGCCTTAATGATTAGACCTTCAGGGGAGAGAGTCACATTAATCTCGGTCATCTCACGCTCGATGCTCTCCCTGACCTCTCTCTCGTTACCGGCAATGACCTTGACCGGTGATCCTGCAATGACCTGATCAAGACCAGGTGCACTCACTTTCACTCCGGCTGCAGCCACAACCGACTTGGCACGAGAGAACCGGTCCTCGATCAGGATCTCCTTGAGTGGCCGTGGCTGGAGGAGTGATCTGACCTTGGTGGTGATTACGCCGGTGCTGGATGCAACTGCGATCTCATCACCGACCGAGATGGTCCCATCAAAGAGGATAACATCGATCGTTGCCCCGAGCCCTTTCTCCTCTTTTACCTCGAGAACGGTTCCTGATCCCGGCCCATCCACAGCCAGCGCGAGTGCTCCTTCCATGTACCGTTGTGCAAGTCCGATCAACACCATCAACAGATCTGCGATCCCTTCACCCGTATGCGCGCTTAAGGGGACGATTGCCAGCGTCCGTGCGAAGTCATCCACCCGATCAAACCGCTCTGATGAAAATCCATGCTCTGCCAGGGAGCCCACTATCTCGTAGGTCTTCTTCTCCACAAGGTCGATGACCCGCTGGTTCTGCTTCCCGAAGCTTGAGAGAAAGGTCTCCTCCGGGAATGAACGCCATCCTGATATACGGTCGATCTTGGTGGCAGCCATCACGAACGGCGTCTTACATCCCCTGAGAATCTGAAGTGCTTCGATCGTCTGAGGTTTGAATCCGTCTGTGATATCAACTACAACAATCGCCAGATCTGCGAGTGCTCCTCCGCGTGCACGGAGTGTTGTGAATGAGTGATGACCTGGTGTGTCAATGAAGAGAAGGCCAGGGATGTTGACCTTAAGGTTTTTGTTCACCCCACCCATGGCCATGATCGTCTCAATCGGAACAACAGTAGCCCCGATGTGCTGGGTTATCGCTCCCGCCTCACCTGAAACTACCGATGATCCCCGGATCCGGTCAAGGAGTGAAGTCTTCCCATGGTCTACGTGCCCAAGCACACAGACGATTGGGGTACGAATCTTAGGATTATCATTGCTACTCTGACTCTTTTTATCAGACTTCTTTGCCATCGCTGCACCCCCGTTCGAGGGCCCCCATTCTCTGGTGTCAGAACACTATCAGAGGGAATATTATTCAGATATGGTAATCGGGGGCTGACTGACTATACATGAGAGGTGCTCTCTAATAATAATTCACAAGGGAGAGAAGGCGAAGGAGAGGATCCACTTTTTGTGTATCAGGCAGGTTCATCCTGTGTGGGATGGATAGATTCAAGTAAAAAAACTGATAACATATATGGTGCATTCTGCCTGGGTGGGGTAATGGTCATCCTAAGGGATTGTGGTTCCCTCGATCTGGGTTCGATTCCCGGTCCAGGCCTAGGGCTTGAAGTTTAATTCCCTGGCTTCTTTTTTGCCTCTCGCTGTTGTCATCCCAAATAATTCCACAATGTGTTATGGCTTGGGAAGGGGGTCCAATAATTCTTATTGGTTATTTTCTTGTGTAATGGCACTCCACATAATCGGTCTCTATCGCCGACAACCATATATACGCTCCAATAGGTCTTTCAACCAACTCGAACTACATATGTATATACATCGAGCAGAGGTGTCACGGAGGTAGTGGGATATGGCAATGGAAGAACCAATAAAATTAGGGCTTCGTCTTCGTGGAAGGGACTTGGCGGAATTTAAAAAAAACCTAAACAGCCCCAATTGCCCATCAGATTGTCTTGAGCTCATTAAGATGGCTCAAGAACATGCACGAAAGATGCATATTTAATGATTTCAGACGGAAAAATTCCGTTTTCTGATCTGTCATCCACTATTCTTAAGTCCGATATTGATATTCGATCGTTCAAATGCGCTGATGATCGTTATACTCGGTTTTTGAAACGAGATGCTATTGAGGGGATGCAGGAATGTACCGCATGCACTCATTTAGTATTTTATAAAACAGAAACCCTGGTTGGCTATTTTACACTAATTAATGATATCATCCAAGGAGATGGGGTAGAATTAAAGGATGAAAAACCCGGATTTCGCTACGATACATACCCAGCTATGAAGATTGCTAGATTAGCCACCCACCGAGATTGGGAGGGAAGAGGTATTGGGCGCTACATGCTGATGCTTTCAATTTCCTATGCAATTCGGCTAAATAATGTCTCTGCTTGCAGATTCATTACTTTGGATGCGGTGAATGAGAAAGTTTCCTACTATCAAAGGCATGGGTTTGTATCTGTTGAAGAATTAGCTGATGAAAAAACGACTCCAATGTATCTCAACCATACCTCTGTAATAAATGCACAGAGAAAGCAAAGCAGCCAGACGAAATTGGGTTTGGATTAATATTCAGTCAATAAAATACCCCTGGTTCGCCTCGGTGGAAACTCATTTAACTTCCCCACCTTGTTTCAGACTCACCAACTTATCATACTGACTTTGGGTGATTGACTTTGTTTTATCCCCGAGAATGTCACTGACATACTTTGTTCGTTCATGCCCTAAGACAAGACTGATATCTTTATTTGATACTCCAGACGCACGGAGGACCTTGATAGTGTCCTTGATCTCTGGGGTGATCACTACTCTGCCTTTTAGTGTGATCTTTTTACCTGGTCCCTTGGAGGTGGGCTTTACAGCATCATCAGATCCCCTGGGTGATGTACTCTTCTCAGAAGACTTCTCCCCCTTGACAGTCTTGTCAACCTTCAGCCACCCTGCCAACTCCTTTCGATCTTCTTCTGTTTGTGTTTATTTTTCTACTATCATTCCTCTTCAAGCCGGTATTGGGCAATGTATCCGATAGGAAATAACAATACCCAGCAATACAGGGTGTATACCGGTTTAATGTATGAAAGGAAGATTGAGAATGTGAATATCACCGGACTGATATAATTCTCGACGATTGTATTTCTGATATAATCATGGGGAACGCTTGAATCTATGAGCCGGTAATTGGTGGATGCATAATGCCACATGATGCTGGCCAGATACCCGGGGGCAGCGTATCCAATTGCAGCGATGATCACCGCGATCTGAATACTGCTATGTTCATTGATCACCTTGGTGATGAATGGCATCAGCACGATGAAGAGGAGAAAGAACATGTTCAGTCTGACAAGAATATCATCGTACCTTTTGATAAACCTGAAAATACGGTGATGCTTTATCCAGTATGCCCATGTTATCAGAAAAGTCAGAATAAAATAGAGAAATTTTGGGATCTCACCGAGCAGTTCCTCTGAAAACTGCAGTGAACTGATCCCGTTGAGATCCGGCACAATCAGGTCTGCTGCCAGAAGCGTCAGTGAGAATGCAAAGATCGCATCGCTGATATTGATGATCCGGTCAAGACCCTTCTCCTCATAATATTCTGATCGTTTCATCTCTGATCCCTTGTAAAGTGCTGACTGTGATTCTTATGTATATTCGCCTCTCCTCCAATAACTCCTGTGTAATGATTCCGCCCTTATTTCAAATATTTGTCAAACCCTGCCGCGATCCAGCCCGTGTACCCCCCGGCAACGTTCAGGATATTGTGGTGTCCCGTGCGTTTCAGAATACTGCAGGCTGTCCCGGCCCTGACACCTGATCCACAGATGACAACCACAAGGCCTGATGAACTGACTTCATTGTGTCTTGTGCGAAGATCAGGCCATGGGATATTGATGGACCCCGGAATATGGTAACCCGTATACTCGGCAGTTGGTCTGACATCTAGGATCACGAGTTCAGATTCTCCTGCTATGAGGCGGGCAAGTTCATGTACTGATATTATCCTGATCTGTTCGGTCTTAAGTCCTGATAGTGCCCAGTTCTGAATACCGCCTGAAAGGTACCCTGTAATGGAATCGACACCAACACGGTGCATCATCAGTACCGCATCACCGATCTGATCAGGGTTGTATCCAACAAGTACCTGGTTCAGATCTGGGCTGGTAATCCATCCTGTATATGTGGAAAAGTTTACTTCAGCATCGAGGTTCAGACTTGAAGGGATGTGAACTCCACCGAATGCGTCATACCTGCGGATATCTACAACTTCAGTATCTCCTGACTCAAGCATATCTCTGACATCACCAGGGCTGAGCGCCTTCAGAACAGGCAGTTCCGAAAGCAGAACCGGGCCTCTTCGGTTGACCTCCGAGCATCTGCTAAAATGGTCAGGGACAGGCGGCATGTTTGTTGTCAGGGTTGCGGTAAACGTCTCCCTGTCTTGAATGGCAAGAACCGGGTTTGCAATCCTTTCGTACCCGATGGTACTTGACTTTTTCGTAGAAAGGGACCTTCCACAGAATGATCCTGCACTGTGAGCAGGATACAACTCACAGTAATCAGGAAGGGTCATGAACTCTTCATGCAGACTCGTGTACAGGGCCGAAGCAAGTTCATTTGCCCTGCCTGGAAAGAGATCCGGTCTGCCTGCATCACCGACAAACAGGGTATCTCCGCAGAAGACTAGAGCAGGGCTTTCAGAGCGGCTTTGATGAATGAGGACATAGGAGACATGTTCTGGCGTATGGCCGGGTGTCTCCCTCACCTCTATCCTCATGTCTCCGATGGTGATGACTGATCCCTGTCTGACCGGAATATGAGGGAAGAGGGCCTTTGCACGTTCTGGAATATAGATTGGAGCACCGGTCTTATGAGCAAGTTCCAGATGTCCTGATATGAAATCGGCGTGAAGATGTGTCTCCAGAACTCCTGCAATCTTCAACCCCTCATCCCTGGCTGCATCCAGGTACCGGTCAATATCACGGGAAGGATCAACAATCAGGCATGAACCTGCACCACCTACAAGGAATGAACTATGGGCAATACCAGGGATGAAGAATTGTCTGATGATCATATAGCAGTATATCTGAAATTGCTCTCATCATATTTGAAAATGGGGGCCTTTTACATCCAGACTGGTGTCTGATTTTATACGTTGCCTGATCTCTCTGTAGTCATCAGGGGATATGCCATACAGGGTGCTGATCTGTTGATCCAACTCCTTCTCTGACTCTGTGATCTGCCGCTCTATCCTGTTTATGTCATGCCATGCATGACAGACTATTCTCCGTTTTTTAAGCATGGCAAGGCGGGATCCAGCCGCCCTGATTCGTTCAGAAACACAGGTCTCTTCAGGAGCGTAGTGGTCAATTGCCCGGACGGGAAAAGTTCTGATCAGGTCCATCAGGTGAGGTGAAGCCTGACCACGAGTAGAGGATGCGATGTACCATCTGACAAGTGACGAATGAAGAAGCGTGGAAAGGAACTGATCATCCCCTGGTATGATGACTTCAGCGCCGTGTTCAGGTGCCATTCCTGTACATATAGAGAGAACAGAACCCGTCCATGTGATTGATGTCCAGCAATCAGCCCGGTCTCTTATCTGGTCACCTGCAGTTCCCGGGTAGAGTTCGTCAAAGAGGTACTCGCTCAGGGTCATCGTTCCCTGAGAGAGATGATTCATCATGTCCTTCTCCCAGGGATCCTGCAGTCCCCATCCGTCATCTTTGTGCTGACTAGCGGGAAAGATCTGGTACTTTCTGATTCTGAACCGTGAATGATCCTCCCCGGGGGCAAACCTGATCACAGTGTGGGTATGCTCCGGAACTGAATGAAGGACCAATGCAGAAAGGTTGTCAGGATCTTCCTGGCCGGTTTTGTCTTCCGGAACTATCATGGTGACTGGAGAATTGTGAGTTATCCATTGTCTGAATCCCCTGTATGAAGATTCAGAGAGCCATTTTCTCCTCATGAATATGACTGCCTTTCCTCCTGGAGCAAGAAACTCACCCGCCAGTTCAGCAAACAGGACGCCCTGATCTGCTCCTGGTACATACGAGGTGAACCGCCTGGTGAGGTAACAGGCAACCTCTGGAGGGCCACCCGGACTTTTTCCATCAGGACAGGAGATGATGAGAGAGAACGGTTTCATTCCTTCTGTACGGTTTCCCATGAGAGGATGCAGGCGACGGAGGATTGGATATCCCTCCTTTACGGACACAAACTCTTCCAGTGCCCTCTCGTCGTACAGTGGAGAGCCTGCTCTGATCTGTCTGTTCAAAGAAAGGATCGGGTACCAGAGGGGGGTTCTGGTAAGGGATGAATGAATGCTCTCCCCACTCAGAATCCAGGATGTGATCACGAACCTGACCACTGCAATGTGGATCGGCGATGCATCGTTTGCGTGTACCATCTCTCCGGCAGCGATGAGGCGGGCGGTGATAGTATCTCTTTCGTCCCTGATCAGATTGAGCCTGATGCACCTGAGTATCAAACCGACTAGTTCACCACACCCGGCTGATGGATCCCAGAATGCTCCATCCGGATGATCATCTTTCGCCAGGAGATCTGTAATAAGTTTCACTACATCAGACTTCAGGAGCCATCCCTTCCATTCCTGCTCCTCATGACCCTGAAAATGCCTCTTCTTATGTTGCTTCTTAGGGAGGACAGCGAGATACCTGGCGAAAGCAGTCGCCCAGTCATCGGGTCTGACCCATGAGAGCCTGATGTTTTTGAGTTCCTTCACCGGTGAACCGGCAAGCCTCCTCACCTCTTTTATGGTTGCTTCGTCCTGAGGTCCTATCCTGGTGTCATAAAAATCCAGAACCGGAACGGTTGACACGAACGAGCAGAGGGCACCCATGAGGGATGTACTCTCTGATGGTTCATCAGTTTCAATGGTGTGAAAGATTTTTGTCAGAATAACGCGGTTCATGAGAGTCTGGATCGTCAGGTCCCTGCTTGATTCTGATGTTTCCCCTTCTCTGCTGTAGAGCCAGCCGCTCAGTTCTTTTCTGAGCTCCCCGAGGTACCGGGCGATAATCTCCACTGGGTCCTGTATACTATTTTGATCAGTCAGGAGAGATTCGTCCGGTACCTTTGATAGCGGGCAGAGGGTTTCCAGCCAGATGAGATCTGCTTTGGACTCCTCGGAAAAAAGTACCCGGTACCCGTCAGGAGAGATCAAGGCCGCGGCTGATGCACCAACGCTTCCGGCATGTGCAATGATGTCCTGAACGATCTCTTCACCAGGAAGGGAAGGAATTGTAAAGAGTACAACATGATGCAGATTACCAATCAGAAATATGTAGCATTTCACCCCGGCATTGGCAGCAGGTCCGTTCTCCAGGGGTTGTGAATATGACAGGATTTTTTCTGATACCCTTTTCTCAATCCGGACCTTCCAGTCCGCAACATCAGGGTTCATCTGTTCATCACGTGTGACCAGCCTTCCCCCGGATAAGAGAATTGCATCTGGATGTATCAGGATTCAAAGGAAGAACGGTATTCACAAGAACAGAAGTCAGAAGATTAATTCGTGAAGATCGATATGAACACATCAGAAAACAGAATAGCGAGGGATGGATTTGAACCATCGGTCTTCGGGTTATGAGCCCGACGGGATATCCTGACTACCCCACCTCGCTTTATGAGGGACTACAATGTTGTCTCCTGATCTATTTAAGCATTCCGCATATTCTGCTGGAAAGATTATTGCCGGATCTGACAACTAGTTCGTATGGATGATGAACTCAGGGAGATTAGGGAGCGAAAGATGGAGGAACTCAGAAAACGGTTTGATCCTCCGGTGTCAGCAGGAGATGGTTTACATGATGGAATTCTTATTTTGAATGAGACGAATTTTACCGAGGCCGTGAGCCGGTACCCCCGGCTGATCGTGGATTTCTGGGCACCCTGGTGTGGCCCTTGCCGTATGCTCGCGCCGGTGATAGAAGACCTATCAGCTGAGTATGCCGGGAAGGTTCAGTTTGCAAAGTGCAACACTGATGAGAACCAGCAGATCGCGTACCAGTTCGGGATCAGTGCGATACCGGCACTCATCTTCTTCATGAATGGGCAGGTAATTAACCAGATTGCAGGGGTTCTTCCGCGGCCACAGCTTGAACAGCAGATTAACGCCACGTTCAACATAGCATAACGCGGTCCGGGTAATGCCTGACCACTCGGTTTTTTTCAAGTTGCATCCCTCACTGAAACAGGTTATCAGCCATAACCTGCAGTGGAAATGCCTTCGAAGAATCCAGGAGCTTGCATACGAACCGATCATTTCTGGTGACGATATCCTTCTTACTGCCAGAACAGCAGGCGGAAAGAGTGAGGCTGCCTTCATCCCGATTCTGGATCATATCCTGAAGCAGCATCCCGACCTTCCGGTATGCCTGTACATCTCCCCGCTCAAGGCACTCATCACCGACATGGCTGTCCGGCTTGATCACATGCTGACTCCGCTCCACCTCTCTGTTCTCCCGGTTCATGGAGATACTCCTGGCTCCATGATTCCGGTTTTTGATCCCCCTGCTGTCATACTCACCACTCCTGAAAGTCTGACCATCCTCCTGATGGGTTCATCAGGTGATCTCCTTGCTGATCGGATCAGAATCTGTATCATCGACGAGGTCCACTCCCTTGCTGCCTCTGAACGTGGGAACCAACTTATGGCAGCCCTTGCCAGGATGGAGCAGAGATCCGGCCATCCGGTTCAGCGGATAGGCCTCTCAGCAACTATCGGAAACCCTGGTGATATCCTTGTATGGATGAGCAGAGGAAACTCAGATTCGCGGATAATCAGGGCAGAACATGAAACTCTTCCTCGTGAGTTTACCTTTCTGTGCGGATTGGATGGTTCTGAAAATACCCGGATTCTACCTCTGATACAGGGGAGACGCTCGCTTCTCTTCGCAGGAAGCAGGGGTGAGGCCGAGTCTCTTTCCAGTCTGTTTGAAGGAACCGGCGTTCCAGTCTTTGTGCACCATTCATCACTCTCACCTGCATCCCGGAGAGAAGCAGAGCAGGCATTCCTAAAAGGAAGATCCGGGACAATCATCTGCACTGGTACACTGGAACTGGGTATTGATATCGGCGCACTCGATCTGGTGGTTCACTCAGGGCCTGTGCTCAGTGTCTCCTCATTTCTTCAGCGGCTGGGAAGGGTGGGGAGGAGAGGTGATTGTGCACAGATGGCGTTTCTACTGCGGGATCCAGGGGAGACAGTGTTGGTTGCAGCTGCCATATCAGCAGCCGTTTCAGGTCTGGTGGAACCGGTCAGGATTGTCAGATACCCATACCGGGTTCTGGTCCAGCAGATCATCCTCTCTCTCCTCTCACGGATGAGAATTACAAAGGAGGAGTTGATAAGCAGTTTATCAGCATGTGACTGGTGTCAGAGCTTACCTGATGATCGGATCTGGTTCATTGTCTCATCGATGATTCGTGACGGTTACGTTCTGACTGATCAGGAGTTCCTGATGCCTGGTCCATCTCTTGAGTCATGGGTTGATCAACAGCGTGGTTCCCTGTACTCGGTCATTGGTGATGGAAGAACCTGTATGGTGAGATCATCTGAAGGAGATCTGATCGGCACAGTTTCTGCCAGGGGTGCTAAACGCTGCAGAACAGAATCTTTCAGGCTTGGTGGCCGTTCATGGATGAGTACCGGTGTTCATTCAGAACACGACTCGATTCACGCGATTCCGGTTTCATATCGGGCTGATCCCCCAATCTTCGCGGGTACATTTCAGGGGACGAGTTATCTCCTCATGCAGCAGGTAGCCCGAATAGTCAGAGACGGGCTCTCTGATCTTCCATACCCTGATCTGGTGCGGGAAGAGACTCGTGCCTTTGTCTCCTCACTTCCGCTGGATGTGGGACCTGATGTGATCGTTGTACGGAGGGAGAATGACTGGGTGCGGGTGTACACGTTCCTTGGGGGCGAGTGGAACCGGGTCCTCTCTGAGTACCTGAAAGAGGCGTGCAGGAATGAACGGATCAGAGTCAGAGGAGCCTGGTCTGATGGTATATCTGTGCGATTAGCATCTCCCAGTGTTACTCCTGGATGGGTTCTGAACAGGATTGTCGATCTAAAGGACTCAGATCCTGCAGATACTGATGAATGGGTCTGGCATTTCCTGGAGACAGAAAAGCCATACAATCAATTTCTTCCTGTAGAATGTCTGTATGAGATGCTCGTCTTCGATCAGATCAGGCTTGATGAGTTGATCAGAGAGTTGTGTACCCGCCGGATAATCCTGGCTCCAGATATCACGGTTTAAGTATCGCTTCGCTTGTATCAAAGGTCGGTTTGTTCTTATCAAAGAGCAGCCGGTATGCCCGTTCTGCATTAAGCAGACCGTACCCATAGACCTCGTCCCAACCGGGCGCCCCGAGATCATCTGCACTCTGGTAGACCGTCTGCTTCAATTGATCACGCGGAACGTCGGGAAAAGCACTCCAGAGCTGCGCTATGACTCCTGCAACATGCGGTGCAGCAGCACTCGTTCCTGGGAACGGATTAGGAAAATTCCCTGCCCCACTGACGTTTACATTGGTTGGGGCACAGATGTCAGGCTTCCACCGTTTGGTAGAAACCGGGTACCGGATTGTGACCGGCCCGTGGGATGAGTCAGGTGAGATGGTAAAGGGAGCTGCCGGTTCGACTGATCCGACTGTGACAACCTCTTCTACTGCTGCATGACCAAATATTGAATCGGTGGGGTCTTTCATGAAGGCATTATCAACCCCTTTTGCGTCGACTCCCCTTATGAAGAGTTCAAGAGTGTTTGGGGTTCCCGTCTGGCCATTTCTTATAATCTGCAGGGAGACCTTCTCTGCGTTAGGTCCCGGGGGGTCATACACAAGATGCTCAAATGGATCGGTGGTTCCGTTCTGAGTGAAGTTGCTGGTTGCAAGCACCGCTCCTGACCTCGGGTCGGTGAGAACCAGATCATAATCTGTGAATGAATGGCCCCAGGGATCATCCCACTGGAGTGTCGCGATCACCCGTTCATCAGGCAGAAGAGTGATGTTTACTGCACAGGCTCCTCCTCCGAAGTCCTGGAGTGTCTGGTTTTTTCCGTATGCCTGTCCGGCTTTCCAGGGTCCCTGATAATGGAGCGGTGCAAAGTTTCCTGAAACGGTTACATAAATCAGACGTGGATTGGCCTTCAGGACTGATCTGATATGATCAGCAACGTCCCCGTCCTGGAGAAAGGGCTGGCGGAAGAAGTAGAGATCATCGCAGATGACGTTGCATCCTGCGCTTGCAAGGGCTGTCACAGCAGTTTTGAATGTGTCAGAACTGCTGCCGTATGCATAAAAATAGAGCTCGGCATCTGGTGCAATGTCATGGATGATCTCGAGCATTGCAGTTCCTTCATCACCGGTTCCTTCTGCAAGGACATGAACCGTGGAGAGTTCTCCGTTCTTCTGGGATATATTGATGGACTGTGCACCGTTTGCAATTACACCAACCCTGATCCCTTTTCCTGCCACACCAAAGACCTCACGTATCCCGTTGCTTCTGACCAGGATATCGCCCTGAGTCTTGTGCTCATCCACATTTGTGGAGATGGTTGTGTCTTCTGGTTGTTGATTCAGAGTTGCAATAGTATGGGATCCGGCAGCAAGGCTACTGCAGATAATTAAACAGAGCACGAGCAGAGCGAAAACTAGTATTGTGCTCTTCGTTGCCATAGCGATCCCCCATTTGTGTTCAGACAGATCAGAAACCCACACCAGCAGGTATTGTAAGACTGAGTACGGCTCGTTCATTTATATATTTCGCGGCTGGACGAAAAAAGAGTATGAATCTGTTCAGGAGAAACTCAGATCCTTTGGCCTTCGTTCCCTTAACTGGCAGAGCACCATGACAATAAAGGAGAGAGGGAGTGCAAACACAAGGGGATCGATGACAGACCACGGGAGCCCGAGGATTGTCTGTACTCCTGTCAGGGCCTGAGAAATACCCAGGGTCTTTGCTTCTGACGTGTGGACAAATGCTGTCCAGAAGAACCAGGTCAGAGCCCCGATAATCATACTCCACACTGCACCTGTCCGTGATGGCCGGTGTGAATACACCCCCACTGCGAAAGCAGGAAGAAATGCTGAGGCACACAGGCCCATGAACATCGCAGTAGCCCGTGCAATAATCCCTTCAGGCATGGAAAGGGCCAGAATTACACTCAGGATCATCATAACCAGGCACCCGATCTGGTTTGCCCTAACAGAGAGTGCGCATGTCTTTCCCCGTCCCCAGATGTCACAGACAAGGGCGGTTCCCATGGTGTGATACAAGGCTGAAAGTGTGGACATGGCAGCAGAGAGGAGTGTGAGCATAAAGATGATGACAAAGATCTCGGGCATTGCCTGGTTGATGTACACCGGTATGATCGAGTCGATGTTTCCTCCTGCTGCGGTCACGGCAATCTTTCCGGTGTGCTGCAGGAAGTAGACATTGGTGAGGGCACCGACGGTGAATGCCACTCCGGTCATCATCAGGATGAACGGCCCTCCTACAAGAACAGCCCGGTTGAGTGCCCGGTTATCTTTTGCAGTCATGAATCTGACCACCAGCTGTGGCTGGGCAAGGACACCGATCCCGACACCCAGGACCAGGGTTGTGATGAGAGTGAACCAGATGGGGGAACCAAGTTCAGGCATTGATGCCCATCCTGTCATCCCCTGTGCAGTGAGTGATGCAGGCACAAGGTCTGACATCGCAGCAAGGGCTGAGTTTGCCACAGTAACACCGCCAAGGTACACATAGGTGAGCACCAGGAGCAGGGTCATCCCGACAAACATAATCGCTCCCTGAAATGCATCGGTGTACATGACCGCAATAAGTCCGCCATACATCACATACACGGCAACAACTGCTGCAAAAACTATCAGCGAGGTGGTGTAGGAGATGTTCAGAGTTGATTCAAGAAATCTGGCTCCGCCTATCAGAACTGCTGCGGTGTAGAGCGGCATGCCGATGAGGATGATAAGGCCTGAAAGAAACTGTAATCCCGGGCTTTGAAAGATCTTTCCCATGAGATCAGGAAATGTGACTGCACCGGTCTCCACCCCTTTCTCCCGTGTCTTCTTTCCGAATACAACAAATGCGAGAAGGATACCGATCCCTATGTTGAATACGGTCAGCCAGATAAGGCCCATTCCAAGGTTTGCAGCAACCCCCCCGAACCCCACGATTGCAGATGTGGAGATGAACGTGGCACCGTACGAGAGAGCAATGATAACCGGGTGGGTATCCCTGCCTGCAAGCAGGTAATCTTCGGCATGGTTCGTCCTTCGGTACCCGAGATACCCGAGACCAAGGGTGATTCCTACGTAAACCAGGACGATTACCAGGGTAATAACCGGATCTGTTGTCATTTATGATCCTCCGGTGTTCCAGTTCACCAGTCCGTACACGATGCAGGCTAGAGCGAATCCTATCGATAGGACATAGCCGGCAATGATCGCCGGATCAGAGATTCCACATATAGTTATCATGATTATCGAAGACCTGCGGTAACCTGTCTGCGTTGTCAATACCCGGGGACCGGAAATATCCGGTCCCCTATCTAAACACGAAGAAAAATGAGTATGATAAGAATCCGTCTTCAGGGATTGTGCAGATTCGCATCAGTTTACCGCTACCATATCTGCTCTTCTGGTATATGAATTATGAATGTTCTGGTGCATCTGTATCTACTGTATGCACCATGTGTGTTCTGAATGAATTACAAACTGAATCAACCGGTCACCTCACATAATGAGAGAGCCGCATCGGATACTTTTTCAGGTACGACCTGAGAACCATACCTATATGATGAGGGAGATCCTGCCCTTGGAGAGGTTTGCATGCCTTCTGATACTCATATTCATATTCTCTATCCTTGCTCCTGTATCAGCCGGGCAGACACAGATGGGATACTTTGAGGTGAAATCAAACCCGCAGGGGGCCGATGTGATTGTCAATGGTGCTTTTGCCGGGGAGACTCCGGTGATCGTTCCGGTCACTGCTATGAGCCCGAATGCAACAGTGATCAGGGTTATGATGCAGGGTTTCCAGATCTGGGAACAGACCTACAATCAGAGTGTTCAGCCAGGTGGGATTGTTCCGGTTATGGCAGTCCTGGCCCCTGTTGCAACCACGGGATCCCTGAAGGTGAGTTCGTCTCCCTCTGGTGCCATGGTAACCGTTGACAACGGAAACGGGCAGATGGCCCCCTGGACCTATACCAATCTGCCGACCGGAACACATCTGGTCTCGCTGGTCATGATGGGGTATGAACCGTTTGTCCGAACTGTTGAGATCCATCCTGGGGAGGCAACCGAACTGTCAGCAAGTATGACCATTCGAACCGGCTCGGGAACGCTTGAGATCAGTTCAGATCCCGGAGGTGCCATGGCGTACGTGGACGGCGTGTATGCTGGAACTACAAACCTCGTCGTAGGAAATATTCCGCCAGGGCGCCATGAGGTCAGGATCAGCCGGGCAGGAAATGATGATTATGTTGAATGGGTTTCAGTGCAGAATCAGGTGACCACCCCGGTGCATATCTCTCTCAAGCCGGCTACTGGTGCATCCGGTGGTTTTGTGGTTGTCACCACCGAACCCCCGGGAGCATCTGTATTCCTTGATGATGAGTACAAGGGGCTTACTGAAACAGGCAGACCTCTTGAGATCTCCAATCTCACACCTGGAAGTCACAGGATATACGTCACCAGCAAGAATTACGAAGATTTTGAAGCAATGGTCATGGTCACGGCCGGAGCCATTACGCCAGTGACTGTGCAGATGGATCCAAGCCCGATGCCTCAGGCATGCGGACTTGTGATGGTAAGTTCAGATCCTGCAGGTGCTGATATCACTGTTGATGGTCATCTCAAGGGAACTACGCCTGCCACTGTTGAGACCGTGTGCTCAGGTAAACATACCTATTCGATAAAACTTGACGGATATCAGGAGTACAACTCGTCGTTTGAGGTTATACCCGGGCAGGTGCTTCAGATCAACACTGTTCTGGCCTCTGGCACCACAACTGGAACACCACGACAGGGGGCACCCTGGCCATCCCCTTTGCTGATTATCGGGATTCTTGCAGGTGTTGGGTATTTCTACCATCGGAAGACCTAATCTCCCTCCATTTCAGATAAGCCCACGTCACCCGGATTCAGCCCGGGACTGTGGGATCCTTCTTCTACGAAGGTTATTTCAGGTCGGCACCTTAAAATTTAAGCGAATATTGCGTTATTCCTGAAGATAATCAGGCCATAACCACCGGGGCTTGCACGAATCAGCCCTTCCCCCGTCCCGGTTCATCTGCCTGGAGCTAAGGCAAGCCGGGGGGAGGAGATATAACAACCATGTCATTTGATAATCCAGCGTTGCAGTTCGATGAACAGCGTCTCGCAAAAAGAAACCTCCTCCAGGAACAGGGAGTCCCTCTCTACCCTCCCACTTTCAAGAGAACACACACCATTGCCGGAATCCGGGAAGCATTTGATTCAGTAACCCATGATCCATCCCCTGAACAGGTCAGCACTGCAGGAAGAATCTTTATCGTTCGTGATCACGGGAAGACCTTTTTCTGTGATCTTGGAGACGAATCCGGAAGGATCCAACTCTACATAAAGAAGGATTCACTCCCTGAAGGGAAGTTCGCGGTCTTCAAATCCGGGATTGAGCGTGGGGATATCATCGGGGTTGTAGGCCGGGCATTCAGAACCAAAGTCGGCGAGATAACTCTCTGGGTAGATGACTTTGAACTTCTAACCAAAACGCTCTGTTCACTTCCGGAAAAGTTCCATGGTCTTACAAATCTTGAGAAACGATACCGGCAGCGGTACCTGGATCTGATTGTCAATGAGGATAGCAGGGAGACGTTCAGGATACGAAGCAGAATTCTCTCTCATCTCAGAAATAGTCTGACCACCAGTGGGTTCCTCGAGTTTGAGACACCAACACTCCAGCCGATCTATGGCGGTGCAAACGCCAGACCGTTTACTACCTACCACAACTACCTCGAGCAGAAACTGTACATGCGGATTGCCCCGGAGCTCTATCTGAAGCGGCTGGTTGTCGGTGGGTTTGAGAAGGTCTTTGAACTCGCAAAGAACTTCAGGAACGAGGATATCGATACCAGTCACAACCCCGAGTTCTCCATGGTGGAGATCTATCAGGCATATGCTGATTACAGGGACATGATGAGGTTGACAGAAGAGATCATCTCTGGAATTATCAAAGAGGTGACAGGAGGATATGAGGTCAGCTATGAAGGGAACACCCTGAATTTCGCTCCTCCCTGGAACTCAATGCCGATGGACGAAGCTGTAAAAAATATAGGGGGCATTGACATCTTTGCATACACCCTTGATGATCTCAAAGAGAAAGGGAGAACACTTGGAATTGAAGGAATTGACGGTGCCAGCAGCCACCGCGAAGCTCTGCCTCTCTTCTTCGAAACCCTGGTTGAAGAGAAACTGATTCAACCGACGTTCATTCTCGATTTCCCTATTGAGAACTCACCACTTGCAAAGGTACACCGGGAGAAGGAAGGATTTGTTGAACGGTTCGAACTCTTTATTGCAGGGATGGAACTTGCAAACGGGTTCTCCGAACTGAACGATCCCCTGGATCAACTCGAGCGATTTGAGGCCCAGGAAGAGAAGCGGCGACTTGGTGACGAAGAAGCCCAGATGCATGACTACGACTTTGTGAACGCTCTTGGATATGGCATGCCACCGACCGGTGGTGTCGGGATTGGAATTGATCGGCTTGTCATGCTAAGCACCAGCAACACCTCGATCAAGGAGGTCATCCTCTTCCCCTCGATGAGAAGGGAAGTAGCCTCAGAAGAGGAAGAAGGTGTTTCTGGTAAGGATGCCCAATAGGCGCAATCCTCTAATTTATACGTATTTTTGAATATAGGCTATTAATATAATTCTTTTTCAGGCTCTGATGTCCATATGGGTTCTGTTTCCCTCCTGTTTTTTGATAATAACGGCTCTGGCTCACTATTTTTAGAAACACTTATAATCCATGAAAAGACATCCTTGTCATATTGTACATGATGTGAGATCGGTGTTGTTCAGCGAAGAAAAGCCCGTTAGTTCGGGCACTCCAGTGAAATGTAATAATTAAGGCTATTATTATATTTCAGAAAAAATGTGGGGGCTCTGCGTGCAACAGAAAACTGGTATGGGGGTATGGATGAGATGATACGGATACAACAGAGTGCATTACTAGCTGCGCTCCTGGTGTTACTGGTCTGCTGGATGCCGGTAACCGGGAGTGTGGCGGCTGGGGGAAATGTTTCCATGGAGGAACTCTCCTCACAGCCCGTTCAGTTTATAAAAAATGTCGGGCAGTCACCTGATATCATACAATATCAGGCAAAGTCACAGGACTTTTCTTTTGATTTCACAAAAGATGGCATGCTCGTCTCCGGTGTCGGTGGTGTGGATACGGGTGCCAATGAGAGTGAGATGCAGCCAATGGTTGTTACTCTGGAAGGAGCCCGTAAGGAGATTAATATTGAGGCCGCGAATCAGCTCCCAGGGTATGCAAATTTCCTGATGGGGCAGAATGAGTCGGATTACAAGCAGCATGTCCCCTGGTATGGTGAGATCATGTATGCAGATATTCTCCCCGGCATCAACCTGTCGTACACTGGAATGGGTGGAGTCCTGAAGCGTGAATATCAGGTTAGTCCTGGTGCGGATCCTGTCTCGATTAAACTCGTGTACTCTGGTGCAGAGAATATCACACTCACTGCTGACGGATCCCTCCTTGTCAAAACTAAGTTTGGAAACCTGACCGAGGCTGCACCGGTGAGTTATCAGGTTATCAACGGAAATAGGTCAGAAGTCAGTTCAAACTACACCATTCTCGATAACAACCGGGTGGGATTCAAACTGGAGACCTATGATACCGCATACCCCCTGATCATTGATCCATATCTTCAGTACTCAACCTATCTCGGTGGGGCTCTGGAAGATTATGGAATGGACATCGCAATAGACAGCTCCGGTGATGCATATGTAACAGGGTACACCTCATCCTGTAACTTCCCTGTTGTCAATCCTATCAACATCAACTCTCCTATCAGTTACAACGGATCATTCTGTCATAACAGTCGTGATGTCTTTGTCACCAAACTTACCACGAATTCAGATGGTAATGCATCGATTGCCTTTTCGACGTTCCTTGGAGGAAGCTCATCAGACTTCGGCCGGGGCATTGCAGTGGACAGTTCCAATAATATATACGTTACCGGTGACACGTATTCCTCTGACTTCCCTGTTCTTCTTCCGATTCAGAATGGTGGACGTCTGCATGGATCAAATGATGCATATGTGACTAAACTGCGGGCAGACGGGACGAACTTCTGGTATTCATCCTTCCTTGGAGGCAATTTTGCCGATCAGGCAAATGATATTGTCGTCGACAGTCTGGGTGCAGCATATATCACCGGTTCGACCGTTGGGAACAGTCCACTGAAAAAGACTGAAGAGAACTTTCCAGTCACATCCGGAGCCTATCAGGAGGCACCGAATACCAACGCGGTCATGGGTGATGCTTTTGCCTCCAAACTCAGTCCAACCGGTAACAGCCTTGAATATTCAACATATATCAGCGGTAGCAATACTGAATCAGGCAATGGAATTGCTGTGGATGGCCAGGGCCTGGTCTATGTTATAGGAACAACGTCATCGAACAACCTGATCCCTTCAACCGCAACAGGTTACCAGAAGACTTTGAAGGGAACCCAGGATGCATTCCTTATGAAATTCAACTTTGCAGCCTCCTCCCCGCTGGTATATGGCACCTACCTCGGTGGTGCCACCGGGTATGACTATGGAGAGGCGGTTGCAGTTGATTCAGACTTCAGTGCATATGTGACCGGAGCCACGGCATCTACCGATTTCCCTGTCACAACGTATGCAAAACAGAAGAAAAAAGGCTGGGTGTATGACTATTTTGAGAAGGATGCGTATGTCACAAAATTCTCGACTGACGGGGCAAGCCTTCTCTATTCAACCTATCTCGGTGGCAGCTCAGATGACTGGGGGTATGGCATCGCAGTAGATAGCAGCCGGCGTGCGTACGTTACCGGATATACCAAGTCAGAGAGTTTTCCTAAGTATGACTCAATAAAGACAATCACGTACAGCGGTGATCAGGATGGGTTCCTGACCTGTGTGAATGCAGCCGGAAGCGACTGGGTTTATTCAACCGTCTTTGGTGGAAGCAGTAGCGAATTGTCCCATGCAGTCGCAGTATCAACAGATGGGAACACGGCATATATCACCGGATGGACAGATTCACCATCGATCCAGGATCTTGTCAGCGGGAGTAGTTGTACTAATGACTGTTTCCCTGTTCTGAACTGGATCAATCAGACCACGTATCCTGATGATTCAAGTAGATACAATGGAAGCAGGATTGATCGGGGTATTCTTGATACATATAATTCCAACACCTTTGATGCATTTGTAATGAAGTTTGGCAAGAGCAGCCTTCTGGCTTCCTTTACTCCGAACCTCACCTGCGGGCCTGCACCTCTATCGGTTAGATTCACTGATACCTCCGCAGCCTCGGCAAATGTCGTGCAGAGAATATGGAACTTTGGAGACGGATACACAAATACTACAGGATCAACAGCGGTGGATGTCTACCACCAGTACAATACCACAGGAACGTACCAGGCAACCCTGACCTTGTATTCCTACACGGGCTCATCAATGTCAAGCCCGTCCTCGATCACTGTCTGCAATCCGTATATCTCTGCTAACTTCACCCTTCCGGCGTTCAACAACTCACAGACCCCGATAGATGTACCCTGGAAGACCGGAGTCTCGTTCACTCCAAATGTCACCAATTATACACCAGCATCATACCAGTGGAACTTTGGTGACGGGACAGTGAACTCAACAGACAAGAATCCGACCCATCAGTTTGCATCGGTTGGTACCTATACCGTGACGATGACCCCATTGACTGGGACATGCTGTAATTATACTTCAGCGCAGCGGGCAGTGCGGGTTATGGCGCCGCCATACGCCAGTTTTGTTAATGATACAGCAACTCCCCGGCTTGAATTATGTCCCACACAGTCAGTATCGTTTATTGATACCTCTACGGGCTCATCCCTCAACAGCAGTGCTACTGCATGGGAATGGGACTTTGGTGATAACAGTGCCAAGGTAACAACCCAGAATGTTAGCCATGCCTACAACATCGGAGGAAATTTTACAGTTACTTTGAAAGCCTCCAATATTGCAGGAAGCAGTACGGCTACAAAGACGAATTATGTAAGTGTTTATGGGGATGCAGTCGCAGGATTTGAGGCAGCGCCTGTCACCGGAGTTGCACCACTTACGGTCAGTTTCACAGATAAATCTACCGGAGTCCCATCATATTGGAACTGGGTATTTGAGGATGGTAACGCCAGTGCTGTGAGTACATTGAAAAATCCAAATTATACGTATTGGAGTCCTGGTGTATATTCGGTTAATCTAACGGTTGGGAATAAATGTGGTGGTAGCAGTTTTGCCAGGCTTCAGGATTACATCACAGTAAATGGTAACATCAGCCCGACGCTACTCTTCAACGGAACAGCCCCTGCATTATATACGAAGTATAACGGCACGGTTCCACTCACTGCTTTCCTCCAGGGGGGCACCTCAACCTCTAACCTGATCGATCAGGCCTGGTGGGACTTTGGTGACGGGAACCAGACTACTCAGACCCGTGATTCGGCATGGCCCACAGACAACACCTGGGTAAACCAGACTCACCTCTACAGTGTAATCGGTGACTTCACACCGGTGCTGAAAGTTGCAAATAATACATGGGCCGGTAACTCTTCGACCGGTATGATGTACAACAAATCAATTGGCGTTTATGGGCCAATGTCTGTTAGTTTCACTGCAACACCGGCGACTGGAGTTGTTACACAACCGATACAGTTCAATGACACAAGCACAGGCAGCCCGACTGAATGGCACTGGCTGTTTGGGGACGGAAGCGAGACAAATGTTTCCGGAACTCCGACACACTCATTCACAACCCCTGGTTCATATCCGGTACTGCTTGAGATCTGGAACAAGTATGGCAAATATGGTGGATGGACAAACCGGACAGTTCAGATCAGTGCAGCAAGCACTTCTGGTGAGGTTGTGTTCAATCCTTCAGTTGTGAACATGACAACTGGTTCAAATAACTGGAGAAAGGTGCAGGTCAGCCTGAGCCGGGCAGATTATGGCCTCTCCAGTTTCAAGATCAAACTGGATCTGAACAGCACAAATGCAACAAACTTCGGGCTTGTTGTTGATCGACCCTGGTGGATTGATGCAGACAAATGGTCGGTAACAGCAACTCCTGAAGGAAAGGCACAATACCTGACCCTCGCAGGGCTTGATACAACCGGCAGAATCGGATATGGCTCGCAAAATGTTTCTCTAGGCAACATCACGCTCTATGGATCTGCATCCGGTTTTGCAGTGATGAACCTGAACACGTCAGTCTCTACCGCTCAGTTCGGTTCATCTTTCATGGGATTGTCTTCACCTGGTGCACCGATCCGGGTGAGTTATGTCGGTGCTCTGACAGGCTATACAAACCCACCCAATGATCTCAAGCCTGACTCGACACATGACGGCTTGATTGATGACTTTGACGGGAATGGAGTGGTCAATTCGAATGATATAACGGTTTTCTTCCAACAGTGGTCAAAAGATTACCTGAACTCATATCCTGTTGCTCCGTTTGATTACAACTACAATGGAGTGGTTGATGGTAATGATATACAGAAATTCTTCGATGCCTACTCACATTGGTGATTATTAGGTGAATATTATGATTCAGAAAACAAATGGAATTGCACTATTCCTCATTGGATGCATCCTCCTTGTCGGAGCAGCATCAGCAACAACTATTGAACTGTCAGGAGTAAGTATCAGCGGGGCGGGGCAAAGTGCCAGCATCCCGATAACTCTTGATGCTGTCTCTTCAGGGCTTGCAGGATACAAACTCAATGCAGCTCTCTCAACATCAGGTGTTGCAAAGATCACTGCTATCACTATGCCTGACTGGGCCTCCATGAAAAACGTGGATGGAACTCTCCCTGGAGAGTCTGTTAATCTGACTGCTGTGGATCTTTCAGATACCATCAAGTCAGGTTCAACAAATGTTCCGGTTGCAACCCTTACAGTAGAAGGAGTAGCAGCTGGTTCAACCAATCTCGTGCTGACAGTATCAGAACTAACTGATGACAGTGGAAATGCGATTCAGTTCACCATGGCACAGGCAGGGATTGTTGTTGGAGGATCTGAATCAACAGCAACTCCTAGTCCTACACCAACAATAACTTCCACAGCCACAGTTACAGCAACCCCAACTCCGACAGAAACCTCAACCAGTTCACCAACGGCTACTCCCACAGTGACTGTAACCCCAACAATCACAGCCACAGTTACAGCAACCCCGACTCCAACTCAGACGATTGCACAACTGGCAACACCAACACCAGTTCCGCCAGTTATTGCCAATTTCACAGCAGATGTTACCAGCGGGCCATCACCGATGACTGTCAAATTCACAGATCTATCAGAGGGGTACCCGACAACATTCTTCTGGAACTTTGGTGATAACTCATCAGATGCAACGTCGGTTGTAGAGAATCCACAGCATACCTATCGCATTCCAGGAATCTACTCGGTCTCATTCAATGCTTCAAACAGCATGTACAGCAATGAGACATCACGGGCAAACTACATTGTAGCCGCCAATATGAGGACGCCCCAGCGGGGAGACAAAACATATATGACCATCTATTCTGTTCCTGATGGGGCAGAATGTTACCTGAATAATGTATACCAGGGAATCACCCCGGTAAATGTTACCAACCTCACGCCCCGGACCTACCAACTCAGGCTCCACAAAGAGGGATACTATGACATAGTAGATCCGGTAATTGCAAACAATGGTGTCCTGCCTACCTTTGTGTCCGGGTACGAGATGGTGCCCCATTACGCAGAGATCGGAAAACTGGTTGCAGATCCAGTGCAAACCGGTGCTGCCTACATCGTGACCTACCCTGAACTGGTAACCGCATATATCGATGACAAGAAGGTGGGAAAGACCGATGTGATGGTTCTTAACCTTGCTGTGGGAACCCACAACCTGACGCTGGTCAAGGACGGGTTTGCAAACTGGACTGACACCCTTGATGTCAGAAATGGGCTTGCAGTAATCCAGAGTTACTTCTATGAGCAGCCTTACTTCCCGCCAACCAACAAGACGATCGATTATGTGGACATGAGTGCCTGAGAGGGGAATCCCTCTTCAGGTTTCAGGAATCTGATGCAAAGAATCAAAGGTTATGACCATGAGCAATAACAGTGACAAAACATGGCAGAGGATCAGTCTTGCTCTGGTCTCTCTTCTGCTTCTCTTAACTCTCGTCTCTGCATCTTCTGCCGTAACGCTCTCGGCCCAGAATGTAACACTTGCAGGTACAGGAAGTACCGGTTCATCTGCCCTGGTCCTGGATTCAGTGCCAAGTGGGCTTGCGGGTTTTAAAATTGACACCTCGATGATTCCTGCCGGAGTCGCAAGACCGGTATCTGTTACATTCCCTTCTGTGTTCACCATGAAGAACAGCACAACCCTTCCTGCTGATCAGGTACGGGTTGTAGGAGTTGATCTCTCGGGTGGGATAGAGGCTGGTGCAACAAATGTAACGCTCTGCACGTTTACCATGCAGGGAGTTGCCGCCGGTACCACAAGTATGGCGTTATCCATCGGAGAACTCACAGATGATAACGGTTCCCCGATCAGCGCAACACTAGTCAATTCAACGATAATCGTCGGTTCAGCAACGCCTACCCCGACTCATTCACCTACCGCTACACCGACTGTGACATCAACTCCTACGGCCACCCCAACAGTAACACCGACTATCACCTGTACACCAACTCCTACGCCGGGGATTGTTGATTTCACAGCATCCCCGCGTTCAGGATCTGCACCACTCACTGTTGGTTTCACTCCCCTGGTTAACGGCTCTGCCACCGGGTATATCTGGTCGTTTGGGGATGGAACATCATCTGATCTCCAGAGCCCGTCTCATGTGTATGCAGTTGGAACCTATCAGGTATCATTAACTGTTACCTTTACCGGAGGTGCTACCGCATCATCTACAAAATCCGGATACATCACCGTAAGTGGGAGTGGACCAACTCCGACTCCAACCGGAACTGCAACCCCTACACCAACCCCGACTCCGGTTCCCCTTGTAGCAAACTTCTCTGCCTCTCCGATGACAGGTGTTCCACCATTGTCTGTTCAGTTCGTTGATCGCTCGGAAGGAACTCCAAAAAAGTGGCGATGGAACTTCGGTGATGGTGTGTATTCCACCGTGATGAACCCTCTGCATGTATATGGGGGAATCGGGCGGTATACCGTGACACTTGAGGTCGAGAACAACGATAATACTGCTATTGTCAGAAAAACTTCTTTTATTGCGACAAAAACAAAATAGATCTCCTACCTTTTTTGTGCTGAAACAGCGACCGGTCTTACCTTATGCTCATCCCGGCCCAGACACACTGTCCATATGAGATGCATCCGTCACCAAGCGGGTAGTCTGTGTTGATCACAAGTTCCATCCCCCGTGAATGAACCTCATCTGCAATCGTTCTTCTGATTGCTTCGTTATATGAAACACCTCCTGAAAGTGCAACTTTAGTAAAACCACCCTCATCAGCGGCGTCAGTAGCGAGGAGTGCAATTCCACGTGCAAGGTTGAACTGGAATGAGGAAGCGATCGTTCGTATTACTCCGAAATCTCCTTTTGACCTTAGGTATTCATCCCTGGCAATCCGGAGAAGGAAGGCAGTATCAAGTACTCTGCAATTTCCATCCTTGCTAAAAGAGAGTGGCCAAAGCTCAGGCTTTATTCCCCATGCTGCAGATTCGAGTCTCATTGCCGGCTCTCCATCATAGGTTTTCTGTCTGCAGATCCCCAGAAGAGCTGCAGCCGCATCAAGAACTCTGCCTGTACTTGTCGTCTGAACCGTGTTAAACTTCCTGGTCACCTGCTGACTGAGTACCCTGATATCGGAATCACTCCACCCTCTTGATAGTAGAATCCTCTCAGTATCCTCATCTGGGAGAATCCCGAAGAGCATCCGTTCGGGGAACTTTGTAGCAAGATCTCCTCCTGGCATCAAAACCGGCATCAGATGGGCAGCCCGATGGAGGTCGGGAACCTCACCGGTAAAGATCTCTCCGCCCCATATCGTCCCGTCAGTCCCGTACCCGACTCCGTCGATGGCAATCCCGACACAAGGTTCCTGGCAGGCAGCTGCGATATGGGCCATGTGGTGTTGCACAGGAATTACTGTGGCTCCTGTTTCTTCTGCCATCTCTTTCGCCAGACGGGTTGAGAGAAACTGGGGATGGAGATCATGGGCTATTACTTTGATATCTGGCTTTAAGAGGCCGGAAAGTCTTTCAATCGTCTCCTTGAGGTATGCAAAGGTGGCAGGATTTCTTACATTCCCAACGTGTGGCGAGGTTATTGTGAATCCGTCCCGATAGATGGTGACATTTGCATTGAGCTCTGGTCCGACTCCCAGGATCGCTTCGTTACCAAGGTTGTGTGCTATCCTCCTCGGGGCCAGTCCCCGGGATAGCCTGATGATATGCTCTTTTCTGATCACCGAGTCATCACAGCGGTTTACGATCTCACGGTTATGGGTGAAGATATAACTGACTGTCCCTGATAACCTGGCAACTGCCTGCTCCAGATCTGTTATCATCGGATATCCGGGGACATTTGCACTCGTCATGATCAGGAACGGGGCCTTAAGGGCTGCAAAGAGCAGATGATGAAGCCCGGTATAGGGGAGCATACAGCCGATGGTGTGTAGGTTGCTCACATGGGGAATGGCTGCCGGGTCCTTTTTGTCAAGGACCATGATCGGCGCAGCCGGGCTCTTCAGGATCTTCTCTTCCTCCTCTGAGAGATCAGCGAGATCACGGATTTCCTTCAACGGAGCCATGATGGCAAGCGGCTGTTCAGGTCTGCCAAGTATTTGTTTGAGTTTATTGGCAGCATCTCCGGTGCAGGCGATGTGAAACCCACCGATGCCCCTGATGGCTATGATCTCTCCCTGGTCAAGGAGTACGGCTGTCTTGTGTATGGGATCGGATACCGGTAGAATTTCTCCCTTACTGGTGAGGAGGGTCAATCGTGGCCCGCAGGAGTCACAGGCTATAGTCTGGGCATGGTGCCGGCGACAGAGTGGATCTGTGTATTCAGTCAGGCAGTCATTGCATGAAGGGAATTCATCCATTGCTGTTCGTTCGCGGTCGTAGGGGAGCGACCTGATGATCGAGTACCGTGGTCCGCAGTTCACGCATGAGGTTGCAAAATAATCTTCATATCTTCCAGACTTTTCAAATATGTCAGCGATACAGTCGTCACAGGTTGCAATATCAGGAGGGATCAGTCCGCTGAGAGATCCCTCTGCACTGGTGATGATAGAGAATGTGTCTGGTTGTGGATCAGTGAGGGGAAGAGTCTCGACTGAGTCTATTATTGAATGGGGTGTTCCGGCTGCAACAAGTTCAAGAAATTTCTCGAACTTATCTCCATAGGCGTTAATACGGACTTCTGACCCGGCGTTCTGGACCGTACCAACTATTCCGAGTTCATGTGCTTTTGCATAGACAAAAGGGCGGAACCCCACACCCTGCACGACACCCCTGATAATTATTCGGCCCTGTCTTTCCATTACTCACACAACAAACCTTTATTTTTTTATAAGACGTTATAATTATAGGGTTTTGAATTGACGGGTCATATCAGAATAGTCAATGATCCCGTAGAACTGGTCCCGCTTTTTGTCATCTTCAACAATACTGTCTATAAGAAGATTCTTGACATGCTTAACAAGAACTGGATGACCAGGAGCGAGATCAGCGATGTGGTGGGGGAAGATGGAGTCAGGGAGTGTCTGCTTATCCTCAAGAAAGGCAGTCTCCTTGAAGAGAAATGGCGCATGCCAGAACCAGGAAAAAAACCGGAGAAAGAGTATCGGGTTACCTATAGTAAATTCAGGGCCAACTTTCAGTGTAATTTCTCCGATCTTGCAGACCTGCTCTCGATTGCATTCTCTGATGAATCTGAAGTAGGAGTCAAAGGTGACAGTCTTGAAGGTGAGTTATCGAAGGGTAATTCCTCGATCAACGATATTGCCCGAAGATTTAATGTAACTCCGACATACATTAAAGGGGTGGCAAAACGGGTTCCACACCTCGATGTGAAGGGTCAGGGACTGGTAATACTTGAAGAATGAGGACGAGCCGGGATATACAATCCTGCGAAATAAACGGGATGTCTCCCGGTTTCAGATTCTTGTTGAAATAGCCGAGCACCAACCTGCAGTACGGCAGCAGGAGATCGCAGGTATGCTTGGGGTGACGCCTCAAGCGATATCTGAATACATCCGCGATCTTGTGGATGAGGGTATGATCAAAGCCCCTGGCAGGGGGAGGTATGAGGTCACCCGTGAGGGAATCGAGTGGATCCTTCAGAATGCCGAGATGCTTGAGACCTATGCCAGGCATGTCAGGCATGATATCATCCATCAGGTTTCGGTCTGGACTGCCATTGCAGCAGAAGATCTGAGGAAAGGTGACCGGGTCGGTGTATACATGAAGGGGGGTATTCTGTATGCCTCACGGACTCTTACTACCGCAAACGGAGAGATCGCGATTGATACTCCGAAGGGTGAGGAGACCGGAGTTGCCAAACTTGATGGGATCATCAATCACAAGGAGTCAACAGTTCAGGTCTGCAAGGTTCCAAGGGTTGAGAGGGGTGGTTCGCGAAATGTAAAACTCGATCACCTTGCCGAAGTCATTGGCGCAGTGTCTGTTGTTGCCTGTGTGGGACTTGAGGCCTGGGTCTCACTGAAAAAGATCGGACGTGTTCCCGATCTCTATTTTGGTTCCCGGGAAGGTGCCATAGAAGCAGCCCTTCATGGAATTCCCTGTGGTATCGTGATTGTTGATGAGTTCTTCACCGAGTTTCTGAAGCAGCTTGAGCAGGCAGAGCTCAGTTATGAGATTCATGATCTGGTTGCGACATGAAGGCAATTGTCCAGCCAACGAAGAAGTACTACAAGATCCTTTTCTATGAGACCCATCACGTAAATGCGACTGCAATCATCGAACTTGTGGATACTCCTAAAGGTATCAGGCCTTCGCATTACCGGATGAGGCGGGGGACGAATTCGGGATATAGAAATCTGCCGACACGTGATCTGGTTATTCATCTGAGGCGGGCAAAGGTCCGCCTTACTGCTCCAGACGGGCCGTTCGAGGCATTTCTGCGTGATCTCCTGATCCCGTTCACCTATGTTGAACTCTGTCGCTTCTGTCTGATGGAAGACCGTATCGCCGAACTTGACATGGATCAGGCGATCAAGTACGGGGAGGATGAGTTGATCTGCCTGCCATGTGCCCGCAAAGAACTCAGAAGAGAACTTGGCCATATGGGGAGGCTTGGCAGGAACGCTCTCTCTCATCTTGACGAGCTGCTTGACAAGTACCGGAGTGTTGATCGGGTGCTTGCAACTATCGAGCCGGGGGAGCATACCTTTGAACATACCCTCTATGACAGGCTGATTGCCCATCCTGTCGTTGAGACGAGCCGTCTTGATGAACTCCCATTGCCTCGTCAGTTTGTGGATCTTGCCAATGTTGAGTTCCTGATGCCGGTCCAACAGATCTCTGTTGAGTCCGGTCTTTTGTACGGAAAGGATCTGCTTGTAGTGGCAGCTACAGCAAGCGGAAAAACGTTTATCGGTGAGATGGCCGGGTTCAAGAATTTTCTTGAGAAGAGAGGCCGCATGATCTTCCTTGTCCCGCTGGTAGCCCTTGCATTCCAGAAGTATGACCGGTTTGCAAAAAAGTATGGGAAGATTGCTGACATCTCAATCATCACCGGGACAAGCCGTATCCAGATAAGTGATAACCGGCGTCCCGGTAACCACGACCGAAGATCATCTATCATTATCGCAACCTATGAGGGGGTTGATCACCTGCTCAGGTGTGGAACAAAACTGCATGACATCGGGACTGTGGTCATCGATGAGGTCCAGATGCTTGAGGACAAGGAACGAGGGCACCGCCTGGACGGGTTGATAGCACGAATGAAGTTCAACTCTCCCAAGGCCCAGTTCCTTTATCTGAGTGCTACAATCGGGCATCCAAAGTTGCTTGCAAAGAAGTTGTCATGCGAACTGGTTCGGTATGATGAACGCCCGGTAACCCTTGAGCGGTATCTGGTATTTCTTGAACGGCAACAGAAGATACCGACAGAGAATAAGCTTGTCCAGGATGAATACAACAAGGTCTCTTCGAAGGGATTTCATAATCAGACTATCATTTTCACCAACTCACGGGCCCGGTGTCATGTTATCTCCGACAAACTTGGTGAAGGAGTAGCCCCGTACCATGCCGGTCTGACTCAGGAAGAACGACGGCATGTTGAGACCCAGTTTGAAAAAGGGGAGATCAGGGCTGTTGTCACAACAGCCGCTCTTGCAGCCGGAGTAGATTTCCCTGCTTCACAGGTCATATTTGATTCTCTGGCGATGGGGATTGAATGGCTGACAGTTCAGGAGTTTCAGCAGATGTCAGGCCGGGCAGGAAGACCCGACTTCCATGACCTCGGAAAAGTGGTGATCCTTGCAGAACCGGGAGGATCGTACTCCCGAAGTTCACGGATGACTGAAGAAGAGGTTGCTATGGGTCTTCTGAAAGGTGAGATGGGCGAGGTTGCACCTGTCTACACACTAGAGCAGAGTTCTGAGATCTACGTGGCAAATGCCGTGGTAGCAGACGGAGACCGGAATATCATGCAGAAGATCGAAGGGAGCCTGGTCGGTGAACCCGAACCGGTTGAAGATCTTCTGCTTCAGAGAAACCTGATCTTTCGTGAGGGGGGTACCATCCGTCTCACCCCTCTTTCCCGCCTGATGGCTGAGCACTTTATCGGTGTGGATCGACTTACAAGAATCATAGATCTGGTCAAAGAGACGAAAGATCCCCTTGAAATCCTTGCTGAGCTTGATTGTGCAACAGATGAAGAGGCAGCCCTCTCGCAGAGACAGAAAAACAGACACACAGAGCTTCATGGCAGCCTTATGGAAAAAAGGAAGAAAAGGCCAGGAAAAAGACACCGATAAACTTCCATATCTTTCTGTCTGATCTCGCGGTACTCCTCTTTTTCTTTCAGAATGGTTTGATATCCCTATTTTCACAGTTCTCATTCCCCAATCCTGTCAGAAGGGTATTGATCACCCGCCGATCCCCTGCGTTTTCAGTTCATCGTCCTTCCATTCTTCTTGAATAATCTTCTGATGAGAGTCAACGATCATCATCACAAGATAAATTTAAATAAGGTGGAAGACAACTTCTTACTAACCCGGGCGGAGTGGATCCGTTCAGGTATGTTTGGACTCCAAATCGTGGATTTTGGTGGTGCGACAGAACACTAACAAAATCTTTATGTATGTTACGATAGGAGAGTCAGCATTATCGGTGATCAAACAGGTGAATTGAAAACATGGACATTGATACTGGAGCAACAGCATGGGTATTAGCCTCCACTGCCCTGGTCATGATCATGACCCCGGGTGTCGGGCTCTTCTATGGTGGTTTGGTACGAAAGAAAAATCTCATCAATATGATCGCTCTTTCACTCGTAGCATTCGCTGTAGTAAGCCTTCAGTGGGTCTTATTCGGATATTCACTCGCATTCGGCCCTGACATTGGAGGATTTATCGGTTCGCTGGCAAATCTCGGTTTGGCTGGAGTGGGTCAGGAAACTGCGGTGATCGCCGGAACAGAACTGCCGATTCCTGCACTTCTCTACATGGTCTTCCAGCTGGTCTTTGCCACGGTTACGATGGCAATCATCACGTCAGGAATGGCTGAACGGGTAAAGTGGTCAGGATTTCTGGTCTTTGCAGTCTTATGGACAACCATCGTATATGATCCCCTCGCCCACTGGGTATGGGGTGGCGGCTGGACGGCACAACTTGGAGCACTGGACTTTGCAGGAGGCACGGTTGTGCATATCAGTTCAGGATTTGGTGCTCTTGCAGTGGCACTGGTCCTCGGCAGGCGTATGGGCTTTGGCGAACACTCCATGGAGCCGAATAACATTCCGGTAACCCTTCTCGGAGCAGCACTGCTCTGGTTCGGGTGGTTCGGATTCAACTCAGGGAGTGCGATCGCAGCAAATGGCCTTGCAGCAAATGCCTTCGTCGTGACCAACACGGCTGCAGCAGCCGGTGCAATTGCATGGATGCTTGCAAGCTGGATTCATGGCAAGCCTGCTTCACTCGGACTTGTTTCGGGAGCAATCGCAGGTCTTGTTGCAATCACCCCTGCAGCAGGGTTTGTGGATACGATGAGCTCCATTATCATCGGAGCAGTCGCTGGTGTGCTCTGCTATGGCATGATGCTCTTCAGAATCAGGAAAGGTCTTGATGAGAGCCTTGATGCATGGGCTGTTCATGGAATGGGTGGTCTGTGGGGTGCTCTCGCAACAGGTATCTTCGCAGTGGCAGTAGTGGGAGGCAAAGACGGGCTTCTCGCAGGAAATGTACAGCAGTTCATCTCCCAGTGTATCGGAGCATTCGCTGCAATCGCTTATGCATTCATCGTGACCTTCGTGCTCGCACTGGTGGTTGAAAAGACAATTGGCCTACGTGTAAGCGAGGAAGAAGAGTACGTCGGACTTGACATCTCCCAGCATGGAGAGAGGATTCATTAAACAGGCGCAACGATTAGAAAGGTACAACTATGCAGCTCATCAAAGCAATTGTAAAACCGGAACGCCTCGATGCAGTAAAAGCTGCCCTCGAAGAGGCCAATTTCTTCGGCATGACCATAACTGAGGTCCAGGGCCGGGGAGAACAGAAAGGAATCAGCCTTCAGTACCGGGGTGGTACAATCGAAGTAGATCTCATCCCCAAGGTTGAGATAGAACTTGTCGTGAGCGACAAGGATGCCGATGCAGTCATTGAGGCTGTTAAGAAGGGTGCATACACCGGCAAGATAGGAGATGGAAGAATCTTTGTCATGCCAGTCACCAAGTCGATCAAGATCAGAACCAATGAGGTGATTGCCGAGTGAGGATCACCTCACTCGTTTTTTGGTTTTAAATGTTTGAAATTGAACATTTTTCACGTGAACATCCTCCTGCAGAGACACGTCCGTGAAAAAAAGATCCATTCGGGAGCTGTTTCTCCCGTCCTCCCTTCAATAATATATCAGGCGATCCTTCAAACCCCTCCTTTTCTGATCTGAAAGCCGTTGTCTCTCTTATTCATATGAACTGGATGAATTCAGAGGAGTGGCTTGAACATTAAAAATTGGGCACAAGAAGTGGGAAGATCAGAGATACTCTTTCCCGTTCATGTATGGGATGAGCACCTTCGGTATCTCAACTGATCCGTCCTTCTGCTGATAGTTCTCAAGAATAGACCTCATCGCCCTGGATGTTGCGATGGCTGTGGAGTTCAGGGTGTGCACGTACTGTTTTGACTCAAAGTCCTTGCTATCCCTGACTTTGATGTTCAGGCGGGTTGCCTGGTATGCCGTGCAGTTTGAACAGGAGACAACCTCCCTGTATGCATTCTCTCTTGGCATCCAAGCCTCAATATCGTACTTCTTCGCAGCAACAGTTCCTATGTCGCCAGTACAGATGTTGACCAGCCGGTACGGAAGTTCGAGTTTCTGGAAGACCGCCTCAGCATTTTCCCTGAGTTCCTCGTGGATCGTCCAGGAATCTTCAGGTTTGCAGTATACGAACTGTTCAATCTTATGGAACTGGTGTACCCTGAAGAGACCTTTGGTGTCAAGACCGTGGGATCCGATCTCCCGCCTGAAACACGGAGATATCCCGGCAAGACGAACGGGAAGATCCTTCTCTTCAAAGATCTCATCCTGAAACATCGCAGCAATCGGGTGCTCGCTGGTTGCGATCAGGTACGCATCATCCCCGTCTATCTTGTACATCACCTTCTCAAAGTCGTCAAGGTCAGTTACCTCCTCGTATGACTTCCGGTTGATCATGTACGGCGGTGATATGGGCGTATATCCTCTCTCCATCAGTAGATCGAGGGTAAACCTCTGGAGAGCCATATCAAGGAGAACGAGATTTCCTTTAAGGAAATAGAATCCCGCTCCTGATGTCTTGGTCGCCCGTTCAAAGTCAGCCCATCCGTTGTCTGCAGCAAGCTGGCCGTGGTTTTTCAGTTCAAATTCAAATGACCTGGGAGTCCCGACCTTCTTGATCTCAACATTCTCTGTGTCATCTTTTCCCTGGGGAACACTGTCATGAAGAATATTGGGAAGACGCATGAGGTAATAATGAACCTTGGTAGAAAGTTCATCCATCTCCGTCTCATTGTCCTTGATCATCTGCGGCAGGCTTGCAGCCTCTGCCATAAGTGCAGATGTGTCCTCCCCTGCCTTTCTTGCACGGTTAATATCGTGTGAGATAGAGTTTCGTCTCTGTCTCAGTTTATTATTGAGTCCTATCAGTTCCCTGTTCCGTGCGTCTTTTGCGAGGAGTTCGTCGATCCATGCTATCTTTACTGAATCATTCCGTTTGACAAGATCGGCTTTTACAATCTCCGGGCTTGCCCGCACAAATCTGATATCAAGCATCGGTTGCACCCGTGGTATCTCTCATATCGTATCTCCGTTCTCCTTATCTCTTAGTTCTCAAGTAACATCACATTGACGTATCGGTCCCCGGGGTCCTGATGTGAAACTGTCAGGCTCACTGCTTTTTATCCGATTGAACAGACCCAGCGGTCGTAGATGGGATCACGGTCGTTCTCCCAGACTTCAGGCTCACATCCTCCATCTTTCATCCAGTTTTTGATGATTTCTGCCTCTGGTTCTGTTCCTACTGTGATCAACACACGTTCAGAAACAGCGCAGATGGCTGAAATGATCTCTGACCAGATGTCATGGTTGAACGGCTGGAGTTCACCGACCATAAATCCGAATGCACAGTCAATCGGCTCGGTTGTATATGCTTCAAGAAGCCGCCCGTCGATCCACATCGTCCTCTCCGGAATGAGGCGTCCTTCAGTAAAACCCCGTGCTAGAAGAACATCATCATTGTCATATGAGAGTGGATTGAGACCCATATCCCGCATCAGGTATGTCCCGATCCCGGTCCCACAACAACAGTCAAGACAGCGGAGACCATGATCGTCTCCTGCAAATGAATGTATGATATCCCGGGTTATTTTGAGTCGTTCAGGGTTGAGATCATCTGGTGCAACAGCGCTTGTGCTGATGAGATGATCTGAGTAATATTTTCTGACTGTGTCCTCAAAATCATACCAGGCGACCTGGTAAATATCTCCTTCCAGATCTTCAAGTCTGGTAAGGAGGGTGTCTGAAGGAGTCCGCAGATGGAAACATGATGCCTGGATGATTCCATCTCCGGTTTCCAATCCAACACTTAAAATCTCCTCGTTCTCATCGATCAGGATTCTGCTTCGCTCAGCAGGTACCTGCAGAAGCAGATCATCCATCTCCTTGTAACAGAGATCAGAGAAGAGTGGTTCAACAAGCCTGACCTCATCGGCTTCAAAAAATTCTGCTAGCCTCATACCGGATCTCCATCTGTCTGCTCAGATATCCGGGTTCCCGCTGAAAAGAGTTATCGTATGCAGAAGTAAAAATGAGAATCCAGAATTACTTCTGGATCTTTGGAAGTTCAACCTTGGTCTTGATGATCTCGATCCGGCGGATTGGGTAGAGTTCCTTGACCTTGCGGAAGGTCTCCTTGGAGATCTCGCCGTTGATGATCGCGTTGACAAAGACACCGAGTTCATTCTCGGTTCCGTACTTGACAACATCTTCTGAGAGAACCTTGCGGATGAGGTGCTGCTGGCTTTGGTCAGCACGGGTGAGGGTGAAACAGGTCACGGTTGCCCTGACCTTGGAACCGTCCTTGCTGACAAAGTTCACGATGCTCTCAATCCTGGAGGTCCGGCGTTTTACCAGTGATCTGATGTAATCTCTGGCGATTTCGTGCCCGATGAACGAGGTGTATGCTGAGTCTCCGGCAACCTCGGTGATTGAGAACTTCATCTTGACGTTCTGCTTGGCGTAGTCGTTCACCAGCTCAGAGAGCGGTGCGGTCATCACACGACCGATCAGTTTGGCCGGATCGTCTGCAACGGTGTCACCGAGGTAAACTTTTCCGACATTTTCTGGGCTGTAGACCTTGAACCAGGACTTCGCCTTCCATCCTTCAACTCTTCTTCCTGACTGTTTCTTTCCTGCCATATCTTTGCTCCATATGTTATGATAGCATCTCTGATCGCTCCGATCAATGTTCTGATCCTTTGTCAGAACCCTGTTTGCATAACTCTTCCGCTACGGTTAAATTTGAGAGATAATCGTCCATTGACGCAATTATTGAACGGATCCTGGTTCCGGTGATTGTCGTTTCCACGACACCTGTTCCCTCATGGATGGTTGCCCGTGTCTCCATCTCGCTTAAGTTATCTGCTGCAACCGATGCAGCGATACACTCAGGGAAATCATGGACTGTTCTTATGATCCCGGTGATCTTCATGCATATACCTCGTGGATCCCGGAGATAAACCTGGAGAGATGTTCACTGGCAATGGTTGCGCCTGCCCGTGATGTATGACCCCCTCCATGACCTCCGCAATCGGCAGCGAGGGTATGCACAAGCGTGCCGAGATCAGTTCCCTGACGTGTAGGTACTCTGATTGAGAGATGGCTTGTACCATCGTCCTGGTTTGCCACCACAATTACAGTCTGATCTCCATCCATGAAGTTTATGGTGTCTGCAACATCGCTGGCCAGTCTTTTATCACTAATCTCGTATACTGGCTCATGTTCATTTTTCCCGTCCAGAATTTTCTTCAGCTCGTCAATGAGTCTTAACCGGTGAGTCCGGGCAATATCCCATGCAACTGGAAGCTCTGACGAGGTTCGGAGACAGACTGCTGCTGCAATACTCCCCTGTTCCTCTTTCCCGCATGCATCAATGAGCATGCTCAGGCTGTGGGCATCAGGCAGAACCTCACGTTCCAACTGATACACATCGCCATAGAGGTTCAACAGTGTCTCCGGCCGACTTCGCTCTGCTGCATCAAGAACGATCAGCGAAAGAAGGATGTCGGTCGAGAGTTCTGATCCTTCGGTACACTGGCTTATGAGTGTGGTTGTTTCAACCTCACTTCCAGAAATACCAGGGAGGTACGGATTGGTTGCAAGAGTCAGTTGTTCGGTGAGATCTCTCCCTGCCAGGCGGATACCTCTTCTCTTGGAGATGATCCCGTTTCCCATCCCTTCCAGGTAGATGTCCTGGTTTTTACCTGCAAGGCGTTGTCCATCACCGATGATCCCTGTGAGGACCAGCCCTGCTAGGTCGCGGTTGTCTCCGATTGCATTTGCAACCAGGTATGCGGCTCCTGCTCCTGAAAGTTCAGTATCTCCGTCGATCCCACAGAGACGGGGATTCACGTGATATGGTCCTTCAAAGAGGGGGATGTGATGATCGATGACCATCGTCTCCTCAGGAAGATCGGATATTCCCGACCCGAGATCGCAGAGGAGGGTGTTCCCTCCTTTCGGGATATCCTGGCTCTGTATCCTTGGAACTACTCGGAGACGGAATGGAACATGGGCCCGGTAGAGTGCAATGCTCATGATCGCCCCTGCTGCGATCCCATCAGCGTCATGGTGGCAACGTATCTCCACCTGATCCTGTCGGGTTATATGGGATGCAAGATCCTTCGCAGCAGTGTCAATGGACATATTGTAACCGTATTAGCGGGAGAGGAGGATTTCTGCGGTATCCGGCTTGTATAACCAGCCTGCCGGCAGGCGTTTGCTCTTGACGTAGTACTTGACCAGGCGCCTTACTTTTGCCTCGGTAAGGTTGAGTTGGCGCTTGTTGTGCAGGTCTTTCTTGTTCTCGGACAGGTGTTTTCTCAACCCGAGTGCCTTCTCAATCAGGTTACGAAGGTCTTCTGGGATTGATGATTCAAGGCCGTTTTCACGGAGAATCTCGTCTACACGCTTTCCTGTTGCGAGTTTGACACTGGGTACACCATACTTGTCACGAAGGACAAGGCCAATCCGGGCACTTGAAAGGCCCTCTTTCTTCATATCAACGACCTGTTGGATGATCGTGTCCTTGTCGGTGTTTGACCATTCGGGCGCAGAGGTGCGGTACGGCCGTACTGAACGGGAGATACCTCTTCTGCGAGCATGCATTCTTGCCATATCTAAAAGCCTCCGTTACATGAACAGAGTATAATCCTGCGGGAAAAGAGTGACAGCTATTTCTGCTGACTCCCTGCAATCCCAAAGCCTGAAGGCCGTGGTCTGTACACCACGTCGGATTTACATCTGCCAGCACCTTTTTTAAAAGTGCGGAAAATTATTGTTCGTCAGGGGGGATAAGGTTACGCTTCCCCATACTGGTTTATGAGAGTGATGAGTGCAGAGAACCCTGCCATCTCAAGAGAGAGGATATCATCTCTGGTCATGCCCATCGAGGTCTCCCCATCTGCAGTGAGCATTTCCGGGCCCCTGATAACAGTTCTAGTCTTCCCATCTGCTGAAAGAACCTCCTCTGCCTCTGTAAGATGGACAAATGCCCGTCCTGGAATGATGATTGTGTCAGGCATCCGGGAGAGATCCAGGGCTTTGAGGTCATCGATGGTGATGAGATCAGCGATCTCTTTTTGTACTGGAAGGACATCTGCTCCTCCTCCCCTCTTTGAGAGGATCTCCTGTATGAATGGCGCTGCAACTGTTCCGGTGATGACTACAGCATTGCCATGAAGTTCTGGCAGTTTATCGATGAGATCGGGTTCCTGCAGGATTGCAAAAGGAGAACCAAGATCAGGATCGCTGAGCGGGGTACCTGAAACTCTCATGGTTGTGATCCCCTTTGTCTGTCTGACAAGATCTGCGAACTCCTCGACTGTTTGTATTCTCTGGCCTTCGATGATCGGGGCATTGCCAAGGATTAAGCCCTGGTGTGGTTCGTTTGCGAACCGCATCAGGATGACTCCTTTTACTCCGGCATCCTCAAGCCACCTGATCGTATTTTTCAGGATTATCCCATCGTTGATCCCTGGCAGGATAACGAGGGCGGCATAGACATCAATGGCTCCTGCGAGATGTTTCAGGATCTCCAGAGAGACTTCCGGAGTGGGGTCATGCATATACCGGCGTCTGAGTTCAGGGTCTGTGGCAAAGACTGTGAATGAGATCTCGGAGAGGCCGGATTCGATGAGGAAGTCGGCAATATGAGGATCGTCAAACCCTTTCCCGCTGGTATATCCGATATGGATTGGTGCTTCGAGGCTTTCGAGGAGTTCGATGAGATCGGTAAATTCTGGGTAGCAACTCGGATCCCCTCCACCGCTGATGGTGATCCGGGTCAGGTCTCCGGAGAGAAGTTGCAGGTTTGCAAGGGTGTCTCCTGCCACCTCCTTCAGGTCCTTGAATCCGGTGTAGCGCTCCTGAACACTCCTGGTGCAGTACTCACATCCCTTGGTGAAGGGGAGACAGTACCGGCAGCCGAACGATGGGACTTCCCGGGCATGCTTGAAGTAACAGTAGGAGCAGAACCCCCTGCAGTCAAGACCGGGCCTTCCTCCAATGTCCACCGTCAGCTGAACCATGCAGATAAGGTCTGTTTCAGGGTGGAAAAAGGTGCGGATGAACGGCAGGTTTAATAATTCTCTAAGGGAAATATGTGTTCGCGCCTCAGTGGCTTAGTTGGCAGAGCGGTTGACTTGTAATCAACAGGTCCCGAGTTCAAATCTCGGCTGAGGCTTACTAACAAAAGTTTTAAGCCCTTTTTTCTGAATCTCAAAGTATTTCGGTTAGAATTATTTTCATCATCTCTGCCATGATATCTTTAAGATACTCCTGCTCTCTTTCACAAAGTGTGGTCACCCTCTTCTAAGCTATATAATATAATAATAAATAAGAGATGAAATCGAAATCGGAGCACGAAAAGGTATGACCAATTTTTTTGGTCACCGTGTGGTCAGGGGTGGTCATCGCGGTCAGGTTGAAAATAGGTCAGAAACTCATCAGAGTTTCATATTGATGCCGGGTAAGGGACTTGAGAGATTGATTAGGGCTAATCGCTTTCTTCTGTGAACCTTCAGGGATGCTGGTCTTCTCCTGTATTGTCTTGTAACTCATCCCAGACACTCTCATAGCCTTGAGACGTTCAGTTACAAGGGATTGCATCTCTTCGGTGAGTGATACTCGATCTTCCTTCTCATGGGCCGGTGTGACGATATCCGGGGATATTGATGCTGACTCGATTAGAATTGCATCTTTGAGAGGTGAATCACATAACGTGATCGGTGCAGGTGATCTCTCTGCTTCCAGGGCGGCCACCCGATCTTCAAGCGCCCGAAGGTCCTCGGTTAACGAGGTGTTAACACATGATTCACTTTCGTTAACATTGCTGTTAACGGGAGTGTTAACATGACCTGAATTCTCGTAAAAATCAATGAGACGCGAAATTAGGGCCCCGATACTTTCCCCTTCATTTGCCAGGGAATCAAGTTTATTCTTAATCTCAACAGGAATTCTTACATGGGTTGTGGACATGTTAACGCACCGTTAACAATTATGTTAACGCATGAGGAGATAATGTTAACGGTAGGTTAACGCGAGTTAACATGACGATCAGCAGTCCATTTCCTCACGCATTGATGAATCTGCCGAGGCGTAATTATAGAGGGATGCTTCTTATCGGTCACCTGGAATAACTTCAACCGAGTAACCTCCCGATAGAGATCGACCACCCGGACCGCGAGATGATACCCATCCTGGTTGGTATCCTTCAGGATGGCAAACTCATGATTGAGAGTCCATCCAATAACACGGTCATCTGTGATCTTCTTCCGACTGATCGTTTCATGAGGATACTCGATGGAGTAGAGGACCGGTTCAATATGCATCATAGGTATTTCTGACTCTTGTTAACGCGCTGTTAACATAATGTTAACCCTCGTGAAGGGGTCGAAATTCGGCGATCTGAAGTTGTACGATACATATTATGGTTATGTTGCTATCAGGAAATCTCGTGGCGATAATTGAGGATATGATTCTTTCGCATGATCGCCATCCGGTGAGTACAACCTAATCATTGTCGTTCTTCGATCATATTCATCAAGATTTATGAACAGGGGTGAGCCATCATCCGCTGTTTTTTGAATCATGCCCCACTGTTTATCCAAGGTAACCGCGATCACCTTGGCTTTGATAGACAACCGCCCGGTTTTCCGTTGTCTCTTGCCGGTGCCGCCGTATGGAGACATTGTTATGCCCATGGTTATGCATAGGGCCTAAAGAAAAATGAATTAATATATCTCGTAGCCTAAACAAACGTCATCTTCGGTAATATATCTCAATCTGCGAACCTTCTTTACTGGTACTATCTGGAGTATCTTATCATACGCTGGCTGCATGTGCTCAACAAAAATTTTACATTTTTCATAACAGCCTTCCTCTTCAACTCCGTCGTGCCCGCCTTTATTGTAGATTACCGCGTAATTCTTTGCCATTTTCGCCCCTATACTATTCCCCTGATGGCCGCCTCATTAGAAGGTTCATTTGCCACAGCCCGGATGAATATACCAGATCTGCAGAGATCACCGTTCATCACAGGAGACTTCTTGAATTGTGTTCCCTCTTCATTCTCTGCCAATGCATAAAGATCAACCCCGTAAAAGCGTTTGAAGGCTAGAATCGCTTCAGGGCTGAATTGTTTAAGGTCTTCCCTGATACTCATGATACAACCTCATCCGAAGAGATGAGCATTCTCCTGGTCCCTGTCCGGTCCATCCAAATATGAGGCGGTAATGAAAGTTTGTCTTTACCCCATTGTATGACAAGGCAACCGGACATAACACAGGCATTGTTACCGAGTCCGATCGGTTTGTGTGCTGCATCTCTCAATGGCCTGGTGATTCCTCGCCGGACCAGAGGGAGATCCTTTTCTCCAATTAAGACCGACTTATCTTCGGTCTTTAAGACTAGGCCGTCGGGAGTGTGATGGATTGTGCAAGAATTCATCTTAAATCACTCCTGTTAATTTTTCAGATAAAATTTTCATATATGCGTTCCATTCTTTCCGGGTTGTTCCTTGCGCATGGTGATATCTCCACCCTCTTTCGATATCCTGGTCGGTGAACCCGGCCCGGATCAGTTTGTCGTGTGTTTTCTGGTTCATCGTATCAACTCATAACAAGATATTATCTTGTTATAATCTAGTGTGTTCCAGATAGTATAAATAATTTATCTTGTTAATATCTAGGTATGCACAAGATGAAGGTGGAGGTAGATTGTTATCAAGTGATAGACAAGGATGTGAAATCGCAGACATCGGCAGGGGTGATCTATGTCCCCAAATCATGGGTTGGAAAAAATGTCCGGGTGCTCCTGCTTGAGCCCCTAGAAGACAGCGAATAACAGTCGATAAATCATCGACTGGTAACACGGTGTTACCAGTTAACCAACACCAGCAATTTTAGAAATGGGGGAATTTCACCCCACTGTTCACACAGCGTGAACACGGCGGGTACACAAACCATGTACCCACATTGAATTGTGTATTACATTACACACAAAAGTGATAGTGTGGCATACTTTTCGATTCATTACACGTAACCACGGACACGGTGTCCACCGTGGACACTGTTATTTAAATACAGACCTTCAACGCGACGTTGAAGGTTATCATCGTGTTAACACAACAGTCAATGAAACGTTGACTGATCAGTACCGCTTACTTTGACTGTTAACAACCAGGTAACAAAATGTTACCACGTCTTCCCTGTTCAAATACCTCACAAGCGAGAGAATTAAAAACTGATATCCGGGACTGACGAGAAACGATAAGAATGTCGAGGGATAGTCAGCCTGGACAGTTGCTATCCCCGACAGGAAATACAAATGGTATTGCGATCTAAAACCGTAAATACCTTTCTGGAGTGGGTTTGTGCCCGCTCTGGGCTGGTAGAAAAGAGTCTGTTAGTTGCAGAGATTGCCCTAATCACTCACTATTGTGGGCTTTGGTAACCTCTGCACAACCTCTTTTTTACCAGTCTTTTTATTCTATGGGTAAAAGTTGATCGGCGTTGCTCACTTTCAGAGGGATGCTCTGAGCAAAACTGAGCAAAACAAAAAATTAACCCCTGACTTAAACCTCACATAAGGCCTGTTTTAAAAAAGGAAGTCGATTTATTGAAATCGTTGCTCAGATCATCTGAGCAAAAGTGAGCTACTCAGAAAAGTAAAGAACACACCTTATCCTCCCGCGATGAGATTTTGCAATACGTTTGATGCTTGTGAGTTATTATTTGTGTACACGTTCACAGTGCCAATTGAGGTGCTTTTATCAGTGATGGCCTTCGAAGACGAATTTATCGAATTATTAACATTAGATACATAGGCGTTTGCAGCAGCGACGGTTGCATTAGCATTTGATATTGCGGTTTGGATCTTTGAGACTGCATCCTGGGCATATGATGCAAGGGACTGGAGAGCTCCGGGGAGGTTTGATACTCCGGTTTGTGCCGTTACACCGGCATCACCGAGGAGCCGATAGACTTCAGACATTCGAGAATTGATATCTGCAGACTCCTGGGCCGACAATGAGCCATCTGACATGTATTTTGTATATAGATTCTGAGCATCAGAAATCTGCATGATTGCAGCAAGCATATCCTGTGATTGGCCAATCTGCTGTTGTGAGTACTGGACAGATTGCCCGGTTACCTGGTTGTAGTTACCTAGGAGGGAAGCGGCTTCTGAAAGGGATACATTCCCATCAGAGATGATGTCATTAACCATTCTCTGTTGAGATGCAGTCTGATCAGCATTCAGCCCGAATGCGCTCATAGATTGAGTAAAATCACGGATCGAAGGAATAGCCTGCTGGTATGCCTGGGTGCCATTCCTCACGGAATTGATGTATGCATCAGATGCGTAATTCGAGGTGTATTTATCCGTTAGGCTTTGGACTTCGGCGTTACTCTGCCATGATGCTCCGGGATACTTTCTCAGTACTGAATAGATCCGCTGATCCAGATCGTAGGCCATCTGTCCGTTGCTATATCCGGAATTGATATCGTTCTTAATGACCTGATCCGCTGCTGCTTTTACTGCTGCATCAATGGCATTTTGGTAAAAGTTGGCATCATACCCGGTGTATCCTGCTTCTTCGGTGATGGCCTTCGCCTTGGCGACTTCTCCGGGAATTGAATCAGGGGAGAAGAGTTTCTCTATAGCAGATTTTACGTCAACACTACCCAACTGATCTGAGAACGATTTTACCGCTACGGTAGCATCTGACACAGCCGTTGAATGATCGGTAGTCTTCTTTGTGGAGGTATCCGTAGCCTCCTGATATGTTTTGGTTACTGCCTCACTGTCAGAATACCGGGTATTCCATGCTTCAAGTGCCTCTGCGGTTGAAAAGCCTGCCTTGGATGCTTTCTGTGATGCATCTTCCCAGGATTTAGACCCCTTGATGACATCGTTGATGCTCCGGGTCTGTTTCGTTTGGGTATCGGTAATCTCTTTAGTTGCCTTAGTAACAGCCCCCACAGATGATGCTAATTGATCATATTTCTCCTTTGTTTGTCCAGAATACAATTTCTGCAATGATGCATCTGAAAACTTATCACGATCACTAAGTCCCGCATTCTTATCAGCCTTAAATAGGTCAAACCCTGATTTTATTGCTCCGGTGATGGTTGATACAGTTGTAGAGGGAGATGAGGTTCCATCAGCCACAGCGGTTTTTAGGTATGGGGCTGAAGATCCAAAATATCCCCATTCTCCGGATACCGATCCATTTGCATATTTTAACCAGTCAGAAGAGGTATCAATTTTCGCAACTGATGAAATTCCAGGTACATACGTCTGAACTTTATGAGAGGTTTCATTAGATTCTTCTTTGCTGCCCGTCGAAAGTCCTTCAACTCCTCCAAAAACGGTTGAAAGTAAATATTTTCCCCCTGGGGTATTCATTCCTGGAATAACAGCAGCAGCTATATCTGCTCCTACCCCTGCCCACCCATGAGAAAGAATGCCATTTTCTATATCTTTACAGAACCCTTCAACTGAAATCGGACTTGAATTGATTCCATCCCCCACCATCTTTGTGATTGCTTTTCCAGGATTAGACCAATCATACGAGGTCATCGTCAATTCGACGGATGAAAGGAATTTGGTTATATCAGCACTCCCGGAATTGACGGCGTTATCAAACGCGTCGCGTAACCCTTCACCGGCTCCCCTTCCAAGTTCAACGGATGCTGAACGCAATCCAGAATCTAAACCCTTAAGGATATCATTGGCTTGAGGAATCCCTTTGATGACAAGATCTCCAACGGTCTCAAATCCGTCTGAAACCGCTTGTGCCATGTTACGGCCGGCCTGTTCATAATTCCCGGACTGGATATTACTTGCAGCATTTCCAATATCCTTAATTATATCGTTGATATTATCCCGGGAGTCTCCTAGATTCGTAACATATGCTGCAATGAGACCTGCCCCAACGGCAAGAGTAACAGGGTTTGTAAGGAGTCCGAAAAGGCCCGAAACATTTGTTGAGGCTGTTTCTGCAGCGGTACCGATAGTACGTATCTCTGAAGCGATTGCAGTCCCATTTATAGCCCCTGCTGCAGTGGATATCTTCGATAACCCGGATATGAGAGACCCGCCTGTAGACACAATAGGTCCGAGAACCATCATAAGAGGACCTATAGCAGCGGCAAACATACCAATCCCTATAGCCGCTCTCCGGGATGGTTCATCGAGTTTATTAAACCAGTCTGCAAAGTCCTTGATAGCCGGGATAACCGTATTCTTGATCACCGGGACAAGGTCATTCTTGATTATCGGTAGGATATCATTTTGCAGAATCGGGAGGAACGCTTCACCGATATCCAGGATTTGGTTATGAAGATCAGCCTTCAACTGATTGAGTTGCTGCTGTGCAGTCTGGCTCATCTCTTTGTAAGCCTTATTCATCGCACCGGTGCTCTTGGACATCTCACCCATAGCAGCTGTGTAGGCTTTCGACCCGGATTCGGAGGTAAGCATCAGTGCGGCCATTCCGGCTTCGATACTGCCAAAGTCGTTTTTAATGCTGCCTCCGGATGCATTCGCGGCTTTGGCCATGAGTTGTAATGCATCCTGTAGAGTGCCACCGCCTTTAATGAAGTCAGTAAATGACTTTCCGGCGATCTGTTTGAAAATCTCTGAAGACTTTGACCCCTCCTGTGAGAGTTCCGCCAGCATCGATTTGATCTTAGTTGCTGCTTCAGCGGTGGGGTCTCCCTGGAGTGTCATAGCGTCCAGGGACCCGACAACCTGGTCCAGAGGTATTTTCAATGCTGCAGCAATCGGAGCGACTTTGCTCATGTTGGCACTAAGGTCGCTCATGTTCGTCTTTCCCATCTTCACACCTGTGAAGAGGATATCTGACGCTTTCTGAGCAGAGAGGACATCAGAGCCATAGGCATTGACTGACGAACTGAGAACATCAACAGCAGAGGTTAGATCGGTACATCCACCAATAGAGGTCTGTGATGCAGTCCCGAGGAAAGACATGACATTTTCTGCAGGGATACCTGATGAGAGAGCCTGGTAGAGAGCAGGAACAACCTGCTCAGACATGATGCCATACTCAGATGAGAGAGACTTAACATCTGCAGCCATCTTCGACTTTGCTTCACCCGAAAGATTAGGAAGAAGGGTGTATACCTCACCCATTTGACCGCTGAATCCTGCGGCCTGGTTAGTCATCAGACCAACTGCTCCGGCAGCAGCGACCATAGGAGCGGTAATTCCAACAGTGGCTACAGATCCTACCTGGGACATTGATTGGCCAATCTGTTCGAATTTTCCGCCCATTCCGGCTACATGTGCAGCCAACTTATCCAGTTGGGCTGATACATTTGTAAATGCGGTTTGAACTGCAGAAGCATCTGCACCAATTCTTACAGTCGGTCCATCAATATCGGGCATCTTATCCCGATGCTTTCAAAAATGGGAGTGATAAACGGCGGGAGGCCTCAATCAGCCAGCATCATCAGATTATCGTTTATCAGCCGTCTTCTCTTCTCAATGTCAAATGTCTGTGAGATGTAGATCAGATCAGCCTGCTCTTCATCGATCCCCTGCTGCTTGCAGGAAGAGATGAATCCTGCCCGGCTCATGAAATTCTCTTTCAGATGATCGTATGCCTTTACCTGCTTGATGATCTGTTTGAGGTCATCAGCATTACCCACGATCACCCGCTTCTCAAAGGAGTGTTTCGTCTCCAGCCGTTCATTCAGGTCTTTGATAGCCTTCTTCCTTTCCCCCTCCTGGATAACTTCTCGAATTTTCTCCAATTCTGAGTTGAATAATCCGGCCAGGGTGGACCGCATTATAAAACAACAATCCATTACGTCGTTGAGTGTCTGAAGTTTCACATTGGGATTATCAGGATTGATGAAGGTGTTAACCGCCTGTGCGATTTGTGCTGTTTGTTGTTGTGTTCCAGAGATGTTATCTGCTTGTGTGGTTCCCATGTTATTAATATCCTAATACAATTTCCCGGGCTGTATCTTCCCGCATTCCATTTCTCACATACGACTCAATCAGATTTTGTTGAGCCTCTGCCAGGCTTCCGGGTGCCGGAGTTAGGGGAGTGTCAGCAACCTCACAATTGAAAATAGTCCTCATAACGTACCGGGTTGATGATTCACTCATACCGCACTGTAAATAACTTTCATAGAGGCGTTGGCTTGATTCCTCTAGGGAAGAGATGCTTCCTGTCCGGCCTCTCCCGGATTCCTGGATAATGGCGCCTCCTCTGCCTGGTGATGTTACGATGTCCACCGAGTGTACAGCCGTGATGGCCTCAACAATCGGACCAGACCGACCTTCTACAGTGCCGTTGGTTGTCTTTCCTTCACAATAGTGACTGATTCCGATCACTGGGGCTGCACTCCGGATGAAGTCCACCTGTCCGGGCATGAGTTTAGCATCTGCATAGAGACCGGGGCCGTATGCTCCATTTCTCTCGTATTTGGCATCAGTAGACAGATACCCGGCTAATTGATTCAGATCACGCTCGGGCCTTTCCTTTGTTTCTGAACGGGTAGGGTGGTTCAGAAACATTTTCGTTCCTGCTTTGTAGAGAGGGGCGGCTTTCTCCAGGACTGCAGAAGAATAGTATCCACTGCTTCCCCATCCAGGAGATATCACACGGATCCTAATGGTATCACCAGCAGACCGGACCGCTGCCTCAGAGAGAGGGGTATACTCATTCGTTAGTATCATGATTCCATCACCACGCAATCCCCGGAGCAATCTTCAGAAACTTGATACACGCCGATGTTCCGACAGTGACATTTCCAAGGGCATACCCACAAAATAGGCCTGCGGTCTCATCATTGGTTAGCGGGGCTTCGCCGTCTCTGAAATAGATCTTTGTTCCTGGTTTCACCGGGGATTTCTTTCCCGCTTCTACCATCCCTTCTAGGACCTGGCTATCAAAATTAACAAAGGTCTTCAGGCCATTACCGATGCTTTGAAGGGCATATCCTACCTGGTCTCCTACCCGGACAAGATCACCAAATACCGGATTCTTTGGATAGTCGGGGAATACATTTGTCGGCTCCTTGTCCGGTGGCCTGAATTTCCTGGCTGTTATCTCTTCTTTTGTTGGGATTCTCATATTCTCCTCTTAATTCAAAGTGCAGGCGATTGTGCCTCCAGGGCAGCCACCTCGTTGCTTAATGCGGTGCTGCAGATTTGCGACATATTAAGCCCTAGACTCCGGGCTTTCTTGTGAATTTGAACCGGGATTAAAACATTCGTCGGTTTAAATTCGGCTCCATGAGCATCTGTAACAGTTCTCATTTCGCGACTCCGCACCACCAATGTGTAGTGGTGCGATACAGTGTGTAAAAAATAGGAGTAATAAAGGGCGGGAAACTCCCCTGCCTTACGGTGCTAGTGATTTCACCGCTCTATCGAGGATCAGTAATTCATCATCGGATAGACCTTCAACCTTTGACATATCTATCCAGGTAATGTTTTCTCCGCTTTCCGGTGGAGGCATTGATTTGTTCTCCTCCTCCTGCATGGCTTTCATCTCGGTAGCAACCCGGACAAGTAGCGAGATAAGATCTGATGTTTTGCCAATCCCCATCAAGGCTGTCTTCAGGTCTCCTGCTCCTCGAGCTTCAGCGGTAATGTCCTGGGACTGTTGGAGGAGGCTCATGGTTACAGCCATGAGAGTTGATGCACGCGATTCTCCCATTTCCAGAGCAATCTCTCTTGACTTTGCTAGGGCCTCGGTCATGTGACTATCTTTGTGCCGGTTGATAGCCCCCAGACTGATCCCATATTGATCCGCTATGATCCGGATCGGAACACCTGATATGATGGCTCTCTCGATTGCTTCTCTCTGGTTATGGGTGCAGATTGTACATTTAGGTGCCATCCGCCCTCTTTTTTTGATCCGGATCAGATGCGTTCAGTGCCTTTGTCACGGTGTCAAGTGCTCGGTTAATGGTTTTCTTGTTTGTGTCTGGGTGAATAGCCAGATGTAAAAGTATAGTGTCTGATATCTTCCTAGAGAGTGCAAAGGTGGCAACCTGTTGAGCAGTCAGATCATACCGTTTCATTGTTGAATCAACCCCGCTGCAGTGAGGGCATTTAGGTGTCTGCTTATTGTCGTCCGACTAACCCCTATCGTTCGTGCTGCTGATGATATGCTGCTCTCCGGGTGCTCGGTGAAATGTTGCTTTATCATCTCTGCTGTGTTCATGGGTTCGGGCGTTGTTATCTGCTGCTCTTCTACCTGCACGATGTCAGGTTCAGGGGTGCACTCTACCTGAACGCAATGGACATCCGATGTGCACGGGGTCTGATCATCCTGTGCATGTTGTTCGGTTAGGTCAGATTTGATGCACATCATCAGAAGTTCAACAGAGACACAGAGGCTCACTGGTGGTATTGCATGTGCAGCCTGGTTGATCCATCCATCAGGTGAGTGCAGTACGTTGAACGTTGTGCTAACACCGGTGAATATTATAAGTACCAGCCATCCAGCAAGAGCAGAATCACCCCGTATGGATGAGCGAAGTATCATGAGAGAGCCTGCACATAGGAGGGCATCAACACATACAGGCCACAACCCGGATAGCAGAGGGTCGATCCCTGCTTCGATAGCCACCGCTTTCAGATTGAAGAAGCTCAGAATGAATGAACACCCTGCAATGATCACGACTGCACACCCGGTCAGGTCCGGGATCATTCTCTCAAGGTGATGTACGGGAATCATAATTGTCCCTCCGGGTGTTCCTTGTTCCATAGTGTGATCATTTCATTGTGATGAGGCTGACAGATTCGAGTTCTTGCATATTTTGGCATTTTGATATTCCAGTATAATGGGTTTGATCGTTGTGGTTCAGTACATCCCTTGCAATGGCAGACGTGCCCCTTCCGGTCTGCTTTCTCAAGCATCATGCCGTAATCATCCGGACGTGTGTCTGCTGGCATCTGATGGTATTCCAACCACTCCGAATATGTGCCGGGTGATTCCTTAAGGGGCGGTGAATCCTCTTCAGAGGCAATTTGAACATTAAAATGGGGTATCTCCTCTTTAGGGGGGTCCGGAAGCGGGGACTCTTTAGGACTCGTCTCTGCCTTCTCTGGAGGGGTGATATCAGGTGTTGGATTATTACCGGGTCCGGGATTGTTATCCTTCGACACCTCTTGTTTCTCTGGCATCAAGATACAGAATTGACCGAAATTATCCAGGGTGGTCTTAAGTGCCGGATTTACAAATATCACGTTAGTTATCGTCTTACAGTCTCGATCACGCTCTGTCGGTCTGGTCTCTTTCTGCATGAAGACACCGGGTACCTTTGAGCAGATCCCTCCATCCCCATCCTTTCCATAAAGTAACCTCCTGCAGGATGTCCGTGGTATCTTCCGAGGTCCACCAAAGTCAGAGACGATTTTGCTTTCCGGCATTCCGTCGGTTCTATGGTTTTCACATAACCAGTCTAATAAGCCCCGCTCATTCTTCGTTAGTTTGAATTCGCGGGTATCATCAGCCGATTTGAAGATAGTCATCGCGGTGAAGAAATCTTCTTCAGTTGCCTGCAGGGTGGTGATCCCATCTTCATCAGTAATGGGACTCCGGTTAGGATAGTTCAAAATGGTAATGCCCTGAATGAAATCTACCAGTTGTTCGGTATCTCTCATATTATCGAGGTTTGAGAATTTCAACCGCCTAGCAAACGGCATATGAACCCTGAAAATGTGCTCCTTAATCTGTCTCAAGATCTGTCGGCATAAGATGACACCAGGGGTGATAGGTAATTCTTCTCTGCCTTCTTCCATTCGACTCAGAAAGAAATCGATACGACCCTGTTTCTGATACTGATCCGGATTTAATGAGAGTTTGTATTGTCTATCTGCGAGTTCAGCATCTCCGGTATCATCAATGCTTGTGAAAATAAATGTGGTCCTTTCTGGAATTCGTTTTTCAATTCCTGTATTAACTCCGCCTACTTTACCAACTGTAAAATATATCGATCCCTGTTGATACGATGACATTGCAGCTTTGATGGCTTGCATCAAGTCTTCTTGCAAGTAAGTATCATCTGAGAAGACCACAGACCCCGGAAGAATGTTTTCACGGTAAAATAATGCTTTATTTGATAGACCTCCAGAAATCACATATTCTTCAGGCCATAGGTGTAATGATGCAATTGAACCGGATGTTTTCCCGGCGCCTTTGTGACCAGAGAAACCTGGTTGTATTCCCTTGGTTGTCTTTGCCGCACCAACCGCACCGGAGATAGTAATAATATCACAAATCTCCTGATCACCCGAATGCAGGGTTTTATAGACTTCCCTGAATGTCTCCAAGACCTTGCCTGACCGAATAACCCTTAATGCGTCAGATATTAGTTCCGGCGTTACAGGGGAAAGTAAGGGTTTTGGTTGTGTGCTAGTATCCCTCGCCACTTTATTCTGTAAATAAATGTGCCAAAAGTACTTTATAAAAGTACGTACTATAAAAGTTAATGTTGCGAAAATATTCAGTTTATCTTCCAGATTTTGAACGTGAAGAATTACTATCCATCGTAAAGAAGGGTATAGCCCCAGCATATCGCATAAAACATGCCCAAATTCTATTAAATGCTGATAAGAACGGCCCTAATTTACCTGATTGGAGAGTTGCTGATTTCATTAAGTGTCATCCTCAAACCGTTTTTAACGTAAGAAAAAGATATCATGAGCAGGGTCTTAAATCTACATTGGATCGGAAATTCCGTGAAGAACCTCCGATAGAACCAATTTTAGATGGACATAAAGAAGCTCAATTGATTGCAATTGCTTGTAGTCAACCTCCCACTGGTTATGCTCGATGGACGTTTAGACTACTTTCCGAGCGTATGGTTGAATTAGAGATAGTTGAAACAATTTCTCCAAAAACAGTTGAAAGAGCCCTAAAAAAACGAACTCAAACCTCACCTAAAAAAGTGTTGGGTAATCCCACCCAAACAGAACGCTGAATTTGTTGCTCATATGGAAGATGTCCTTGAAATTTATCATCTTCCATATAATCCAAATATCCCTGTTATTTGCATGGATGAGAAACCGATTCAATTAATTTCTGATACCAGACCTTCAATTCCTCCATCACCATCTCATCCTGAACGATTTGACTATGAATATCAGAGAAATGGAACGTCAAATATCTTTATTTTCACTGAACCATTGAAAGGTTGGCGAAAAGCGGTTGTAAAGGAAAGGAAAACAAAGCAGGATTGGGCTGAAGAAATCCGAACGTTATTAGTTCAGGATTACCCATCTGCATCGAAAATTATTTTGATCTGCGATAATTTGAATACCCATACAATAAGGGCATTATATGCAACATTTACACCTAAAGAAGCATTGAACCTCTCCAAACGATTAGAGGTTCATCACACACCAAAACATGGTTCATGGCTAAACATTGCAGAAATTGAGTTGAGTGTAATGACTACGCAATGTTTAAACAGAAGAATTGGGGATCCTATTTCTTTAAAATATGAAATTAAAGTTTGGCAGAAGAATCGAAATGAAAATCAAAAGGCAGTAACTGGCAATTCAAATCAGAAGATGCAAGAATTAAACTGCATCATCTCTATCCACAAATTTAAGTGGCGATGGGCACTAGGCTTTGTTTTTTTGTATTCTTCATCAAGTTCAGCGATCTGTTTTCCGTAGCCTTCCGTCTCTGCCAGGATGGTTTTCAGTTTCTTGAATAGTTCTCCTTTGATCTCAACGTGTCCGGCTTGTTCACAGGAGATCAGCCCTTCTCTGACTGCCAGGGCTTCCAACGGTCCGCCTCCAGAATGGCACCGGTGACAATACCATTGATTTTTTTGCAGATTTACGGAGTAATTAGAGCCGCTCGTACTGCCATGTATGGGATGTGATCCCTTTTCCTCGGCTCCGGTCCTGGTTGATCCTTTTTCCATTACCGGGGGCATTATGTCGATGACGCGAAGGTTGAGAGCGTCAGTAAGACTGCTTGCAGTAATGGGTCCCGGTCGGAGTGGTTTTACGATGGGATCCTGTTTCTTTGGATAATGAACTTTTGATAAAAGATGGTATTCAAGGTCTTTTACCGTTATTTCCATCAAAGGAACATCATTCACAACTTCATATGTCGATCCACTTTGGTGGTGTGATCCTGGTCCTACTGTGTATCCCCGACATCCAGGAAGGAATAGATCAGCAACCTGAAGCGGTTGTCCTTTTTCATTCTTCTTGGTAGGATGGGATAAAGCAATTTTATCGGGTGAAATCTCCCCATTAAGTTTAAAATAAAAATGATACCCCTTTGAGGTCTTCACCGTGAAGGTTTTTGAAAAATATGCCAGAATTTCTAATTTTTTTGCCTCTGCTGGATTGTCTATGTCAAGGATGCCAATACCAGAAGACGGTAATACTCCATAGTTAGCACCCGACTCTATGTGATTTACAATCTGTACATCATCATAGGCATAATTATTGAAATCCTGCCAGGACGGATCAATAGCCCGTTTCGAAAGGGAAGCAACCCGGATAAATCGGCATCCGGAAAGTGCATGAGGGATTGAAATCATCTCAAGGGCACCCGCTGATTTCACCTGAATTCAGCATTTTTTTAGCAATTTTTACAAAGGGGGTCTCCTCCTTCTCTGATTCGCAATCAGGGAATGAAACCGTGAAGGTCAAGCGATCTCTTTTGATTTCGGTTTTAAATGAGAGAGCCTGGATACCCCCGACAATATGCTCAAAATCTGATTGTGCTTTTCTTGGGGATGGATAACGGGATACCAATCTCTGATATGAACCGGGAAATGTGACACAGACTGAAGAATCCTTGGTTTTACTTATCTTTGGAGCGAGTGAGTATGTTTTCAGAAAAAAATCTTCAATAACGTTATACAGACCATCAAACTCTATAAGGTCTTCAATTATTGGCACAGCCAATAACGAACCGGCCACACGGTAGTAAAGGACGTTACATTGTGCCAATTCTTCACAAAATTTGAATCCGATGAATATCTTTGAAGTACCTATTACTTCTCCTGTTTCAAGGATTTTTAAATTATCCTTGATTCTATCCCACAATTTCTGATACATGGGCCAATCTGTTATCAAACCAGATTTTTCCAAGAACGCAATATGTAAAGCAAGCGTTTCGGTTAAGGGTGCCCACATCGCAGAAGGAGGAAATTTTCTAACCCTTACCTTGGATGAAATCTTAAACACCTCCGATATAGAGAGAATATCTCATCCCTGCGGGCCAGATCGCTTTTTTGAATTCCTCTGCTCGCTCTTTTGACCAGCCTGACCGGTAAAGCATCAGGAACACATATCCCGCCTCATATCGATCCAATTGGCGGATTTTCCCGGCTACGGTTCGAATGGTTTGTCGATTGAGATACCCGTCTTTGTTGAAGATTGAAACCATCCGGGTTAATTCAGCACGCTGCTCAGAAGAGAGGTGAACTTCATACCACGGTTTTATTATGCCAGGGGTAGATGTGTTATCATTCATTGCTTTCTCCCACCCGGTGTGAGTAATGGCCCATCCTGTTTCTTCTGGTTGCGGTGCTGGTAACACCCTTCCAGGTTTTCCGTGTTGTCATTCGATTAACTCCCAAAGTCCTCGTTTAACATAATCTTCAGCAACCATCTTTGAGATGGGATCAAGGCTCTCAAGGGTGTCCTTGTGTATGGTCCACGGTTCAGGAAGGCCGCTTCTTTGAGAAGTTGCATTCATGCTATCGCTGGTGACTCCATGAATTTGATCTTAAGTGCCTCGGCTGCAACCTCACTGATACTGATCTTTCTTGCTCGGGCTTCATCCCTAATTGATTTGGGAAGAATGATCGACGTATGGGCCATTTCACGGCCATCTGCATAGATAACTATCGACATAGATTAGGCCTCCGTTCTGCCTTGTTATGTGCATAATAAAACCGGGAGATATAAAGGGCGGGAAAGATCACGTTGGAATACTCCTTTCCTCGGCTTTCATCTTGGCGTAATCCTCCTTCGTGCAACCGTTCAGGCACTGCCAGTTGCCTCGGTGAAAATGGCCACTTTCTCTGTAGTTACCAAAGTGGGTACTGCCACAAACCTTACACTCCATGCGGCCGGTTGAAGGATCGATGAGTTTCATGGCCTTCCAGGTCATAGGGTGATCTCCGGTGGATGGCCAACAGTCGTTTCGTAATTATCTAAAATTCGATTAATTAGGTGATCGTAGGTTTCCCGCATTTTGCCAAATTTGTGAAGTCGGGTTACTGTCGCCCTTTTAATCGGGATTGTCGTTTCAGGTGGCATACCATAATGTGGGTGTTATTTTTATTAAAGGTATTTGGGCAATACCCTAATACCCTGCTAGGCAATTGGGCCACGTGCTATGAATACTAATACAATGCGTCGGATTTTAGTACATGGCTGATGGGAACGCCGAGGAAAACACCGCCCATTTAATATTCAAATGCATTCTCACATCTCCAAATGACACAGAAGAATCGAAAATTAGAGATTATCTAGCATCTCAAAAAACATTAAAAGACAAATCCAATATACGAACTCACTTGGAAAAGCTACATCTCGCGGGATATATTAAAAAAGGGCCCTTTAAACGCGGTTATCCTAATGTATGGGCAATAAATGTCAACCGAGAGAGGCCAGATAATTATCATATCATAAAATACATTGTAGAAATTACATCCCCTATAAGACAATCTCAATATTGTACGACGGGGATGCCGGGATTTAATGATATTATCAACCTCCCAGATATTGAGATATTAATTCGGCACATGTTAGGAGATAAATTGTCCATGATCGTGCCATATGCTGATGGGCAACGACAATTTACTGAGATACGTAGGGCTGCCCCATCTGGTTCAGATATTGATCCCAATATTATAGAAACTTACAAATCTGCGTTAAACTGTTCGCTATATCTTCTTCACAGTTTAATCGATTTAAATGCTGCAATAATAGCGTATTCTCGAATTCTTACGAAATCGGGGATACCCGAGCAATATGCGATTTTGATTGCCTGTTTATCCAGCGATCTGGTGGAGGTTTGTTGCACGTATGAAATGAAAATAGACGAGATTATTTCAACATGCCCCGTTTCTATTCAAGATAGTTGGGCTCTAATGAAATCGGATATACTTTGTTATGTGAACAAAGTAAGAGTTGAAGGGCTCCCACAAATAAAATGAGCATCGCTCTCTGGATTGGATTGATTTATATGTTGAGTTATCCCATTAGTAAACAACAAATTCAATAAGGGCCAGATCGTAAGTCTGGTTAACTCGTTACGAGAATCAACATGACCACGATGACCACAGGTGACCACAGCCTGACCACAAAAAATGGTCATACCTTTTCTTCCTTGTTTTTCGATTCTAACCCCTCAGCGAAGTCAGATCACATGTGAAAAATGAGGGTGACCACTTTTTTGGAAAGAGCAGGAGGTCAGGGTGATGATGGTGATAAATCCCGTTCATTCAGGGCCTTTGTTAACATATTCATAATAACTTCATCCTGACTGATCCTTCTAAGGGCCTCTGCTTTTTCATCTGCGGCACCAGGTGTAAGACCCGCTCCACAACCACCACAATATCGATTAGTAGGTGGATTCAGCATACCGCAAGATGGACACTGATGAGGTGATAGTGCAGGGTCCATCCCTTTGAACTCTTCAACCGACTTGATTCCGTACATCTGATTGAATGCTGCTTCCACATCTCCGGGGACGAGGTGAGCGTATGTCCGGATCATGTTTGAGCCAAGATCGCCCCATGCCAGGAGCTTGATCGTACTTTCATTCATACCGGCCTGAAGGAGATGAGTGATCCGCGAATGTCTAAATGTGTGCAGTGTTACGGGCTTTTCGATCCCTGCTGTCTTTGCTGCTATTTTTACGATCTTTGCCATCCCTGTATAGGACATCGGGTCACTTCCTCCGGCTCGAGCTGGGAAGATTAGATCGTTTGAATCGGGGTTACCACCAGGGTATTGATCTTTCCATCGTCTCAGAACAATGTGAGAAGTATAGAGGGGGGCCTGTCTTGTCTTCCCGGTCTTCCCATCTAATCGAACAGAAGCATAATTTTGGTAAAAGGTAACTTGTCCCCATGTGAGGGTGGCTATCTCTCCGGCCCTACCTGCAGACTCGTATAAGAGTTCAATCATGGCCCTGTTCTTGGTGGTAGTGACACACGAGAATAGGGCTTCGATCTGATCAGGAGAGAGGATGTCATCAGCCGTTTTAGTTGAAGCGACCGTTTTAGCCTTAATCTTCTTTAATTTCTCTATTTTCAACCCATCACTGGATTCTCCTGACTCTTGAAGCCAGAGTAAAAACCGCTTGCAGAGTTTTATCAGGTCTCCCTGGGTGGTTACAGTATAGTTCCCTTCGGCTTTGAGTCGTTCAATCCCTGAAAAAACCGACGAAGTATCAACCGATGAGAATTCGGGAATATATTTTCTTAATCCCACAAGTTGGTAAGATAATTTGTATGCTCGCTGTTCGGATAGTTTTCCGCACGCACGAACTTCTGAGATGAAGGCTTGAATCTGATCTCTATCTTTTTTTGATATTCTTCCATCAGACACAGCATTAACCATAAGCCGGGCACAATCGGCCTGGTGGCGCTCTTTCCCTCCGTGAAATTTCGTGTCTGTGATATTTTCCATACACTGTATGGGGAAGTCTAGTATATAAACAATAAGGGGCTTATAACTTTAGTTATTAAGCCCGGCTGAGGCTTACTAACATTTTTCAAATCTCTTCGCACTTTCGATCGTATGAGTGATCTCAGTCACTTCTTCTCCACACTTTTCTGAATAACCAAACTGTATCCGATGCAAGGATCCACAACTAAAATTTCAGACATCACTCCTTTCCCGGAGGTCTCCTCCGGGTGAGCAGGGGAAGCACATCATCGTAATAACATACCGGTATCCTGACCTTTCCCTCGTTAGTCATCATAACTCCCCAGGAGTCCTGCAGTGATCGTACCCGGTCAGCATCAATCTGGTACTCTGTTGCATCGATCTCCCGGAACACAGTACATCCTCCTCCCTCACACTGATCGTATTCCATGATTTCAATCCGTTTAATCCCTGTTTTCTCTGTACCTTCCAAACGGCACGACGATCTCAAACCGTGCCCCTGTTCCAATCTTCCCGGTCTCTCTGAGCCCAATCCCGGTGATTGCAAGGACCTCTCTGCTCAAGAAAAGACCATACCCTGTATTTTTTCCGTATCCCCGCTCAAAGATCAACTCCTTCTCATTGTCTGGGATTCCGATACCGTCATCCTCGACGAGGATAGTAATCCCTGCCTGTGAGGGTTCTGCCGATATCTGAACCCTACTGATCTTCCCTCCATGGCGGACCGCATTCTCAAGCAGATTAAAACAGACCTTTGGAAAGAGTGGATCTGCATAGATAAGCAGTCCTGAAATCCTGACATCAACCCTCACTTGATCGATATTGAGATTGGTTGTCGCCTGTATGAAAACTGCCATAACATCCTGCCATGTCGGGGCCTCAACCCCGAGCTCCTGGTAGGTCTTAGTAAAAGCAACAAACTCCTCGATCGAACTCAGTGACTGCGAGAGCATAGTGAAGTATTTCTTCTGTTCATTGGTTAATCGAATATCCCTGAGTAGAAAGAGGTTGGATCTTCCGATCATCACCTTGTTCAGGATATCATGTCTGGTGATATTGGAAAGGAGATTCAGTTTACTGTTTGCAATTTTTATTGCATCCTCAGCATTTTTAAGATCAGTAATGTCATGGATGCTCTCTATTGCCCCAATAATAGTTCCCTGGTTGTCATAGAGGGCAGTTGCACTGATTGATGCATACTGGCGGGAGGGTTCAGTCTCCCTGAACCACCGCTCACTGAACAGGGTATTTCCATTCCTGATGATGTGTGAATACCCTTCCGGGGTCAGTTCGGGATGAATCACAATGTCTATCAGAACCGGCCTCTGAACTCCGTAAAATGGTATAGCATAGAGATAGTCACCCTTTCCAATGATCTCTGCAGAAGATATGCCGCTCATCTCCTCCATGGCCTTGTTCCAGATGATCACACGCCCGTTAGCATCGATGGCAAAAGTCGGGTCAGGGAGCATCGCGAGAATATTCTCTATATGCCGGTATGCCTCCTTCAAAGCCTCTTGTTGTGCTGACAGCCGGTATGCCATCTGCTGTTGTGTCTCATCACGAATCCTCACCTGACTGAGATACTTCCCCCCGCCTTTCACCTTGTTGATCCTGATGTTCAGGAACTGCTCATATCCGGACTCTGTCTCAAGCACCTCCGTCCGTTCGATAAACTTCTGATTTGACTGGTGGGAAATATCCTTGAAAATCATCTCACTGATGGTAATTCCCAATGGTCCTGGAAGAGATGTGACCTCCGCTCCTGCAAGAGGTGTATCTGTTCCAAAAAAATTTCCTGATGCCGGGTTGGCATCAAGGATATAGATCCCGTCCAATACAAGGATTGCATCATTGGAATAGAAAAAAAGTCCGCGATAACGTGATTCTGATACGCTGAGTGCACTTATCTTGCTGCGGATCTCACCCACCATCTGGTTGATGGCATCTGATATACGGTTCAACTCGTGATGTGGGGATGATCTGACCTGATGAGTGAGATCACCGGCAGTGATGACATCAATATCCTCAAGCATATACCGTAGAGGCCTGGTAAGATACCGGGAGATCGTAAATGCTGCAATCAGTGCCAGGATGAAGGTAATGACCAGAAACCCGATGTACCACAGGGTTATAATCATCAGTTCATTATCGAGCCGTTCCGTTGAATAGACCGTCCGTGCTGCGACATTCATCCATTTGGTAGAAGGGGCATCGGTCTGAAGAACCGGCATGAATGTGTACACGATATCACGGTTATTCTCTTCATCATGTACCACAGATCCCTCCCCGCTTTTGATTGTCCTGCCAATCTCGTCCAGAGTCTGGTTATCCGTGTTCGCGAGTTGGATCTCGGAGCGGTTGGTTATGAGTGAACTGAAACTGTTGTACAGATCAAATGATACAATATCGGGGTTGAGTGTCCAGAGGACATTTGTGAGATCTGAATAGTAAGCCTGGTTCTCTTTGGGCACATAGTGGACGAAGATCCTTCCGACCTCAAGGAGATACCTGTGATCAGCGGTTCCCTGGTATGCAAAGAGCCGCACCGGGACGTTGTTCTCATGCCCTTTCACCGATCTGTCGAGGATAAACTGATCCAAACTCTGTATCTTGTTGAACTTGAGGAGGAGTTCCGGGGCGAACGTGGAGAAGTTCAGGCCGAGATCATTCGCATCGGTTGTATGGGTGATGTTCCCTTTATCGATCAGGTATACATGGTACTCATCCCCAAGCTGATTCTCGATCTTCTTCTTTACCCCCTGATAATCGATCTTCTCAGGATCTCCTCCGGTAGCGTTGTACTCATCCTGGTAGATCTTCATTGCCTTCTGAAGGGGGGGCTCAAAGGTGAGATCATAGAGGTACATCCCCCGGTCAATCCAGAGTATGGACTGTTGAAGGATCTGATCTATCGTCTTTTCTGATGAGCGAAAGTTCTGCTCTGTCTCTTCCCTGGTTGAGAAATACCAGTTTGTCAGAAATACGATCATCACAACGAGAAAGATAACAAGAAGGAATATGCCAAGCCTGGCAGAGAATGATGAAAAAGACCGGGGATCTTTCTTCATGAATTACACGTGAGTATCCACTTCTATCCAATTGAAGATATGGATCTCTTCGTGAATACAGGGGATCAGTCACTGTTCGAGGTTATGGCTCTCCGCCTGCTCTATCTGCGACCTGATCCGAACCAGACCGCTGTGGAACTCTTCCAGGTACTCGTCCATCGAAAGGCTTCCTTCCTGGAACGGGCAGTCCTCCTCCATAATGACATTAATGAGGTCCTTGGAGGGAAGGAGCAGATCGATAGGTACTCCCACCTTCTCTGATCCTCTGATGAGTGCCTCCCTGAAGAGCCCGATGCAGTATCCAACCCTGAATCTGTACGTATCCCGTGTCTTTTCCAAATACCCGGCAACCCGTTCGGTCTCGATGCGAAGGAAATCATCCTTGATATTCTGATCTTTTACCTTTCCCAGCATGTAGTGGTAATGAGCATAAGGGTACATAAGCTCAAGTTCTGCCGGAAGGATCCCGCATGTTCCGAAGATAACGATATGGTACTGCGACGGGTCCAGAACATCCGTGATAATTGATCTGATAAGCCGGTGGCTTGGGCTGGTACTGTACGGCTTTCTCATCGCACAGGGCATGAAGATGGCTATGTCCCGCGGGCTGACCTCGTACTCATCGATGATGTACCGGTAGGACTGCTCAAACTCTGAGAGGTAAAACGGTGGATCCTTCAGTATTGTATCGCGATCCACCCCGGAATTTTCTGCATCAGGCATGATAGTCAGATCTACTCCTGCATACTGGGGTGTTTATGGCAATATCCCTTTCATCAGGAGTATAAAAAAAGTGGTTGAAAGGCGTGAACGGTTATTCAACCGTCACATTGAGTGAGTATGCGTCTTCCTTACCGGTAGTTGGCTCCCACTCACGCTTGTATACTGCGTCAAATGTCTGGTTTCCTGCTTCTACTGCCTTGAGGATCCAGGTGTGAACCCCGCCTACACCGACCATGCCCTCGGGTGCATTGTCAGTTGTATGGGTACTGTTCACGATCTCAAGCCCTGTTGAGTTTGTCGCGTTCCACTCAAAGCCGGTGGTCGGATTCTCTTTCAGGGAGACAAGGACAGTCTGATTGACCTTCATGGTTAGGTTTGTCGTGTTGACATCAGCGGTGAAATTCACAGCAGGCACAACATCAGCAGATGTGGTCTCTGTTTCATTTGCAGCAACGGTGATGTTCTGTACAACGGTCTCGACCGGTGCAGTTGAGTTCTCACTTGCATTACCAGCGGGCTGCTCTGCAAAGCATCCTGGCACGAGAAGAACTGCTGCAACGAGAAGGATAACTGACGTGATTAACTTCTCCATATCTGTATGTTTCAAAATTCAGGTTTTAAGGCTTCTCTATGAAGATCCATTGTCAAATGGGCGTTACATTATGTAATCTCCCGTGAATATGAGTTAATATCATATAATAACCAAAAGTTATGACTGGCCGGGAGTGGTACGAAAAAAAAATGAGTAATACAATCTCCCCCGCGGCTGGAGAGTCAGGGAGAGATGAATAAAATCCCCTGCACAGCCTAGAAAGTCTTCTCTTTATCTATCCCGACCATGTCGCAGGCATCATCGATCTTTGTCTGGGTTGTAATAAAGAAGCCGTTCACCGACTCGGTTGTTACGATATCAGTCGGGCTTGTAAGTTTTCCTGCAGCCTGAAGCGTGTCAACAGCAGTGACTGTGGCGTTCATACCCATGACAAATATTCCCCTTGCCTTTCCAGATTTGTCCGAGAGGGTCATGGCCTCGGCAGATGCCTTTGCTGATGCAGCGGCTGACTTGTACTGGTTGAGTTTCTCTACGGTCAGGCCCTGGTTGGGTTTTACGATCAGTTCCTTCTGATCCTTGAAATCGTCTGCAACCTTCTGCACCAGAGTCTTAAAATCGTCATCCTGGTTTTTCCCTGTGCATCCTGAAAAGAGTATGACTGTGATGAGTAATACTGCGAGAATTCCACTGCGGAGCATATCTGTGATATCTGTTTTAAAGCTCTTATCAGTTGTGAAATGATACTCTCTTCCTGCTGTGATAAAATGCTCTTTTTTTCTTTCTTCTGTTCATACCCTGAACTGATATCGGAGATATGAACTGTGACAGAAGCATACAGTACTGACACTGGTATACCCATCAGGAATCCGTTACCATGCCTTTGAATCCAGACAGCAGTACCCTGATCCGATCCCTTCGCAGAAAACGTAGTACTTCAGAGAATGAATATGCAAAACCGTTCTACAAATGGGCAGGGGGAAAGACCCAACTTCTTCATGAGTTCGACCTCAGGTTTCCTCAAACGCTCAGAACCGGTGCCCTTGACCGGTACGTAGAACCCTTCATCGGCGGGGGAGCGGTCTTCTTCTTTGTGATGCAACTGTTCCCGTTCAGAGAATCAGTGATCTGTGATGCCAACGAGGAACTGGTCCTTACCTACCAGGTCATCAGGCAGGATGTTGATGCACTCATCAACCTTCTTAAGGATTTCCAGTCCCGGTATGATGCTCTTGATGAAGAAGGACGCAAAGACCTGTACCTGAACGTAAGGTCTGATCTGAATGGTGACCGGAAGGGGTTTGATTTCTCACAGTATGGCACCGCCTGGGTAGAGAGGGCAGCACAACTCCTCTTCCTCAACAAAACCTGCTTCAACGGACTCTTCAGGGTAAACTCAAGCGGAGAGTTTAACGTCCCGTTCGGGAAGTACCGCAACCCCGGGATTGTGCATGAGTGTAACCTTCGTCTGGTCTCAGCACTGCTACAAAATACCACCATCCTTCACGGCGACTTCTCACGGTGCCTTGAGTACATCGACGATCACACGTTCGTCTATCTTGACCCACCGTACAGACCACTGAGCGCTTCATCCTCATTTACAGCCTACTCACGGGATGGATTTTCAGATCAGGATCAGGTACGTCTCAAGGAGTTTTTTGACTCGGTGGACAGGCTCGGTGCGGCGGTGATGCTGAGCAACTCTGATCCCAGGAATGAGGATCCCACCGACCACTTCTTTGATGATCTCTATCAGCAGTACAGGATCGAGCGGGTGTTGGCGAAACGGATCATCAACAGCAATGCAGAGAAACGTGGGGCCATCAGTGAGATCATCGTGATGAACTATTATGAGTGAGTCCGGGAATGACCAGGCTTCAATCAGAAGGGTGACTGGCGGACCCGGTTGGTGATGGGATAGTGATGCAGAAGAGGGTTTCTGCTTTGAAGAGATCATCGGGGCGATTCGGTGCAGTACCCGGGAGAGATGCATAGGATTTTCCTCTTTACCCATGATACAACACAGCCCTTTTTTTGGATCAACGAGAACGATACTATGAGAACTCAATAACGGGAACCTGAATGAAAGCAGAACAGTGGTTTAATCGTGCTGATCATGAACTTGCAGTTGCACAGGAACTTCTGAACGCAGGTTCACTCCTCTGGGCTGTTAGTTATGCCCACCGTGCTCTTGAATACACTCTTGAAGGACTGATTGTATGGAGGACAGGAGAGAGGCCTGAACGTGGCACCCCTCTCTGTGACCTGCATCATGCAGTGCGATCGTACATCCCTGAAACATTGAATCAGCCGATCACCGATCTCGCTGATATCTCCCGGATTGCATGGCAGTCTAATCTTTCAGCAGAAGATATTACGTTCCTCACCGAGAACCATGCCCAGACTCTGATTGATAAATCAAGTTCTGTTCTCTCCTGGGTTGGGAATGAATGGGAGAAGGAGCAGTCAATGCATTCTGGCGAAGGTACCTCCTGAACAGAAAGGCACCTGCTGAAAACTCTATCTTTTTTGTCAGGGTCTGAACTCCCTGATCTTTGATTTAAATGCCTTTGCAGCCAGGATGATATCATCCTGACTTACAATCGCTGAAATAACCGCAACGCCCACAGCACCTGCGTTGAATACGTCGCCTGCGTTATCGATATGAATCCCGCCAATCCCGATGACCGGGATAGAGACAGCGTCAGATATCTCCCTGACCAGCATGAGCCCAAGTCCTGGTCCTGCATCATCTTTTGAGCCGGTGGAGAAGACCGGACTGACGGCAACATAATCAGCCCCACCTTTCTCAGCGATCATCGCCTCCTGCAGTGATGATACCGATACACCGATGATGAACGGGTGCGGAGTAAGCGGGCGGATCGCTGAGAGCGGGATATCATGCTGCCCGATATGTACCCCGTCTGCCCTGCAGGCAAGTGCAATATCGAGCCGGTCGTTGATGATGAAGAGGGCACCTGCTCTGGCAGTTATCGTCCTGATAGTACATGCTGCTTCGAAGAACTCCTTCCCCTGGAGGTTTTTGTCCCGCAATTGAATGACATCGGCCCCCCCTTCCACTGCCTGTTTGGCAATAGCAGCATGGCTCAATCCCCGGGAGAGTTTCTCGTCAGTTACCACGTACAGGTCGTAACTCATACTCTTTTGATCCGTGCCCCTTCTGCGAGGTCATCAGGAGTGAGGGTTGCAAGTGCATCAAAGAGTGCAACCTTGAATGAGCCCGGACCCCTTGCCAGGGCTGCCGCCCGCTCACCTGCGAGTCCGAATGCGGCTAGTGCTGCAGCAGAACTGGTTACCAGATCCTTCTCTGATGCAGCAAATACTCCGGTCACCGAAGCAGCCATACATCCTGTCCCGGAGATAGCCCCCATCAATGGATGGCCGTTCTCTACCAGGAAGACCTGGTTTCCGTCACTGACGATATCAGTCTCTCCGCTCATGACCACGGTCATACCTGACCGGCCTGCATACTCCTCTGTGATTGAGACCGGGTCCCCGGAAATTCCTGCCGAGTCAACCCCCCTGACCTTTGCATCCACCCCGGCGAGCACCCCGATCTCGCCTGCATTTCCTTTCAGGACCGAGATTGGTAGTTCGGTCATCAGTCTCCTTGCAGCGTTGGTACGAAGGGTTGTTGCCCCGGCACCGACCGGGTCAAGAATGATCGGAATATCCTTCTTTGCTGCTGCCTTTCCTACGAGGAGCATTGACTCAATCTGTGCATGATCAAGCGTTCCAATGTTGAGGACCAGGGCTCCCGCATACTGCACCATCTCCTCGACCTCCTCTGGCGCGTGTGCCATCACCGGTGCACCTCCTGCACAGAGAGTGATGTTTGCACAGTCATTCACGGTGACGTAGTTTGTGATATGATGAATGAGGGGGGTCTGGGTCCGGGCTGTAGCGAATATTTTTGAGTACTGGGTCTCTGACATCTTTATTCCTCGTCGTATGATAGGATTGACCCGTACAGTTCATCCGCGACCGGTAAAAATATTCAGTTCCCGGATCCGGGCTCTTCTTCAGACCTCAGATCAAACACCCATCTGCTGACTGAAGGGGCAACATTACCACACCGGTGAAGACGTTCAACCTGAAATCCACAGTCTCTGAATCTCCGGGCACGATCCTGAGCGCCGTTGTGGGTATCAAACGTATAATAATGGATAATTCCGCCTGCCTTAACCATCTGTGCAAGCGGTTTGAAGGCTTCTTCTAAACCGTAGGGGGTGGGGAGGATCGCCCGGTCTGCCCTGATCCTGAGCATTCTTCCCGCCATCGAGGCATCGCCGCAGATCACGGTGATTCGGTCTTCTACCCTGTTCAGTCTGGAATTCTCTTTAAGAAGGCGACAGGCTTCAGGATTTATCTCGACTGCGATGACCTGTGCCCCTCGAGATGCTGCCTGAATTGCAAACGGCCCGACTCCAGCGAAAGGAACCAACACGATCTCACTAGGCTGGACCATGACAGATATCCGCCTTCGTTCCCCGGAAAGCCTGCTTGTGAAGAAGGCGTGGGAGAGATCCACCCGGTACCTGAATCCAAACTCCCTGTATATTGTTCTGGTCTTTGTACCAATAATCGGCTCAAACTCTGCCACCCTGCAGGCTCCGGTCCGTTTCGAGACCCGTTTCAGTACGGTGGTGATACTATGCCGCTGTGCAATCAGTGAACCGGCCATAGCCTGCTGATACGGGGATAGTTCATCAGGGATAGAAATGATCGCGATATCCCCGATTACCTCAAACCGTTCAGGTACTAGGGGGTGGAGAGGTTCAGGAATGATCTCCTGTAATGCCGGTGAAAACAACACGGTCTATCTTATGACGAACCCTGAAGGATGGATGCTGCTTTTTCAGAGGCTATCTGAGCCTCTTCGCCCCTGCCTAGTTTCACCAGGGCATCAGCCTTTGTCTTCCATGCTGCAGCATCGTCAGCGTTGAGCGCAAGAGCCGTCTCACATGCTGTTATTGCCTCATCGTATCTGTCCAGATTGTATAATGCTGAACCCCTGTTCTTCCATCCCGGCTCGTACTTCGGGTCAAGAGTGGTGGCTTTCACGTAATCGGTGAGGGCTTCATCCTCTCTGCCAAGGTTATGACCTGCTAGGCCCCGGTTGGTCCAGGTTCTTGCAATATCAGGTTTAAGCTCCAGTGACCGGTCATATGCAGCAAGCGCCTCTTCATACCTTTCGAGATGATCGAGCACGAGACCGGTGTTTGACCAGGCGAGGGCGTCTTCGGGATTCAACTCAGTGGTCTTATGTAATGCTTCAAGGGCTTCTTCGTACTTTCCCTGACTAGCCAGGGCCAGGCCGATGTTTCCCCAGGCCATGGCATTTGACGGATCAAGGACTGTAGCGTTCTGGTAGGCAGCGATGGCTTCGTCATAATTGCCCTGCCCAAAGTAGGCGACCCCCAGATTGTTCCACTCCTCTACTGTCTTCTCTGCGACAGAAGTGCCCGCCATGATTCCCAGGCAGAGCAGGATGATGATGAGTGTATGGTTCATAAATACTGTATCATTGGATCGTGTATCCAGATTTCTGTTATGCGATCATGATCGTCTCCACCCCGCGTTTTCACTCATATGTCAGGCTCGCTGAGAGGGGAACTATCAATCTGTTGATGCTCAAATGGCAGCAGTTTCAGGGAGTTGCAACCGGTCGCAACAGTAAAAACCATCCTTCGGGATGAAACTGCGGCCTGAAATGACAATCAACTCCTCAAAGATTATGAGCGGTCTGAACCTGATGCAACAATAGAATCTGACAGTTGTGAATAAACCTGGTAACTATTCATTCCCTTTTTGATAACCCTCCATTTTTTGTGATTAAAATTTATTTCCAACTGATCTAATCCGGTTTTATCTGTCTTCCTTATAGCCTGTTTCACGCAACACTGGTATGTCACAGGGAGCCCTGCCAGGCTGCCAGGTTCAATGAACCGCAGCGGTGCAGTGCCTGACCAGACAGACATCTGATGAGGTGCGTTCAACATGTCCTCCTACAATCCGATGTGTCATCCGTTGATGTCTGTCTGGCAGATTCTGCCGGGCTCTCTCGCGAACTTCATATGAACTGCAGATGTACGAACTTCATGCCGGTCCCCTACAACCGGCTTCCTCCTACAACGCATCTTATCGTTCACAAGTCACATTCAATGACAGAGAGAGGTATTTCATGTTATTCCATGCACGATTCAATAACTCCTATAATGAACGACAGGTCTGCCTGATCGGGTACCTGAAAGATCGGCTTCGCTCTGGCAGATGTTTCTTCAAGTCCAAGTACATTGCCCGGGATCTCGGACTCTCTTCAAAAGAGGTGGGAACTAACATGGCCATCCTTGCAGAGACCTGTCCCGACTTTACTATCGAGAAGTACAGTTACTCCAACAGCACGACCTGGCTGGTTACTCCTTTACAGGTCTGAACCACTCTGTTTTTCAGGTTCTCTCCCGGTTCAGCATACCCTGATTGATATCAGTTCTATCCTTAACTGGCACGCAGATTTTGGATGATGTTTTTCTTCAGTTTTGCGTAGGAATTTTTCGGGTCTAGTTCGAGAACCTTCTCATATGCCTGGAGTGCCTCGTTGTTCTTTCCAAGCCAGTTGAGTGCATCACCTTTCTGAGTCCATGCTTCGATGTCATCAGGTTTTAACGCGATTGCTTTTTCAAGTGTCTTTGTTGCCTCGGCATACTTTCCAAGCCTTGCAAGGGCCTTTCCCTTCTCCAGCCATACAGCCTCATCATCCTGACCAAATGTAAGGGACATATCGAATGCTGATACTGCTTCCGCGTAGCTGGCCATTGATGCCAGGTCTTTCCCCTTGTCAAACCAGATTGCAGCCTGCTGCGGGTCTTTATCTGCTGTAACGGTCATGACGCAGACCAACGCACAGGCGAGAAGGATCAGAAGAGAGAGGTGATTCATTATGAGGCGTCCGCTCCACGGCAGGATAATGATTATTGCAGTACTGCCTGAAATCCGTGAATCCTGCTCATAACCAATTTCCTGAGTTTTTTTCAGAACAGGGGCGCAGAAAGCCCTGTGGATCAGCATGAAAAGAGAGAGCGATGAGCACGGTTTGTGAACCGGCTCATTGATCCTACATACGATGACGCATTACATATTCTGCAGATCTATCTTTGCTTCTGTCCGACAAATATGAGTCCTGCTGCTGCAAGACTGCCGAGTGCTATCCATGGGGACGGGGCTGATTTTGTCGGTACCGGTACAGGAGATTGTGTCGGGTTAGGTGTTGGTGTCCGGGTCGGTGTGGCACTTGCAGTCAGGGTGACCGAGAGTGCTGATGCCTGATCAGGAACAATATAAACATCTCCGCTGTATGACGAGAATCCCTCATTTTTGATGAGTATGGTGTGAGAGCCCGTGCTAATCTTCTGGAGTGTGACCGGGGTGATTCCCTTGTATTCATTATCAAGGAACACATCTGCTCCTGACGGGGTGGACTGTACCGAGAGCGCTCCGTACTCCGATGGGACATATGTCGATGTCAGATCTGCCGAGATTGTGGCGACCTCATTTCTGGAAAGGGTTATCTGGGTTGTGTAGTCTGTGTACCCTGAAAGGGTCAGGTGAATGGTATAGGTTCCCGGGGAAAGATCTGATATGTCAAGGTATCCTGATGAAGGGGTTACCCCTTTGGATAGTCCATCGAGATACACACCGGCACCAGCCGGGTTGCTGGTCACCTGTATCGCAGCACGATCCTCCTTAATGCCAGGGTATGACGGAGGGAACTGGATGTTGTGATACTGACCACCAGTTCCTGGGGATACCTGCTGTATCTGCGACTGTTTAGGCTCTGGATCTTTTTGTGTTGGCTGACTGGTCTGAATTACTTCCTTATGAGATGTATCAGGAGTTGGTGCTGCAGGAGTGTTTTTCTGCGGTTCCTGAATAGTTGGCTCTGGGGTAGCGGTTGAGATCGGTCTGGTTGCCTGTTGTCCTGGGCCTGTATTCTGCCCGGTCTGGGCATTTTGGGTGCCATGATTTGTGTGACTCATTGAATTCTGGGTATTCTGTCCCCAACCCTGTTGCCCGTTCTGATAATTGTCTGGGCTTCCACTATCGTTCATCTCTCCCTGAGGCGAATCGTTGGTCATGCCTGGAGCGATCTGCTGTCCTGGTAAATTCCGGGCGTTCATCTCCTCCGCTGTTGCACAGCATATGAGTGATGCAACAAGGATGAGGACTGTTGTAATGTATGGTGATAACTTCGTGATCATCATCCCTTTCGGGTTGTTTCGGTCAGATTTTGGGGTTATCTCGTAAGTTCTCCCCGAATGTTCGAAGGTATTCCTGAACGAGAGGATAAAGAAGATGGTATCAGGTGGTATGATATTCTGGGGTCCAGGTTGCGTTCTTCAAAAACAGGGGTCTGTATCATTAACGGCTCCCTTTTTTCAATCTAATCCCGGTATCTGATTTTATGAGTGAAAACATATCCCGGTACGGAGGTAGACAAATACTGAACCGCCAGGTGGTTTCTTAAAACAACACGGTGTTGTGAATCCTAAATATTTATACACAGAACAGGGCCCTCAACGATCGAAGCTTATCTGTCTTCATTCAATCAGTGGTGACCTAGTGAACATCCAATCCAATATCCGAACATATCGTCATGAGTTGATTCTGCTGGGAATTCTGATCCTGGCATCAGTCTTTCTTCTATTCAATCTTGCAAAGGAGGGTTATTCAAACTCATACTATACAGCAGCAGTAAAGAGCATGCTCACAAATCCCGCGGTCATGATCTACAACTCCTATGATCCAACCGGATTTGTCACGGTGGACAAACCCCCCGTAAGTCTCTGGGTTCAGACACTCAGTGCGGCATTACTCGGATTTTCAGGCTCTTCGGTTATTCTTCCCCAGGCCCTCGCCGGAATCTGTTCTGTTCTCCTGCTCTATCTGCTTGTCAGGAGATCCTGGGGAAAGGATGCAGGGCTTGTTGCTGCGTTTGCCCTCACGATCACACCAATCTTTGTTGCAGTCGCCCGAACCAACAACATGGACGGATTGCTCATCTTCGTCCTCCTTTGTGCTGTGTATCTTGCCCTTCATGCCTGGAAGACCGGGTCTCCATTCTATCTGATGGGAGCTGCAGTTCTGATCGGGGTCGGGTTTAATATCAAGATGATACAGGCGTTCGCGGTTGTTCCTGCATGTTTCGGAATATACCTGCTGAATGTTCGAATCACGTGGAAGAAGAAGATCCTGCATCTGGTTGCAGCATCAGCAGTTCTCCTCCTGGTTTCTGCATCCTGGGCTGTAATGATGGATCTGACGCCTGTAGATCAACGGCCGTATATTGGCAGCAGCACCGGGAACTCGGAGTTTAATCTGATATTCGGGTACAACGGTCTGAACAGACTGCTTGGAGGGCTGATGCCGTTTCATGGCGGTGAGATGAGCAGGAATCAGTCAGAACGCGGTGGATATCCCGGAGTCATCCCCGGTGGATCCGGCGGGTCATTCCCCCCGGGAGGGGAGAACGGATTTAATTCTCCTGGACCTGACTGGAATACAACATCAGGTGATCAGGGATCGTTGCCTGACAGAACCCGGGGATCTGTGCAGGATCCATATAGGGCATCAGCAGGATCTCCAGGCTTTATTGGTAATGGAACCCAGGGTATGCCTCCACTTGGAATGGAGAACGGAGGACGCCCGGGCGGCAGTCCCGGCGGCATGCCTGGAATGAACGACGGTGGCGAGCCCGGGCTCTTCAGAATGGGAGATGCCGGAATGTCAGGGCAGATCAGCTGGCTGCTCCCATTCGCCCTGATCGGACTTCTTGCCTGGATCACAAGGCCCACCCTGGCGGTTCTGACAAACCTGAACCAAAAGGAAGTCCTTACAATTGCACTGGCCCTCTGGCTTTTCCCTGAACTGATCTATTTCAGTTTTACAAGCGGTTTTTACCACACCTACTATGTAGTGATGGTTGCCATCCCCCTCGCAGGTCTTGTCGGAATCGGGGCGGTTTCGATGTATGAGGCGTACCTTACTCCGGGAATCAAAGGATGGCTGCTTGTTGCTGCCATATTTGTGACCGGGGTGTGCCAGTGGGTATTCCTGGGGTACACTCCTGAATTTCTGGCACCACTCTCATGGATTGTCCTCGTGGGTTCACTCCTGGGTGCTTCAGCACTTGTCATCCTCCGTTTCCGTTCCTCTCCGGCCCCATCAGGAATTCAGACTACAGTAATTCTGCTAACCATCGGCCTGCTCTGTGTTGCACCGTTTGTCTGGTCATGCACACCTGTTATCTATAAGGAACAAGGCGGAATGCCGTCAGCAGGCCCAGGCCTTGCATCCGGTCCGGGACAGTTACCCGGCATGATGCCGGGAGAGAATCAGGGGAACAGTTCTGCTCTCTATTCGTTTCTCTCATCCCATCAGTCTGGTGAAAAGTACATCGTGGGTGTTGAGAGTTCACGCTCTGCCGGGGATCTCATCCTCTCATATGGTGCCTCTGTTATGACAATGGGCGGGTACTCTGGTAGGGATCAGATCCTTACAAACGAATCATTGAAGACCCTGATTCATGAAGGCCAGATCAGGTACTTCCTGCTTGGGCAGATGGGTCATGGTATGCCTGGAGGAGAGAGCAGTGGGGTTACAACATGGATACAGGATAGTTGCCCGGTACTACCTGATGACGAGTGGAGTGGGGGAGAAAATCAGGGTAAAACAGCGTCAAATGCCGCCTCTCCGATGCGAAGCACGTTATACGACTGCAAAGATGCAGCATAAATGAGACCATAATCCCTTTTTTCCTGGCGTTACTATCCGGAGAGATCCGTTCAGGTCTTTTTTCGTGACCTCTCCACCTGCTCAATCTCCTGCAGAATCTTTCGCGACAGATATCCAGCGTACATATCCGGGCAGATGAATACCCCTGTTATTATTCCGTTCTCTTCCATAACCGAGAGTGATTCACGACGGTCAGCCATCAGAAGCAGTTTCAGTGAGATTCCCATAACATCTCCGGCTTCAATATGAAAGAACGACGACTCGATGTCATTCCCACCTACATAGCATTTTACGTGAGTAACTCCTGCAAGCTCCTCTCTTCCGACTACGAGGTACAGCGGTATCCTTTTTGCAGCACGTGAGATATCATTGGCATATCTGGTGAGAAACTCCATATCATTACAGAGAAGGATGATCTCTGTCTTGGCACGACGGAGCATCATTCTGATCTGTGTATCCCGGGTCCATTCTGTACGGAGCTCATATCCCTGCATGAGCTGTTCCGGTGTCTCTGTTTCAAGCACTTTTAGCCGCTGATACAGCCCTTCAAGGGAATCAATTGACTCCTTTTTCAGTCTCTCAAAGGTCTTTGAGGCATCGATAGGCGAGTATCGCACCGGCGATTTTCCTGAAGAGACGACAAACCCTTTCTCAGCCAGGGATGTGAGTGTTTCATAGATCCTGCCTCGTGGTATTCTGGTCTGTTCGTGAATCTCACGTGCACTTGCCACTCTCAAGGCTGACAGGATACCATACACCTTCGCCTCGTACTCGCTCATCCCGATCTTCTTCAATTCGAGAAGTAATGAATCATCGATCATAATGAGAGCTACTCAATTCAGGAGCACTTTCTTCATATTTTGCCATTTGTAATCAGATAGGGCATGACAACTACATCGTTCAAACCATCGGGATGGACCTTACTTTTTCTCTTACTTTCAGCCATGATGATTCTTATGGGGGGAGCCGCAGTCGCGCCGGCTCTTCCGCTCATCAGTCAGGCATTTCCCGGTGCATCAGAGACATTAATATCATTAATTATCACCCTCCCTGCACTTGCAATTGCTCTCACCGGGTTTTTTATCGGTGCTCTATCAGACAAATTCGGAAAAGTTCCGGTTCTTGTCGCCTCCATTGTGGTCTTCACCATCGCAGGCAGTTCCGGATTTTATCTTAACTCAATATACGCGATATTAATCGGAAGATTCATCCTTGGAATGGGGATTGCAGGCATCACCTGCACCACATCCTCTCTGATCGCCTGCTATTATGAAGGGATTACCCGGGCACGGGTTCTTGGGTATCAGGCTGCAGCAATGGGATTCGGGGTTTTAATTCTTGAAACCAGCGGGGGGATTCTCGCCGGAATATCCTGGCGGGCAGCATTCCTCATCTACCTGATTGGTCTTCTTATTCTCGTTGGTATTATCACATCAATGAGAGAGCCGGCAAAGCCGAGATTTGAGGAGAAGGAGAGATCTTCTGATGAGACCTTCCCTGTTTCACCACTCCTTGCGGCATACATAACCCTGTTTTTAGGAAACATGCTCTTCTTCCTGCTGCCCACCAAGTTCCCGTTCTTACTTGCAAATCTTGATGCAGCACGGGTGATCGGAGAGAACACCGCTCTTGCAAGTGGAATATTTCTCGGGATATCAGGCTGCGCCTCTTCACTCATAGGAGTGATGTACGGGAGAATTGCCTGGAGGTTTCACCGCAGCACAATCCTGACCTTCACCTTCGTCTTCTTTGGAGCAGGGCTCTGCATTCTCGGGTTTGCATCATCCCTTATTACAGTAGGAATCGGGGTTGTCTGTATCGGTATTGGTGAAGGCATCCTGATGCCGACGATACTCACCTGGATCGCTTCCATAACGCCGAAACAGTATCTTGGAAGGGCTAGCGGTGGGTTCTCTGTTGCTCTGAACCTTGGTCAGTTTGCCTCCACCCTTGCCATCGTGCCGGTATTTGTTATAGCAGGGACCTACAGGAATGCATTCTTTGCATGTGGATGTGTGGCATTCTTCTTTGCTCTGCCGTACCTTTTCGCAATACTGAAAGAGAAGTACGGATTTTCCGGGGTTCATCCGGTGAACTCAAAAGTAGAGATATAAGATCAACCTGACAACCCACCGTTCTGACAGGAATCGACGGAGTAGATCCTGATGGATCAGAATTATTTCTACTCCAGTTCTGTCCCTGTCCCCCTCCTCACTTCTCGTTCTGATAATCCGGATGTATCTCAAGGTTTGCACATGCTGCAACGACCAGCATACACAGGCTGAGCAGAAATGCGAACCAGAATGCTAAACCGAACCCGGACTCAAGGGCAGGTTTTGAGAGATTGTTCATCATCTCACCAACGCTGCCTGCTGATGCCACAGAACTGATACCCTGGACAAAGAGGATGTTGAATATGGTTACTCCGAGCATCATGGGAATGAACCGTTCGAGACTTGTAAAACTGGATATCATACCCTGGTATCTCTTTGAGACCGAGTTCATGATCATACTGGAAGAGGATGTAAGTATCAGGCCTGCCCCGGTTCCTACAAGTGCCAGGCAGAGCACCGTAAACCAGGGGTTTGAGTCTGGCCGGATCTGTGTGATAAGGAAATAACCCAGGATTTCAAGCGCCCCGGCAGTACCGTTGATCCATCTCCATGGCACCTTTCCTGCTCCTACTCCTGCAAGAATTCCTCCAAGCATGAGCGCTATCGAGAGGGTCGAGAAGACCAGCCCAACAAGCGATGGTGAAAACTCCTGCAGATACTGGAGATAGAACGGAAGAAGAAAACAGACTCCTCCGAAGTTGAAGAAGAGCAGGACAATAAGGGAGTTCGTGAGGAGGAAATTCTTCTCCCTGAAGAGCCGAAGCTCAAGCAGTGGTTCGGGGAATGAGAGTTCGTGCTTCACAAAGAACCCGGTTGCGAGAACGGTCAGAGCCGCTGCTCCGAGAATTACCGGACTTGTCCATCCAAAGGTCTGACCCTCTGAGAGGAAGAAGAGCATGGATGAGAGGACGGTAAAGATCAGCACTGCACCGGTGCGGTCAAACCCGGGGATCCATCTTCGTCTCTCTTTCTCTGGGATCACTTTTGCACCCAGGATGATCGCCCCGATCCCGATCGGGATGTTGATGAAGAAGATCCAGCTCCATGATAGATGCTGGGTGAGTATCCCTCCGGCTGTAGGGCCTATCGCTCCTCCTAACGCCTGAATCGTAAAGACTGTCCCCATCGCCTTTCCCTTGAATTCCATCGGGATGTAAGCAGTGACCATGGCCGGCCCGATTGCGGTGATCATCGATGCCCCGACTGCCTGGAATATCCGTGATATGATAAATACCGGAAACGAGTTCAGAAATCCGGGAAGAAAACCTGCTGCTAACGACCCGATGGTGAAGATCATGAACCCTGACAGGAAGACGGTCTTAAAACCGATGACGTCTGAAACCTTGCCAAATATGAGGACGCAGCCTGCCATCACCAGGATGTAACTGGTTATGACCCAGCTTGCTACACCCGGGCTGACATCAAAAACCTGTGATATGGTCGGGAGTGCGACGGTAACAATGGTCCCGTCGATTGCTGACATAAAATTTGCGAGCGAGATTGAGAATATGAGAAGAATGAGTCCCCTGTATACAGGATCAGCCCGGGATATTGTCATCAGTGCAATATTAAACTGAGCAGAGAATAATGTTTCTTTTCATTAACAGAACTAATCCAGGGTTCGGAGAGAATCTCAAAAAAGTTAAGGGGTGACGATGTTGAACCCGGGGTTGAATACATCGAGCATTCCGACAAACCTGTCAAATACTTCTGATTCACCGGTTGTTGTCACATCTTCAGGAGTTGTCGACGGGTCGAGTGCAAGTCCTTCGAGTGTCTTTCTTGGCATAGTCACCGTGACAACTGCATCTGGTGAGGAACTGTCAACCCAGTACACAAGTGCGTTGTTCTTGATCTGGATCAAGGCCGTGTCACCGGTGTCAGAAAGAACAAGGTTCATCTTGTAGTCTTCGCCGTCTGCCTTCTGTCCATTTACCCTGACTGATATGTAATCCAGAAGTTCACTCATTGACATGGCAGCCATGATATCATCTGATATTCCACTGCGCATGGTGACCGGTTCAGTGCTTCTCAGTTCCTGTGCACCCATTAGGTAAGCATTTCGTGCTGTTCCTGACTCAACCTGATATCCGAGCTGCTCCAGGGCATCAGCCTCCATCTCGCGTGCCTCCATGTTTGTCGGATCTGCAAAGACGAGATAATGTGCAATTGAGGCAACCAGTTCATAATTACCTGCATCATAGTCTTTTTGCATCTGCGCTAGTGCTGCATCAGCACCTCCCATGTACCTGGTGATCTCTGTTGCAAACTCAGTCGGTGGAAGTCGTTTGAGATTTATCGGGTCTGCATCATAGAACCCGAGGTATTTCTGGTAGGTCGCCTTGACTCCCATGTAGAGCTGACCGTAGAATCCATGAGTGTACCAGTACTGGTCAAGTGACTCTGGTAGTTCAATCATGCTCGCGATCTCATCCATGGTGTATCCTTTGTTGATGAGATTGAGGGTCTGGTCATTGATGAACTTGTAGAGATCACGCTGGTTTTCCAGCTGCTCAATCACTTTATCAGTTCCAAACACCGGCCAGTGGTGGGCACGGAAGAGAACCTTTGCCTTGTCTCCGTAGAGATCACGTGCCTCTTTGAGATTGTTGGACCAGGAGAGCGGGTCCCTGACCTGTGCTCCGCGAAGGGTCAGAAGGTTGTGGTAGGTTGCCGCACAGTTCTCAGCCATGAATAAGGCACTCCTCTGCGGGAACCAGACGTTCATCTCGACAGGTGCCTCTGTGTTCTCTGCCAGCTGGAACTCCATCTGGACACCATCAACAGTCAGTTTCTGTCCGGTCTTTGTGATGTCAACGGTGGGGGCGATCAGGGATGCAGTTCCTGTCGATGGGCTTTTACCAAGGCCGATATCGATATTTCCTTTTGCATCCCTGGGCAACTGAATCCCATACTGGTAGGTTGCCCGTCTGAACATGGCATTTCCTGCATACACATTCTCGCTCAGGGCGTGCTCCATGAAATGTTCAGGTGCGATGATCTGCACATCACCGGAATCGACAGCCTCCTGGGTTGTGACTCCTTTCACTCCCTGGTAATGATCCACATGGGGATGTGAATAAATAACTGCTTTCACCGGATATTTTCCGATGGTCTTGTTGACAAGGTCCATGGCTGCCTTTGCTGTCTCAACAGAGACAGCAGGGTCGATAACTATCCAGCCGGTGTCTCCTTTGATGAAACTGATGTCTGATACATCATATCCCCTGACCTGGTAAATGCCGTCTGTGACATTGAACAGCCCGTTGATATTGTTGAGCTGTGCCTGTCTGAACAGAAGCGGATTGATGGTGTCAGGGCAGCTTTCGTTGTTTAGAAAACTGTAGGAATCCATACTCCATGCAGTGATGCCGGGGTATGCCGAGGGTATCACAAGGGGTGAATCAGTCGCAATAAATCCCTTGTTTGCGAAGATAAAATCCTCATCGTTGTTGTTCCAGGCAGCAGTATCATTTGCCTTCTCGTGTATTGCAATAGTGTATTCTGTCGCCTCTTTCCTGTCATCTGCATATCCTGCACTACAGATAAGGGCGAAACAGAGCAGTCCCAAGAAAATCCAGATCGTTCTCATGAGTAAACAATGTGAAATGAATTTTCTCTGAATATATGTAGATCGATTTGTGTTTTGGGTCTTTAGAAAAATAAGGGAAATACTTCCTCTAACGAGGGTGGTAATTTAAACTTTTTGTGTTCTTATTCAGATCCGGGGCATCTGTTCAGACATCGAGTTTAAAATATAATAAAATCCGGCCATGACAGATTAAGGTATTCTATATTTCTCAGATGATACCAACCTTGAACCGTTGTATGAACCATCTGGCAGACATATGTCTGACAAACTTTTTTCTTTATAAGGTTCCTCAAAAGTCAGTTGATAAAAGTGGCAGGCAGTATGTATCGGTTAACAAAAAATCTGGTTAAAAACCATTATTTTCAAAGAATTGGGTAAAAAACAGGTTACTGGTGATAGTCATGAATGTGTGTAATCGCAGACGTTATCATACATTGTGCAAAACGTTGATCTAACTGCTTCATGCTGATCCTGATCCAGGTTTGAAAGGATGATATCATCCCATCGCTTAGCAATCGCCAGGATATCGCGTTTTATACCCTTCCCCTTCTTAGTCAGAAAGACTTTGTATGCACGCCTGTCATCCTCGTCCCTTTCCCTGCTCACGTAGCCTTCATCGATCAGTCTTGTAATTGCCCTGGTAATAGTAGCCTTGTCCACCTTGATGATCTGGGAGATCTTCTCCTGGTTTATGCCATCCTTCTTGTAGAGGGGCATTAATATGAAGAACTGCCCTGAACCGATGTTGTATGGCTCCAGTTCCTTGTCCAGATATGTCTGGTGATACCGGTAGAGAAATGAGATGTACTTCCCGACAAATTCAAATTTTGCTTGTTTTACCATATATCCGGAACACACCATGCCGGCTATTCTGCCTCTGCTGCAAAAATAACCCTTATTGTAATATCAGTATGTTGGTTTCAATCATGCATTATTGTTGTTTATTCGTAATGCCGGAACCGGTATCCAAAGGCTAGATTGAACGTAATAAACCGCAGACGCGAAAAAAGGTGAGAGGATCAGGCAGTCTCATTTACTTCTTCGCCGAGATCACAGAATTTGTCCTCATCAAGATCACCGTAGAGCGGACATCCCGGACAACTGCAGTGAAATCCTTTCGGGCAGGTCCCTGCGAGACTGTCAGCCTTTGCCTGGGTATCCTCATCAATCAGGGTAGTTCCTGCATCTTCTGAAACAACTTTCTTCTGTTCACTTGTTGTAGCAAGTAACGGATCCTGGCACCCGTCGGTGCCGGATGCGGATCCTGCACTGGTAAAACTGCCTATGAAACTTACAAGACAGAATATCTGGAGTATGAGTAGTATTGATCTGTTCTTCATGATGAGCTCCTTTGTGTCAATCCCCGGACCATTCTCTTCATCATTCCTTTGAACTGGAATACATGCAGAGCTACAAGGATGGTCATTACAAGCCCTGACCAGTCGTGGAGTTCAGTTATGAGTGTCAGCGGTACCTGACGGTAGGTGAGCCCCAGACCGGTGATAAGCCCGGGCCATTTGATGAATCCGGTGATAACACAGATGATGGTTGAAATGAGGAGGAGAAGGGTCGTTATCTGTGTGACCGTTTTTCTCTTCATAGGTTTCTCTTTGGTAATTTTTGGGTAGATTCACTGAACGGTAGATCTCTCGTTCATTCAGTCTTTCAAACATGAACAACCCCCGATATATAACACGGTGAATGATTCACCGGGTCATCAGATCGGCAGGGTTGTATGTGCACGGATACTGTTTCATACAGTCGTATAATTAGTTGCTTATGCAACCATAATCTACATATTTGCTTCCATTTTTCCTGAAGAATCAGGTTTTAACAAAATGTTTGTGAATTCATGTTTTGTCAGAACCATGGAAATCTCTGATTCCATTACGTATCTTCAGAAACAACGATTCATTCGTTGCATGAGTAACACAAGAAAAAGGCTTCATATCCTTATGATGAACCCTGATCAAATTAGTTGCAAATACAACTTTCAAGTTCAATATCCCTGTCTCCGTGTTGCAGATCAAAAAGACCTGGATGTAACGGATCAGAGATCTGGATGAGTGTCCGGGTTCAGGATTGTGTAGGAGGATTGAATTGATAATCTGATTATGCCAGATTACTTACAGAATGTGAAATGGGGAGTGTTGTATTGGAATTTTCTTATGAAGCACTCCATTTCACGGGTTTATTATGAGTCGCTTATGGGTCTTTCAGATCTGTTCCTTTTGCTTGTGGTTCGCCTCCATGCTTTTTCGTTCGAGCACAGTTGCTTTCAGAAGCTGGTTCACCTGAACGTTGTTCAGATGACCACACTACATATGTAAAGGACTTTTTACATATACTTTCTTCTCATGAACTGAGTACTCCCATTATTCACATCAAACAGGTATCCTCTGAAAATTTGAGACCTGCTCAGGAGAGTGCTGATAGAATTGAAATGACTGGAAATGTAGGAGGAAGAGAAAAGGTTTTTTATGCCTGGGATGGTGTGATCAGCCAGGTGGTACTGTTTGAGTAACTGTACTTCTGAATTGTGAACCTCGGGCAGTTATCAGCCAGAATTCCCATGTTTGTTCCTACCTCTTTGGATGAGAGGCCTGTATCTCTGGCAATATACTTTGATTTGAAGAAATTTTTCCCTTCTTTTACCCGGTCTTCCAGGTAACTTATCAGGGTCATCTGTCTTTCGTTATAGGTGCTGGTGAGAGTATTTGCTCTAAACATAATTACCTCATGTACTCAGTGATTAAATGTAGGAGGAAGACCAGCCGTCTGACGGCTGGCTGAAGTTCGGTTGGATCATTGCAGCATACAGAGAGAGTCGGCAACCTTCCCTGAAGGGTCTGGTTCCCGGCTTTGATGATGAGTCACTTCGATTGTAGGAGGACATGTTGAACGCAGCTCATCTATTGTGCACAGAGCCTGTATGGGTGTCCGGAGTTTTTCCGGCGAACCTTGTGCAGGTCTCTGTGTGACATACTCCTGTTGCATGAAACAGGTTATAAATACTACAGCAAAAATCTGTTAAAATCAGTTAGAAATACATTTTATCTGCATTGTGCTGGTATTCTTGGTATGTTCTTTCATCTGGTGGCATAATGACTGAACCGGCAGCATCCGGGGGTGTTGCACCTGGTTTTCGATGGTGTCCGGGTCATAAAAAAATTGGAAAATTAGGATGGTATTGGCCGGTTTCTCTCCGGTTTAAACTGTTGCAACCTGTTGCAACACTCAGAAACAATGAGATACCCGTGATCTTTCAGGGTGATCACTGGCAATCTGATCGGTAATCGCGGATGAGGAAGAGCGGTGAATGACTGATCGGATCGAGAAGATGGGAAGTCTGGCGAAAATATGAAGATATCCTGTATCCGGGTGGATAAGATTTGTATGAGTATGATTTCAGGGAGATATTGACATGTGAAACTGGAAGACAAGATCCTCCGAAAATCTGTTGGTTCAAGAAGATCTTATTTCCATACACTGATGTAGGGCCGGAAACTATTGTTATGTCCTGATTTTTCCCTTCGGGTGATAAATTTCCTGAATGATTGGAATTTAATCACCTCCCTGCTCCCCCGGAATTGGGAGACCCTGTTGTCGTAGAAACGTCAATTTATCCCAGTAACCCCGTTGGAACACTATCTTTGAGTCAATGACATGAAAGAACCCACATCCCCGGAGACCTTGTGGATCCCTCCACTCCATAATGGCCCATTCTCCATCCTCAAACATATTTTCCACAATACAGGTCATTGATGCATTCGCAAAACTCTCTACAAACATCTTTCTGATTGCATCGTGCCCCTGGACTGGCTCTTCTGCGACCTGGTGGTTGATTGCCTCCTCATGGTACAGACTTACCAGTTTCTCGACATCAATCCTGTTAAATGCCTCAACAAACTGTTGAAGGACTTCTTTCGGCCTCATCGGTACATACTCTTTATCCATCCTCCTATTTGAGAATCAGATATTTGATTCTCCCATGCATTATGAGATGGGGAGTATCTATTTTCATCATCTACGTACAGACACCTGGTATGCACATTGTATCGTTGCTCTTTCTGGTCCTTGTTATCCCTGGTCTGATGATCACTCCTCTCTCTGCTGATGATCAGAATATTCATAAAACCGGGATAACACCAGGATCAGTGACTGATGAAGACCTTATCAGGTATTCAATAGAGACTCAAAATAACACATACTGTCCGTATTCACACTTTAAAGTAGGTGCCGCCCTTCTTACCGCTAATGGAACTGTATTCACGGGGGCAAACGTGGAGAACGCTGTTTACGGTTCATCTGTAACCGCAGCGGAGGTGGCGGTGTATAAAGCAGTTTCAGAAGGAGAGCAGAAGTTTTCAGCGATAGCAGTCACGAGTTCAGGAGGAGATTTTGCGTACCCGTGCGGATCTGACCGGCAGATAATTTCAGAATTCGGGCTTGACACACGGGTCGTTGTCTCAAATGGGTCAGAGATGAAAGTAACCACTATCCGTGATCTGCTCCCAGGTTCCTTCGGGCCATCAGACCTGGCCTGATCCGTTAAATATGCTCCATCTGCGGGATGAACAGACCAATTGGGTTATTGGGGGAGTGCATGATTCGTTTTTATTGGATCACCCGACACATTTTATGGTATGAGAAATACCCCGGTCCCGCTCCTTGCTGTGCTTATTCTCTGCCTGGTTCTGGGTACTGCCGGCCATGTACATAGCCAGTCCCAGATCCCCGCTTCAACACCTGATACTACGAATTCTACAATTCAGGAGGAGTACACCTCAAATGAGACTCTTGTCACTTTTGTTGAGAATGCGGTTACCTATGCTAAAACACACGGCCGGGAAGCAGCACTGGCTGAATTTTCCAACCCGAATGGTTCGTTTGTCAAGGGTGAACTCTATATCTACGCCTATGATTTTAACTGCACCACGCTTGCCCACCCGTTTAACCCGGAAAAGATTGGCAAGAACAGACTTGGAGAATCTGACGCATATGGCAACCCGTATACTCAGCAGTTTCTCGATGCAGCACGAAACGGGTCCGGGTTTGTCCGGTTTTATTACCTCAATCCTGCTCACAACCGGACGATTGAATCAAAACTGGGATATGTACAAAGGGTAGATGAGAACTGGTGGCTCGGATCTGGTATCTACACAGGGCCTGCTGACCAGGACTGATGGTGCAAGCGGTATCTGCAACCAAAACCCGTGGTTCATTATGATCTCCCAGACTATGGGGCCGTAACCCATATCGGGTACCATGATCTCTCTCCTGTATCTCTCAAAAAAAGATTATTTTTGGTGAGCAACGGGAATATGCAGCACTTCCTCTTCGAACTCTTCTACGTCGCGTTTGATCATGTCAACAAATGAGAGGATTGCAGGCATGATGACAACCGCTCCAATCAAAGAGAAGAGCACTGCGATAATGGTTGTTAGTCCGAAGTCAGAGATGATCGGGAAGGTTGACAGGATCAGTGCTGAGAATCCGAAGAAGGTTGCAAATCCTGATACCATGATTGCAGAACCTATCTTACTAACACTATTCTTCAGTGCTTCAATAACGTCAGGGGTCTTCTCCTTCTCTTCGATGAACCGTTCCATCACAAGAATGGTGTACTCAGCAGCAACTCCTATCGTCATCGACCCCAGGCATGCAGTCATGACATTATAGTCAATACTGAGGAAGTTCATAGCGACTGCATTCCATCCAACAACGGCAGCGATTGGCACGATTGGGGTTATTGCATTCACGTTCCGGTATACAACTGCCAGGAACAGGACTACCAGGATGAATCCGGTGTAGGTGATCAGTTCCTTACTCTCGACAATATCATTGACCAGGTTGGTAAACATCGCGAAGTTACCGGTAACCTGGGATAGTATCCCCGGGGGTGGTGGATAGAGTTTTAAATCCCCTTCGATATCCTCTTTCAGATCACTCTGGGTCGTTGTCGTCAGCTTCACGGTATTAAACTGGATAACTGCCTCGTTATTCCCGTTCACATACGAGTCCCTGACATCCTTCGGAATCGTATTCAGAACTGCATCCAGTTCACTCTGAGTCTGTGGCATCACCCCGTTGTTATAGGTGATCACATAATCTGTGATACTGGTTCCCTGGGTGATCTTCGATCGTGTCCTGACCTCCAGATCGGTAAACTCCTTCATCCAGTTCACCGAATCAAGCGTGAGAACATCAGATCCATGGACTACAATCGGTGCAGTATCTGTAGAACCCATCGTCCTGGTCACCTTATCCAGGGTAGTCTTCGAGGGCATATCCGGAGGCACAAATGAATTTTGATCTGTGTTCACCGGAATACGGGTGTCTACCTGGATTCCTACAAATGCAACCAGAAGAACGATCAGTAGAACCGGGACCGGTCGTTTTGCTACCCATACTGCGGTTTTAGAGAGCACTGAATCGACGATAGCCGCCTGCTTTGAATTTCCGTGCCCTTTTGCCTTGTAATTAATAAGCACTGCAATCAGGGGAATTCCGATGAGCGAGGTGATGTAACAGGTCACCACACCGATGATACTGACGAGGCCGAATCCCTGCATCATCGGAACCGGAGAGATGTACATGGCTAAAAATCCCATGGATGTTGCAAGCATGGCATACATCACGGCAGGACCGGTCTTGGTTATCGTGATATACACAGCTTCAGCGAGGGGATGATCCCTGGCCTCTTCTTCAAGCCGGGACTGAAACTGGATGGCGTAGTCAATACCCAGTCCTATCATGACCGGAAACGCTGCGATGACAGCCATACTGATCTTATAGCCAATAAGACCGATGAATCCGAATGTAAAGATAAGTCCGGCTGTTACAATAACAACCGGGAGGAACCGGTGATTGACATACCCGAAGAGCAGCCCCATCACGATGACCATGAGGACGAGTGCTGCCATAATGAGAGTTCCCATCGACTCTCCCATCGCAGTGCCCATCTCCTCATCGAAAGCAGCAGAACCGGTCAGTTTGACCGATACACCCGGTGGAGCGTTTGTGCTTGCGATAAACTTCCTGAGGTTTGAGAGAGCACTTGATTTCTGGCTTTCAGATAATCCTGCCTCAAGGCCGATTGCCCCCATATTCAGCATTCCTGATGGAACGTACCCGTTCTTTACGTTCTCAGGAACCTTTGCCAGCACCTCATCCATCTCTCCGGATGAGGACGGGACAACCCCGTTATTCAGGGATTTCACGACATCGACGATGGTTGATACAGAGGTCACATACTGAAGGTTTCTCAGTGGATCTTCTAGAGTATCAATATACTGCATGAGTTCCGGACTTGTTGAATCATCAGATTCTACAAGCAGGATTACGGTTTCTTTTGAAAAGGTATCTGTATAATGTTCAATCAGGACTCCTTCCGGAGAATTTACATCCATGTAGGTTGCGGTTCCGGTCTCCATTGAGACCATTGTCATCCCAAACAGGGAGATAACCATCAGTACTAGGATTATCTTGGAAAGGATTCCCGGTTTATTAACGATGAGATCAGAGACTGTGGAAAAAATTGAATGCATGATCGAATTTTTACCTCGTCATCCTCACCGGTTCTGTTGTTTGCGCCGGTACTCGTAGAGGTAATATGCTCCTCCGAGAATGATGATCATAATTAAGCCGATTACAACCGGATTCGACATGAGTGCAGATAATCCCGCATTGGGAACGACCTTAATCGGGACTTTAATTGTATCTGATACATGGCTGTCGTCCAGAGCGTCACGGTATTTTATCTCGGAATCAAGGCCGTACATCTTGGTATCAGCAGTTGCACTGAGAGTTAATCCGAATCTGGCAACTTTGCTCTCCCCTGGGTTCATGTCTCCAAGGTATGCAAGGTCATCAGCACTGGTGAACGGATCTACTGCACTGATTCTGACTTCTGCTCCGTACACCGGGACCGATCCGTCATTGCGGTATGTCACTTCGATGTAACTCTTTTTATCGGGATTCAGTTCAGGGCTCTGACTGGTGATGTTAAATTCGACATCAGACCCTACTGAAACACCAACTTTCTGGGATGGGGTGACTACGGTCTCGCCGTCTCCATTGTCATACATCACAGATACCTCGACCGGGTAGTCCTGGGGCTCTGCATCTTTTGAGACACTGACCTTGTACTTGGCATTGACAGTGGCATTGGGTGCAAATGTTCCCAGAAATACGCTGTTAGAGGCCGGGATAATCGGGGAGTTCCCGCTTCTGCTCAGGTTTGCAACAGCATTTGTCCCGGTATCTGTTCCAACATTTTTCAGGGTGAGTGTTAGATATCCTGAACCGCCAGAGTTGATGTTCTCGGCCTTTACATCAGATACCTGCATGGTGATCGCAGACTGCACGATGAATGGCAGATCGAATGTTACTTTCTTCTGAACATACCGGTAGGTGATACTGTCTGTTCCCTGCTGTTCAGCATTCTGCAGGTAGGTATAATTCAGTTCAACCGGAACTGAGTATTTCCCGGCCTTTGCGTTATCCGGGACTAATATCTCAAAATTTACAGGGACACTCTCTGATCCCTTTACGTCACCGATCATCTGGGGGTCTGACTTGATCAGAGCCGGACTATCGCCTGGGAGAAGGGAAACAGTCACCATCTTTGCAGTGCTGGGATTGTCATCAGTGTCTACAATATCTGTCTGGACAAACTTGATCTCATTCAATCCTGAATTTTGAACCTGGATCTGAAGAGGTACGGTTGTCCCGGGTACAAACTCGTTGTTTCCAACAATTGTGACAGAAAGATCCGGAGACCCGGACATGTACTTCGTTCCCGCAAGGGCCGGGGATGTCATTATCGATACAGTCAGGAGGGCTATGCCCACAATCAGGAATGCGTTTTTAAGTTGTGTGAGTTTCATGGTAATGGTTTCACCTTGTCTCCACCCATATGTGTGAAGGGTGGATACTGCTATGAGGGACCTCGGTTATGCCAGTCAGGAATGACCCGGGTTTTCTCATTTTTCTTTCAGATTCTGTTCTGTGTAGAATACCCAGGTTCCCTGATTTTTGATACTGGGGTTTTTGGTGAATGTTGTGTGTATATCCACGCTAGCCTTGGAGATTGTTTCGAGATCAGAGGGAGAAAATCCTGAAAGGAAGGATTTCATGCGGTTTCTTAACTCTTTGAGCATATTGCATAGGTACTTCTTCCCTTCCTCGGTCATGGAGATGTTTATGACTCTTCTGTCTTTGACATCCTGGTGTCGCTCGACTGATCCTTCTGATACCAGGCTGTCCACGAGACGGGTCATGTAAGGCTTTGATATAAACATCTGGTTACATAATTCCGTCATCGATTGTGATCCTGTAATTTCCAGAATGCCAAGAAGTCGAATTTTTGCCTCCTGTATTCCGGTTATGTCAGGAGCAGTGAGCATCATAATAGTATGAACGTCTATTATGAGGCTCATAACCTCATTTGCAGCGATATCCTGAAGTTCTTCTCCCTGGGTGATCATCTACGCATATCTATTGGTTGTGTTAGTAAATAATTGTGTTTGTGAATAATTGCAGTTGGGTATAATTAACCGGTGATAGTATTGGGGGAGCCCGTGATGAATAAAGGTATCCTGCAAAGATAAGGATCTTCCGCATCTTCATCAGTCATAAATTGGATGAATTTCGATATTATTTATAAACAAGAAAAAGGAAATTCTTCAAATTCTAATTAGTTCTATTATATCAAATTGTGAGAAGGAATCTTACACGAAGGTGATTGATGAAAACCTGTGCTGAGCTCTTCGAAGAACTTAATGAGCTTGATGAGCATCACCAGATTGAAGCGAAGAAAGTGAGTGAAGTTGGAGATTCACTCATGGAAACCATCTGTGCATATTCGAATGAGTCTGGTCTTGGTGGGGGATACATTCTCATTGGAGTTATCGAGTGTGAGCAACCTTCTGAACATAGATATTGTGTCGTCGGGATTGATAATCCTGAAAAAATTCAAAATGATATCACTACTCAATGTTCTACTCGTTTTAACAAACCCATCAGGCCTAATTGTTTTACAGAGAAACTCGAAGGAAAAACAGTAATCGGAATCTATGTTCCCGAGGTTGAATCCGGGGATAAACCTATCTATTTTAAGAAGGTAGGTCTTCCGAAAGGAGCATTTCGCAGAATAGGATCCAGCGATGTGAAATGCACCGAGGATGATCTACTCGATTTTTATCAAGAGAGAAATGCCAAGCCATATGATCAGACCATTGTTCCTCATGCAACAATGAGCGATTTCGATCCTCAAGCCATTGCTGAATACCGGCGATTGAGGAAAGAAAAGGATCCTGAAGCAGAGGAGTTAACCTATGATAATACCGGACTGCTCGAATCATTAAACTGCGTTTTGTCTGTTGACAATACCTATCACCCGACAATAGCGGGAATTCTTCTTTTTGGGAAACGGGCAGCGATTCGAAGATTCCTTCCAATGGTTCGCCTCGATTATATTCGTGTTTCGGGAAGAGGGTGGGTGGAAGACCCGGATTCTCCCTTTGAAACAATTGAGATGCAGGATCCAATCTTTCGGCTGATGTCTCGTGGAAGAGGGGCTATTCTGGATGATCTACCCATGAAGAACCTTTTTACTGACGGTTCAGTTGAGAGAAAGGATGAGCCCCGGATTCCCAGGCGGGTTATTCGAGAAGCACTTACAAATGCTCTCATGCACCGAAGTTATCAGGTTCATAGCCCGGTACAGGTCATCAGGTATTCTAATCGTCTTGAGATTCGCAATCCCGGTTTTTCTTTAAAGCCGGTAGAGGAACTCGGGAGACCTGGTTCCCGGTCCAGAAATCCGACTATTGCTTCAGTCCTTCATGAGACAAAAGAGGCAGAAACGAAGGGGAGTGGGATTCGGGTTATGCGACAATATATGAAGGATGCCCATCTTTCTCCTCCCTCTTTTGAGTCTAACCGTGATGAAAATCAGTTTGTCGCGACGTTTTTATTTCATCATTTTCTAGATCGTGAGGATATCGAATGGCTCTCTCATTTTAGGGATGCAAATCTTTCAGAGGATGAAGCCAGAATTCTGATCCATGCTCGTGAGATGAATTGGGTGAATAATGCTATCTGTCGGGATTATACCGGACTTGATACTCTGGGAGTGAGTGGGATTCTTAAGAAACTTCGGAATATTGGCCTTCTTAAACAGCATTCTCATGCTTCCGCGACCTATTACACCCCAACTAAACGGTTGTTACATCCGGAGGTTGAATCTCCGGGAGAGGGTCTGAAAGGGGTATTACCTGGTGGCCAGCCGACACTCGATTTCTTTGACGAGGAAAGAGATGGGTCTTTACCTACCAAGCTTGCTGAGGAAGTGGCTGCTCCCTCTTCGTTACCTACCAAGTTGAGTCCCTTACCTACCAAGCTTGCCGAGGAAGTGGCTTCTTCCTCTCCGTTGCCTACCAAGTTGAGTTCCTTACCTACCAAGCTTGCCGAGGAAGTGGCTTCTTCCTCTCCGTTGCCTACCAAGTTGAGTTCCTTACCTGCTCAACTTGAACAAGCGATTCAGCGTTTAGGAAAAAGAAGTGCTCCTGCAGAAGTCCAGGTACTTATTGCTCAACTCTGTGAGATCCGACCGTATACCCGTTTAGAACTTTCTCTTATTCTTGACCGAAGCCCGAAACATATCTATCAGACCTATCTGAAATCCATGCTTCGTGATGGGATACTTGAGTTATTAATTCCGGAAAGTCCAAACAGCCCGAAGCAGGCATACCGTGTAAGGTCTCGGGAGGAGGAGGAATGACGGGAAAATCAGCCGACATCAGGCCGGCCAGGGCAAGACAGATGATTCCTGCACAGATAAGGATCTTCTGCATCTTCATCAGCCTCGAATGATGAAGAACTTCAAGCCAGGATCGCTACGGTGTCAGCCCAAGTCTCAAGACCGGTCAGGATACTATAAACTTCATACCTGGAGAGTGACCATCCCGCTTGAAGGCATCTGAATAGTTTCGCTATTTTATGTATGATATTCCAGTGTTAATACATGGGATAAATTAAATATCTTTGATTATAATCAATAAACAATAAAGATAATCACTAACGATATTGTTGTTGTGTGTTTAACTGAATTTTTAAAACCTTTACTCGAACTATCAGCTTTGATATTAGGTTTGATAAATGGGGTTATTTTACTATGGAATTATTATCGAGATCGACCTAAGTTGATTGTAAAAACAACACCAGAGTTTTGTATTCAATGCTTTTTCAGTTTGCCCCCGGGTGAATATCAAGAAAACCGAACCCGAAAATATGCTTTTATTATTGATTTGAGTATCATCAATCAAGGTCTTCGTGATGTGCAAATTTCAACATGGATTTTAGAAATAGCACTAAAAAATAAATCTAAAATTTCTTTAAATCCTAAAAGCATCATAGATCCCACAGTTGATTTAGGAATTGGTGAAAAATACATTCCTGTTCTTGGAATTAAGTCATCACATTTCGATGGAGATACTCTCGTCAAATCCGGACAAAGTATCGCTGGAATTGCAATTTATTCATATGAATGTTATGGAGATGAAAGCATAGATCCCTTAATAAAAGCGGAAAAAATTCAAGGAAAAATAATCGTTACAGATGTATTTGGAAAAAAATCAAGTTGTATTTTCCCTATTGTAAAAAAAGAACTAGAATATGTTAAAACATTTTATAAAGATATTGAGAACCTTAAATCTTTGTGATGTTAACTTCTGTTTGAATTATTACCTTTTTTTACCTTTTGAATTAAATAACAGTTTTAACCATATACCCCGCCGCCTTATTCCTGAGCCATTTCTCCAACAAATTCCCCACCTGCTCCGCTACCAAAACATACACCGGAACCTCTACCGGAATCGTCACCTTTAATCCCCGGGCCAACTCCGAAAGGTCAGCCTCCCCGAATGACAACACCGGTTGAGGTTCAATACCGGACAATATCTCAGCAAGACCCTCTCTGGTTATAGTCCCGATATCCCCCTGACCGTCAACAATCACCCTGACTGTATCATGTACTGAATCAGGCTTCAGCCTTCCACTCACAAAGCAGACCCGGACAAGGCCCTCTCCCACCACTCAATCAGCGGTTTTCTCATCGACCCCTTTCCTTCTCCCGGGAAGATTCTGATAGCAGATCTCACAGATCACAGTCTTCGTTTCCGGATCCTGCCAGGTTGCCTTCTGCCTCCCGCAGACCTCACACTTCCCGAGATCTTTATTGACCCGGGTCATCAATCCCGGATTCAGAACACCGGGAAGAACCCGGACCTGTAATGACTCGGCCTTGAGCACCCGCTCGTAACACCTTTTGCAGATCTTCCTGTTCATCCGTGGAGGCTCTTTCAGACGGGCAGAAGACATTCGCTCCTGAAAGTTCACCCATTTAGACCCGCAACAGTCACAGGGACCGGTGCCAAATCCCCCGGTTATACCGGTAAACTCCTCTGACCTGATCCCGCTCAAAGGAAGAGATCCTGATCCTTCGGAATTTTCAGAACCTGGCGAATGAACAGAGGCAGCTGCGGGAAGATTACGGATTTCTTGGCTGCAAGAATCATCCCCTGATTTTAAAATCGGGCAATCAACATCATCAGATTGGGTAATTTGATCAACACTGGCGGAACCTGCCGGTTCACGTATATGTGTACGCATAGAGGATCGCTCTCCGATCCCCTGCTTCATACCTGCATAATCTCCGTTATGAGTACTAATAATCTTAAAATTACTTAGATTATCTTCTTCTACGTTACTGACATCGCCGGATACACTGGTGGAATCCTTCGCATTCCTTCCGTTATCATCCGCTCCTCCGCCGGGAAGATCCTTCCTGTTCGTATCACCTTGACCATACCCGTCAAGCCAGCAGCCATCATCAGAGATCCAGCAGTCATACACGTAGGGATCCCAGGCATACGCCTTTGACCTCCTGTGTGCAGCATTGAGTCCTCCTTCGTCGGTAACCAGCGTCCGATCACAGACCGAGATGGCAGGACACTTCTCAAGAAGCCCTGAGTACTGGTATCCGCGGGTGACCGAACCGTGCAGCATCTTATGAATCACCGAGTATGACCACCCGGTACAATGCTGGATCTCTGAAATGGTGATCTCGCCCTGTCCCCGGGTTCTGATCGCCTCAACCAGTTCAGACTCTCTCCTGGTCAGTTTGGACTGCTGACCTCCATCGGTCCCGTTCAGGGCTTTATAGAGCCGGCAGGCACTCCTGAAGTCCTCAACCGTTGCGTTGATGATGACCATGTTTCCTGACTCGCTCCTCTCCCGCTGGTTCTGCATCAGCACAGTATGAGCCTTCACCAGATCAAGCAGCATATCAGGATTACGTCGGTTCATCGACGTCGAGAACCTGATCCGCGTTGCAAACGGAACAACAACCCAGACCGGAGTGATCGATCGCCACATCTCTTTGCAGACCTCAAGTTCAGGCCTGACTCCCGGTTCATTCACCGGAATTGCAGCAGCCTCATCAAGCGTCTGTGCCAGAACCTTGGCATCCTGATCCTCTGAATCATCTATCCAGCAGGTCAGCATCCGGTTCCAGACCTGATCGTCACCGGTTCCCTCGACCTTTGCAACCCACCAGACACACCGTTCCGGAATAATACACGTCTTTCCTCCCCGGTCCTTATCCACAGTGCGGTACTTGAACGACTTTTTGAACGAGGTGGTAACCCCTTTCAAAACCTCCTGCATTGCATCAGAGAGCGTGACATCATCAAGGACAATGACGGTCCCGGGCTTCATATCCTTGATGTAAAAGAGAGCCTTATCGCTCATCCGGCCTTCAAGGCGGAGTTCCTCGGGAACCTGCATCATCATTGTGTCAAATGCATGTGACTTCCCTTTTCCTGACTCCCCGGTAACTGATACATGCAGCCCTTTTGCGTTGATCACCTGCCGGGAAGCAAGCGACATCGCCAGGCATTCGGCTACAACCGGATCACCGATATGATCCAGGCTAAAGGTGTCAAGCATATACCTGAGCGGGCTGCCATCGCTCAGAACCCTGATTGCCTCTCTCTGTATCTCCGATGGTACACCTGATGCCAGTCGGGGGCTCGCTTCGCTCGCCCCCTCCCCCTCATCCTCTTCACGTGGCTTGAGTCGGTTTCTTCTGATCCGCTCTTCTACTGTCCCCTCGAACTTCTCTCTCAGTTCAGCCCATCGCTGTGAGCCTCCTCCACACGAGGAATGATGACAACCGGCGAAGATAGCCCCGTTTTGAAACTGGATGGCGTATGCTCCGTCAGTATGTGCTGATGAGAACGGGCATTCGTCAAGAACGAAGAGTGTTCCACCTGCAAATGGCTTTTCTGTATATGAGATCCCATTCCCGGTAAGCCATGTGCTGAGTTCTATCTGTTCGCCTCGTCTTCTGTCCCCGAAGCCAGGTTCTGGCTGTTCTTTCGGGATCATTTCGCATATGGCAGATAACTGCTCCCCGGTGACAATGCCCAACTCTCCATCAGGAGCAGAGATGATCCTGGCAGGCCGGTGGGGACGATCAGCAATATTATCACCTTTCCTTGAAGTTGTCCCGTACAGCTTCCATATCCTCCCTGCATTGAACACAGCCCGGTCAACCTGGCATACGGTATCAGAAAAGAGGAGGTGGAGCGTTTCAAGCACCCCTTTCACCAGATCCCTGGCGTTATCATCGTTCTGAAGATCGACCATGAACAGAAGATGGGCCCCGTTGCCGGAGTCTGCGACAACCGGCTGTGGCCATCCGATACCGGTAAGATATCCTGCAATATCTCCTGCCTTCTCTATTGCAGCCTCATGCTCGTTGTCTGATGAAGAGACACCTGATGGTCTGACCGGATCGATATCTATCGGTAGCCATCTCCGGCTGATGATATCTGTATCTCCTGTGGTCGAATCACTCCGCGAAAGCTTCGTCTCCAGCCGGTTTGCTCTCCGTGCCAACAGATCCGGGTTCACCGGGTTTAACGTGACATATATTCCTGCATACTCTCCCCGGTTCTCCAGGATCTGAACCGCAGAGGCGAGTTTTTCAATGTCATTAAAGTAGCCGGATGCTGTGCCCCACTTTCCAAGAGCCCTGACCTCTGTCACCTGCCCGGGGATGAAAAGCGTGCTGCATGCGGCTTTGATCTCCTCAAACGTCATGAGACCCCCGGCAGGATGTCATCTCCCGGATCCACCCGTGGTTAAAAAGCCTGGTGCATCTCTTCCTCCTGAAAAACAGGGGATCAGGAAGAAAAATCCCGAATACACGTTCCAGAATGGTCTGTATACCTCTGTTCACCGTCAGGTCTGTCCAGCCGGTGATATGACCGGTATTGTTCATACCCGCTCCACCGTCCAGACTAAACAGCCCTTTATGGCTGTGTTCCTGGCCGGATACCGCCCTTTCATGTAGGCTGTGATGAATGTCTTCAGACACCGTGGTGATATCCTGGCAAGATATGGATACCGGTCAGGATTTTTGGTAATCTCACTCTCAATCAGTGTTCGTGAGAGGTACCGGTTCATAGGTGATGAAAGCCTGTTTACCGCGTCCTCAATTTCATCTTCGGCTTCAGGTATCTTTGAGAAGACCGGACTCATGCTGTCCTCCCCCTCACCGGAAGTGCTCCTCCTGGCAGGATCAGGTATCTGAACCAGAAGTTGGATCGATAGAGCCAGAACTGCACAGTTCCCGGGACCGACTTCTCCTGTACACAGCCTGAAAGGTCCTGTACTACATCAGAGTATCCGGTGATCGATTCAGATCTTGTTCTTCGTACCACGACGAAGAGGATCTCAACTCCTTTCCATGCGATAAGGTCAAACAGGCGGGATCTTCCCGCAACCCTGGCGGTGCGGTACCCTTCAGATCTCAACTCTGAAATTGCTTGAAAGGTGATGGATCTCGCTGTATGGCTACTGTCTGACATGTGCGTCACCCATGGGTTTGTGCTCGTGGTTTTCTGCCTGAATTGCCTGACAGGGCCGCACACAATCCCAGAGATGGGAGGATTGCGTACTCTTCTGATCAGCAGGACCCATGCTCACACCCTCCGGGTGACAGGAAGATAGATGTTCTATGAATACAATACTGGAAGTATTCCCCTGCCATCATTCCGCTTCCGCCAAGATGAAGAATGGGTGTGCGGGGATTATCTGTTTTAGCGATATTCATGATTCTCCTCTGCTACAGATCGGTTTTTTCACTGATACTGTCAGATCGGGCATGTATGCTACGATTCTGGTGTATCAGGCTAAAAGTGGTCACGAACGATCATCCCACTCTTAGAATTTTACATGAGAGATAATCCGGGATTAGTATTTCGCTTTCGTCGCCTATTCTGTTTATATATAATTCAACAGATTGATTTAACAAGATTCAGGGTTTATCAGTGACTTATTACGGATGCTTTGAAAGGTCTGCGAATGGCTGCGTGTGTGAGATCGTGAAATCCCGGGAGCTGGTTTTGGGATGTACTCGATTTCTGCGGAACTATTAAGGCAGGGTCTGCCAGATTGTGTGTCCTCATCTACTCCATAACCGCCGTACAGTGATAAGGGTCATTTGGTGCTGAGTTGATTCGGAATCATCTCGTAGAATCTCTTGTACCAGTCCGAGAGGTGATCACGTACTCGAATGACGGTTTTCCATATTCACTGAGTGAATACCCGACCCCGAGTTGAATCTCAACCGGTTGCCCATTCTGGGAAGGTTGTTTAAACGTGGTGATTACAGAGCAGGTCATGAATGTGCAGAATTCAGGTAAGTGAAAAAGGCGGCGGTGTTTAGGGTGGGAGTATGAATGTAGAATGATATCCAGAAATCATAAACCCTGTAAAAGGAAAATAATGGATATTAGGATGAAGAGATCGTTCAGCTTGGCTGGGACTAGTATCTGGAGAACATATGGATAGTCATCCGAAGAGAACCAGGACTTTGTCAGAAGTCATTCCGGATTTAGGTTCTCCTAGGATAACTATTCGCAGGCATGCATTCGAACAGATGTACACCCGGCATATCTCTGAAGACGATATTGAAGAGATCATCCTCTCCGGAGATGTAATTGAGGAGTATCCTGATGATTATCCTTTGCCAAGTTATCTGATCTGTGGGTATGCCCGTGTTCGGATGCTTCATGTTGTCGCTGCTTTTAACAGGGATACTGGTGATATCATAGTTATTACCGCATACGAACCTGATGACGTTCACTTTGTTTCAGGAAAAACCAGGAGGCAACAATGAAATGTGTTATGTGTAAGCGGGGAGAGACAAAGCCCGGGGTTACGTCAGTTCTTCTCACCCGCGATGATTTTACACTGGTTATGCGTGATGTACCGGCAGAGATCTGTGAGATCTGCGGTGAGGATTATATTGATGGAGACGTTGCCAAGCGGCTTTATCATATGGCTGAAGAGATACAACATCAGGGAACACTCATTGATGTGAGAAAGTATCAGACATCTCCAGATGTTTCCTGTCCGGCTGAGGGATAATTTTAAAAACCTCCTTTAATTCTAGATAATATTATTGCAGAAAACCTGATCTCCTGGCTAATGATGGTAGAATATAATGACGATAAGTGAGATCAGACGGGAAGGAATTGAAGCGGTATGTAAGGCACTTGTTCCTGTTGACACTGCACGATTTCTTTCCAGTTTAGAGATAGGTGAGGGGGATTATACACGATACAGGCACACATGGTTGCCATCTGATCAGGATGTAATCTTTTCAAACATCCAAAACCGTTAAGAAGCCCGGAACCCAAAAAAAGGGGTATCTGTAAATTAACAGGAACTTTCAGACAGTCAATATCATGCCAAATGCATGGTGTATGATATCGCTTCGTCCAAACATTATCACTCCCAAAATTCCTGGAAAGTACATATCAGCATCTGTGGTCGGTTTAGAACCCCGAAGGTGCCTATTGAGGACCCAGGGGAGACTTTTGAACTGGTTTTCATGGGAAATAATAACATATTTCTCTTAAATTCTCTTTTCTGATTCATATCGCACTCAGTTTGGCCCTTCGTTAAATCCATATTTCATCCCGCGTCGATTTTTATTAAGCCGCGACAGAAAAGCGGCGGGGTCGAACAATGGCAGATTTTACAACCAAATCAGTAACCAAGTCGGCGGTACGGAAACTCACCACACCGATCGATACCGTTACGAAATTCCTGGCTCTCGTCCAGGATATTGTCGATAACAACCCGTGGGGATGTGTATCATACACCTCAAACGGTGCAACCGTTGCAGCGGTAGTCCGGGGGTCTGAATCGTATTCAGGAACAATTGTCTACGAAAATGCACTGGCAAAGACTGTTGGTCAGATCTCGGTCAAGGCTCCAACTTCAACAGCCTTCAGCACCGATGTGAGTACCATCATCGCTGCTACCGCGATCAACACCGCGATGGGTGGGACTCCCTCACATGACAGTTCAGAAGACTCCTTCAGATGCACTCTGAAATGTCATGCTGCAAACGGCGAGAATTTCACCGTCACCTTCAACCGTGACAGTGTGACCGTCTCCAGTTACGAAGCAGATAACATCCTGACCGGCATCGAGGCATGGGCTGACACCGTGGCACTTCTGGCCTGATGATCTCCCATTTTTTCATCGTTCGAGGCTGATGAAGATGACGAAGATTCTTTTAACCGCCGGAATCGTTTGTCTTGCCCTTGCTGGATGGATCTCGGCAGATCTGATCTCGTCTTCGATCTCGGTTGACGGGTCCAGTTGGATCAAGTCTTCCGTTACCGGAGACCGGTCATATGCCGGGCTCATGTTCACAACTGACCAGTCAACAGTAACCCGATCAGTTGACTTTTCAAAGGCTCTTGATACACAGACACGGATCATGTCAACCGGTCCGCTCGGTGTATATGAGTACTCAAAGCAGACAAACACACCAAGAGATGAGTTCTGGAGGTGTCTGTTTGCCCGTTCAGATACGAATCCTGAACAGAGGGATAAGATTGAAACCCGGGGTATTCTGTCATCCGGGAATTATACCGGAGTCAGGGGGCTTACAGAGGATCTGACCACTGCAGGGACAGATATCAATGGTAATGGGCTGATGTCTCTGAGTAAACGGTCTGAATCCATGAACCGGTCGCAGGAAGAGCGATCAGTAGCAGCGGGAAGGATGAATGTATCAGAGTATGTAGAATACGGAGGTGAATCATGAACCTCATGAACATCATAACCGTGCTATCTCTGGTGATCGCTCTCTCAACCGGGATAGCCACGATCCTGATGTATCTGCGGTATGTGTCAGTAGTTCGTGGCGCTTTCATGGTTATAAGGGCAGACAAGACGGGAGAGATTGAGATCGTTGATCTCCTCAATGACCTGGTGAAACTGCCCGGATAACAACCTGTCTGGATATTTGTTTAAATTGTAATGCCGTGAGAACGGCGGAGAACAGATGAACGGGCGGGTCAAATCCTCCCGTTTGTGCCTGGGATTATGTGCCTTGACATGACCCCTGATAATCACCACAATGGCCGTCATCTCTCCTCTCAAACACCCACATCCTCCTTTTTTGATTTTACTGACGGCCAGGCTGGTTATCTCTGATTACTGACATAATTTGAAATATTTACAATTTCTCCATTATTTTTTTCACCGATACATACATACGCTTTGAGGCCGTTTATTTAGACAACTAACTACGTTTTTTCAAAAGAGAAATTTCGTCATAGTTACTAGTGCGAACTGAATGCTCAAACCTTGTAAATTTCTTTCTGCCAGGCTTTTCGTAGTTCCTTTGCACTTTTTACAGGAGTTGATTAGATAACAGAGACAGATGGCGATTCAAATACCAGTCCGGCACCCGGGGTTCCAGGACAACCTGAAGCGGATACTATACGAGTCAAACTTCCTAATAGCAGGAAGGGTGAACAGTTTGCGATTGCAGAACTGATGCTTGGGTCTTTTCATATACGTGTCCGTAGTTCTGATGGAGTAAGCCGCCTTGGAAGAATCAAGGGGAAGATGAAACGTCGTGTCTGGATTCGCGAAGGGGATATAATAATCATTGTTCCATGGTCATTCCAGGACGAGAAATGCGACATTATTTATCGATACACCCCTCCCCAGCGGGACTGGTTACGAAGAAATAAGTACGTATAACCTTACTTTTTTTATTGGTTCTGGAATAAACCAGATAATTCAATGAAAAAACAGAACCATCGATATATTTTTTAAAAGAATATCGGTGAGAAAAAGGATTTTTGAGTTACTTTAGAATTAGTAACGTCTTTTGTTAAAGCCGCCGGAAGAACTTCCGCCTCTGTTATCGCCAAAGTTTGTCCTTGGCTGCATCGGGCGTGCCTCGTCAATTTTTAACGTTCTTCCGCCAAAATCGGCGTTATTCAGCGCATCGAGAGCTGCCTGAGCTTCGTCTGATGATCCCATCTCGACAAATGCAAATCCTTTGTTCTCGATGATTTTCGCACTTACGACCTGACCGTAGGTTGAAAACAGATCTGTGAGTTCATTCTCTTTTGTTGAATAGGAGAGATTGCCTACGTATAACTTATTTCCGTTCATTAAATTCCTGTCCTGGGTTTTGCAAAAGGTTCGAGGCAGATAAAAAATTGATTTTACTGCTACAGAGAATTACATAAAAATAGAAGTGAATTTAATCAACAAAAATGATATTTTCAAAACTATTGTAAGAATTTACTGATCCGTCTGCAGAACCACAATGATGTGTCATTTGAAATAGTTTCTCATCGGTGGGATTTTCTGAGGATTACTAAACCCCTTTCAGAATACACAATATGTGAAATGAAAATTTTCATTCAGGGTCTTTATGAGATTTAATGACAGAATGGGATCAGACCGGGGGTGTTGATGAACATTGCGGAAACTGCTGGGTATGGGCAGATACCGGGATGATATAATCAAGTAGTACCTTTGCAAGTATCGACAATATCTAATAATTTATATTCTTTTTGGCTTACAAAAAAAGAATCCCAATTCAAGCCGGAATTGTGTTTAAAGATCCCAACCTGAAATTAGTATGCTGTTGACGGGATCCGAACCCGCGACCTCCAGATATCTCAGATTTCTCTTATGAGTCTGGCGCCCTAACCAACTAGGCCACAACAGCACAGATGCTTATATTAGAACAACCTCTCGGAACTTAAACCTATTTGTCACCTCCCTTGACCGTGAATGATCTTCATATATCCACAAGACCGAGAACTATCAATGGCTGACCAGAACCCCTCTGATATCTCGGTTATCTACTGCACTGCCCCTTCTGATGATTCGACCAGGATCGCCCGGGAACTCCTGGAGCGCCGGCTGGTGGCCTGTGTAAACATCACGCCGGTTCGTTCCCTCTACCGGTGGGAAGGACATCTCTGTGATGAACACGAAGACCTACTCATCATTAAAACTGCGAACCATTGCATTGATGACCTTATTTCTACCATCAGGGCCATTCACCCGTATGAGGTACCTGAGATCATCGCACTGCCGGTCTCAAAAGGGTTTTCAGGATATATTGACTGGGTCATGAATGAGACTGTCTAAACAGAGATGAATGCATAAGTTTTGCGCTCAACGGACGCTCCTGGTGCTCATAATCTTCTAGGAGCCAGTTCCACAGGATAACTGGGTAGAAGGCCCTTTCAAAAAAGTATCTTTAATATCATTCACGACTGAAAAATCTGTAATGAAAGCGGTACTTGCACGGAGTCTCTCCCACAAGCAGATCATGACCAACGACGGGAAAGCCATCGGCGAGCTGCGCAACCTTATGGTTGATTTTGATACCGGACAGATAACTGATCTCATCATCGAACCGGACGAGACCTATGACACAACCGGATACCAGATGGATGGTGACCGGATGATGGTTCCATTCGAATCTGTTCGGGATATCAAGGATTTTATCGTGATTGACCGCTATCTCTCAAAAATGTGAGGGAAGAACCGGGTCATAACCTCAACAAATCCTTCTCCATACGGAATCGAAGAGATATACGCGGCAGCCTGTTTTACTTCCTGTCCAGCATTTGCAACGCAGCATCCCATACCTGCAGCCTGTATCATGTCGGTATCATTCTCAGAGTCACCGATGGCAAGAAACTCTGACTGTGGTATGCCGAGATCTCCAGCGATATGTCTGAAGGTGGAGCCTTTACTAAAGCCCTTCTCCTGGATATGAATAGCAAAATTGGTGTCAAGAACTGAGACATTCCAGTTGGCGAGAAGACCTCTGACCTCATCAACCGGAACATTGCGGGCAAATGCAACATCTGCAAACCGTTCCCTCGGCGAGTACATGTCAAGTGTGATCCCCTGCTCCTGAAAGTGTCTGGTCAGGAGATCAAGGGCATCAAGGGCTATCTGGCGGTTAGGAAGGATCTTTAGTTCTCCGGTAAATCCTACCCTGTATACTCCGCCATTCTCGCCGATGAATGTCCCGCTGGTTCCGATAAGCTTGGAAAGACCCTTGAGGATGCAGGAGGTGTTTCCACTCGCGAGAACCACCTGAATCCCGTTATCCTGAAGTATTCTGATTGTTTCTATTGCACACGTACTGAGCCTGCGTCTCTCGTCAGTAAGTGTTCCGTCTATATCTGTGATGACTGCTCGCAGCACAACTTAACAGGCCCTGAGGCCACCCTCTTCCACGAGGAATGTAGCTTCACCATCTGGCAGGTTTGGACTGTCCACCAGTCTGAAGATACGCTTTCCTCCCTTGCTCTTTCTCAGATAGACCCTGAATGTTGCCGTGTGTCCGACGATGTTTCCTCCGATCGGTTTTGTCGGGTCACCGAAGAAGACGGCCGGGTTTGACATTACCTGGTTGGTGACGAGCCCGATTGCGTTGTACTCGTCGCAAAGTTTAAAGATATCATGCATATGTCGGTTCAGTTTCTGCTGACGTTCAGCCAGGGTTCCCCTGCCTGCATACTCTGACCTGAAGAGACCGGTGAGTGAGTCCACGATGATCAGTTTTACCGGCTTTCCCTGATTCTTGAGTTCTTCTGCAAGTTCATGAGTATTCTCAATAAGGAGCATCTGGTGATCAGAGGTCTGGGCCCGGGCCACATGGATGTTCTTGAGAAACTCCTGTGGGTCGGCACCTTCGATCTCAAGTCCATTTACCATCTGTTCGATACGTTCAGGTCTGAAGGTATTCTCGGTGTCCACGTAGATGACCGAGCCATTGAGTCCGCCAAGTTCCTCCGGGAGCTGGACGTTCACTGCAAGCTGATGGACGATCTGGGATTTACCTGAACCGAACTCACCGTAGAGTTCTGAAATTGCCTGTGTCTCAAATCCGCCTCCCAGAAGTTCATCAACTTCCGGAACCAGGGTCCTGAGTTTCTTAATAAGAAGTCGTGCTTCAAAGACCTCGGTCCCGGTCTTGAAACCTCCTATGTCTGCCTGTTCCCGGCACCACTTGATCATCTTCTTGGCGGTTGATTCTCCGATCTCAGCCGCTTCAGAGAGTGTTGACGGGGTAGCGGTTGCAATCCCTTCGATCGTCAGGAATCCTCCATCACGAAGTTTCTCTGCAATCGCAGGTCCCACACCTGGTATATCCTCGATCTCCAGTCTTTTGGCATTCATAGACACATTATCTGAACCAGCATCAGATGGCCCTTCATCAGTCTCACCCTCCCCACCCTCGGTGGTCTGGGAAACACACCACTTGATCATCTTGCGGGCCGTCGCTTCACCGATCTCGGCCAGCTCGTAAAGTTCAGATGCAGACGACTGTGCAATCTTTTCGACAGTCTCGTATCCTGCTTCACGGAGTTTTTCTGCAGTGGTTGGTCCGACGCCTGGTATATCCTCAAGTTGGTATGCTTCTGCTGCCATAATGTTCTATCCCTACACTACCCATCACTCATACCCCCATTTAAACTTCAGTGAAACAGGGCGAAAGTGAAATGAGATAAATTTCTGATGCCTAATGTCCTGTGAAATATTCTTTGATCGCAAAAAAAAGACCTCTAATCAGATTTCAACACTTTCGCAATATGATCGGCATATGCAAAAACCTGGCAGAAATCGTTTAATACGGTCTCCGTTGGCCTGCCGGTAATAACGTGATCTGGTGTGGATCAGAAGACAACTGAAATCTGCTGCATCGGATGGAAGGGTGATCAGGTTTTGACGAGAAAAAGGGTTTTAATCCGGTTTTTTCTGAAGAAATTCTGAATCTGATTGGATTACTATTATATAGTCGTGCAAATCACTGGGTGAAAGTAATTTTTCTGACTCATCCGAGGCTCTGAAGTAACTGCCCGAGGTCAGCCTGAACAACCTCCAGAGAAATGTTGCTTTTCTCATTACCGTCAATAAACAGCCTTTTCCCACTCACAATTCCGTGAAGGGTGATCTCGGTCCCGTGCTGGTATGGTCCCTCGATCAGGAATGCCTGCACGCCGTCGTCGATGACCTTGCCCGTGGGTGTCTCGATGACCGTCCCATCTATGCTGATCCGCTCCCCGTTCTCGTCAGGGACGATGAGCAGGCAGCTTCCCCGTCCCACTGATAGTTCGGTCTCCCCGGTTCTGCCTACCCGTGCAGGAACATGGTAGGCGATCACCTTTTCACCGGCGAGAAGCGACCGTGAGGCCTCGTCGTCCCAGAGCACGAGGGGAAGAGTGGCAGTTCCATCAGATATCCTGACATTCCGTACCCATGAAGAGGTCCCGTCCCGCCTCGTGAACGGGCGGGGAGGCTGGACCTGCACAAGGTCCCCTGAAACTGTCACGGTCTGGTCGGGTTTCACATCCCCGAGGGGTGTGTGCGGGATATCCGGCCGCTCTTCTGCAGGGGCGATCAGGGTGTTCTCATCGATCACGATCTCCCTGCCACCAAAATCCCCTTCCTTTTCAAGAATGCCATATGCACTCACAGCCATTCCCGGTGTACAGCCAGTGAGCATCGCTGCATCCCAACAGAGGAGCCGTGCAGTTCCTGTAGTATCGCCGACGATCCCGCTGATCATCTCGCCGCTTGTTCCGTCCTTTCTTGTGAATGATTTAACTGGCTGCAGGCTGATGATCAGGAGATTGGTGTCCTTTCGTTCAGGCTGCTTGTGCTCCTTCGGAGTCATCTCACAGTCTATCTCGACATGGGTCTTACGCAGGTTGAGGGGTTGAATCTCCTTCAGGCTCTTTCCGTGCCTGCCGATCACCTCGACAACCTCTCCTGCCTCGAACGACTCGCTGATTGCTGCTGCCTGTTCGTCCCAGAAGACAAGATCGGTCTGCCCTGTCTCGTCAGCGACAGTTACCCGTGCGACAAGGCCCTTGTTCCCTTCAGGCCGGTCAAACTCCTTTACGTCCGAGCAGGCAAGGATCTTTGCATAAAAGCAGAAGAGCGAGGATCTGCCACGTAATCCCTTGATCTTCACATGGGAACGGCCCAGATCCCTGACAACTAGCAGGGCAGCAGCCACTTCATCGGCAAGGTTTCCGCAGTCCTCGATCTTCTTCTCGATCCTCTTGTCAAACTCTTCCCTGCTGATCAGATCATCAACGAGTGCGTAGTGGTACCTTACCACGGGCTTCCTCCTCTGGACTCAATGCCCGGGTGAGACTGAAAAAAAGGTGCTGTTCTCACCATTCTTACAGCCACGGGGGAGTTACCACGGCTGCCAGCAGGTCTTCGAGTGTCTCAGCCCTTCGCATCAGGGCTGACTCCTTTCCTTTCACCAGTACTTCAGCGCAGCGACCCCGGCCATTGTACTGTGATGCCATTGAGTAGCCATACGCCCCGGCATCAAGGAGGGCTATGAGATCGCCTGCCCGGACAGCAGGAAGTTCCCGGTCATGGGCAAGGATGTCACCTGTCTCACATATCGGGCCGGTGATGGTGTATGTCTCTTCCGGCTTTTCTCCCGCCTGGTTTGCAACCACAACCTCGTGGTACGAGTCATACATTGCAGGTCTGATCAGCGTGTTAAACCCTGCATCCACGTTCACGAAGGTTTTGTGTGCCTTTTTCACTGAGTTGACTTTTGTAAGCAGGATAGTTGAATCGCAGACCATTGACCTGCCTGGCTCTATCCAGATCTCCGGTGAGATCCCAAGTCTTGTGAATGTCGCCGTGATCTCGGGCATGACAGCATCTGCATAGGCGGCAAACGCCGGTGCCGGATCGCCGGTGTGCTCGTAGCAGACACCAAGACCGCCACCGAGGTCGACGAACTTAAATTTCACTCCCATCTTGTGGAGCTCTGCCACAACCTCCATCAGCACCTGTGCCTCTTTGGCAAATGGCTCGACAGAGAGGATCTGCGACCCGATGTGACAGTGTATCCCGACCGGGATTACATGGTTACATGCGAGTGCCTGGGCATATGCCTCGGTGATTGCGACTGCCGGGATACCGAACTTGGATGTTGCAAGTCCGGTAGCGATCTTCGGGTGGGTCGGAACATCGATCGCAGGGTTCACCCTGAACGAGATCTCGACGATCTTTCCTGCCTCACCTGCGATCCGGTCGAGCTGCATCAGCTCATCGATGGAATCGAGTGATACTCTGACCCCTTTCTCAACTGCAAGCCGGTGATCTGCCTCGGTCTTTGAACTTCCGTTAAAGAGGAGGTACTCAGGTTTCATCCCTGTCTGCAGGGCGATGTTAAGTTCTCCTGATGAGAAGACATCTGCTCCTGCCCCCTCCTGTGCAAGGATCTTCAGGATGGCAGGATTTCCGTTTGCCTTTGCAGCATAGAGGATTCTGATGGCGGGATAGCGGGCTGTGAGAGCCTTCTTGTATCCGTGAAAGTTTGCCCTGATCCGGTCCTCGTCTGTGACGTACAGGGGGGTGCCATACTTGAACGCGAGTTCTACTGCATCGCACCCGTTGATCCAGAGGTGTCGGTCTTTGATAGAGATGTGCTCCGGAAGGGTCATTACCATGATACCGACTCCATCCTGTCTATAGCTTCGCGAATCCGGTCAACAGATCTGGTGATTGCGAACCTGACGTATCCTTCGCCTGATTTACCGAAACCGATGCCCGGGGTGACGACAATTCCTGCCTCGTTCAGCATCTTTGCAGCGGTTGCCATACTGTCTTCGACCTTCAGCCAGACATAGAAGGTTGCCTTTGGTGCCTGGATATCGAACCCGAGTTTCTGCAGGCCCGATACCAGGACGTCACGGCGTTCCTGGTAGATGGAACACGCCTCTGCAACGCAGTCCTGGGGGCCTGAAAGTGCTGCGATGGCGGCATGCTGCACCGGGTTGAAGGTTCCCGAGTCGATGTTGGTCTTGACGACTCCAAGACCCCTGATGATCTCCTTGTTCCCGACTGCCATTCCGATACGCCAGCCGGTCATATTGTAGGTCTTGGAGAGTGAGTGCATCTCGATACCCACCTCTGATGCCCCGTCAGTCTCCAGGAATGAGGGAGCCTTGTATCCATCAAAGGAGACTTCAGAGTACGCGTTGTCACTCACGACCACGATCTCATTCTCACGTGCAAACTGCACAACCTCTTCAAAGAATTTGGGGGGAGCGATGGCGGAGGTCGGGTTGTTCGGGTAGTTGATCCACATGAGTTTTGACTTCTTTGCAACATCTTTTGGAATTGCATCGAGGTCAGGGAGGAATTTATTCTCACGAAGGAGTGGCATCTCATGGACTTTTCCCTCTGAGAAGAGCGCTCCGGTTGAGTACACCGGGTATCCGGGGCTTGGGACGAGGACGTAGTCGCCCGGGTTGACAAGTGCTTCAGGGATGTGGGCAACCCCGTCCTTTGATCCCATCAGGGAGATGATCTCTGATGACGGGTCGAGATCAACAGAGAACCGGTGCTTGTACCATCCGGCGACTGCCTCACGGAATGCCTGCATCCCGAGGTATGAGGGGTAATGATGATTGTCTGGATCCTGTGCAGCATCGATGAGTGCCTGCACAATATGGGGCGGGGTGGGAAGGTCGGGATCTCCAACCCCGAGGTCGATGACATCCACCCCTTCGCCGCGTTTCTTTGCCTTCATCTCGTCGATGCGGGCGAAGAGGTACGGGGGGAGGTTATCGATCCGTTTTGCAAACATGTGAATCCATTGGACCGGATTCTTCTTAATTCTGCGCTGCAGGAAGTATGATTCTACCTTTGTTCTTTGGATACAACCTGCCGTTTGTGGCTGTGTTGATGATGGATGTCAGGGGTATGCTCGTGTTCATGCACTATCTCCTCGTGTGAATGGAGATGAGTATGATACCCGTCAGGCCCGGTTTGTGGTGCCCCTTTCGGATGAAGATGATCATGGTGGCCGTCATCGTGCCGGTGTCTGTGATCATGTACCTCTGGCAGATGCCGGTGGGGATGGCTGTGATGTTCGGTTAGCAGGATCACGATCCCGGTGAGCATCAGGCAGACAGCAGGGATGAAGATCAGCCCGGGAAGATCCCTGAAGAGGATCAGGCCGACGATGATTCCGAACACCGGGTTGATCCCGAAGTATGATCCGGTTCGTGCCGGTCCGAGGTCACGCAGTGCTTTCAGGAAACAGAAGGTCATCAGGCCGCCGAACCCGGTCATCCCGATGAGGGCTGCTGCTGCCACAGGCATGGCACCCGGGAGAGGTTCTCCGATGATCCTGGCTACAATGAAGGTAATCACTCCTGCAAAGAGGCCTTTATACATCACGATTGCAAGGGGATCCCGGCCCGCAACCTGACGGGAGCAGCTGGTGTCAACTCCCCAGCAGAGGCAGGTGAAGAGGATTCCGGCTGCTCCTATCGAGAGTCCGAGCGGCTGATCAGGCTTCCATGCAAGCGTTATGCAGGCAAGGGTGATGCATCCGAGAGCGGTCCAGACCCGCTTTCCTGCCCGCTCTCCTGAAATAATCCTGGCTACAAGTGCGGTTGCAACAGCCTCAAAACTGAGCAGAACCGATGCCTCCCAGGCTGTTACCGATCGGAGCGAGAGTGTGAGGCTGGTTGTTGCGAGCACGGCACCAAAGAAGGAGGCACCGATTACCCAGGGAACAGCAGCCCTTGTGAGCGGCGGCTCAGTGGTGGTGACTCCCCGGAGATGGCGAAAAAGCCGGTATACTGCCGTTCCGCCTCCACTTCCAAGATAGATCATACTTGCAAGGGTGATCGGGGCTATGCCTGCCAGTGCCATTTTCGCCATCGGGGCAGAAGAGCCGAAGAGCAACGCAGCGGCAAGGATGAAGAGGACCGGCCTTGCAGGAGAAGAGATCACGGTCAGTACGTGTTGGAGGTGAAGCCCGATAAACAAGTGGGAAAAAAGTGGGAAGAGAGGGATGACTGATTGGTTCAGATTTTAAACCTGCTCATCTCATTCTCGATGAACTGGGTCGATTCAAGGGCGTTTTTAACGACACTTCTGATCTCGTCCATCGAGGTGTTGACATGATCGATCATGGTCACAATCTGGTCAACTGCTGCAGACGACTCTTCGCTTGCTGCTGCAAGCCCGACAGACTCCTTTGCAGTCTGTTGAACCATATCTCCGAACTCATGCACGGTGGCGGTGACCTCTTCAACAGAGGCAGCCTGCTCCTCGCTGGCTGCAGCAACCTCATTCATGTTACGGTCTATCTCTGCTATTGAGCCAACGATCTCGCTGAAAATAGCAAGTGATTCTCCGACCGCCTCATCTCCGGTCTTGACCTCAGTCAGAGAGACCTTCACAGCCGCGGTGATCGCGACCGTCTTCTGCTGCAGGGCAGTAATGATGGATGCGATGTTCTCTGCAGACTTCTGCGACCCGGTTGCAAGGTCTTTGACCTCACCTGCAACAACTGCAAATCCGAGTCCTGCCTCTCCTGCTCGTGCTGCTTCTATCGCAGCGTTCAGGGCGAGCAGGTTTGTCTGTTCTGCTATAGAACTGATGATGTCAACAATCCTTCCGATCTCGTTCATCTGACTGCTGATATCAGTGACCATCCGCTCGATATCGGCAGACGAGTGCATGATCCCCTGCATCCCGGTCTCAGCTCTTCCTGCAACCTGCTTACCACGGCCAGAGAGCTCGGAGGCACTGCCGGTAAGGGCCGTTACCTCGTTCATTTTACCTGCAACTGCAGAGACTGTTGTGGCGAGATCCTGCATTGCATTCATGATCTGCTGGGTGCTGTTGCCGCTGTGTTCTGCCAGGGTGTTAACCGCACCTGCGATCTGGGCCACCTGCCCGGTTCCTGCTGACACATCCTCGATACTGCGGTGTGCCTGCACAATCCCCTCGGTGATAGAGTCGACGTTGGAACCCACGTCACCCATGGCTCCTGCCAGTCCCTCGACCTCCTGTTTGACCTTGGAGATCGCTTCAGAGATGTCAGCTCCGATCTTGTTGAGTGCATCCCTGAAGGTAACAAACTCACCTTTCTGTTGTAATGAGGGATCTACCCGTGCGGTAAAGTCACCCTTTGCGTACTCACCAGATAACCGCATCGCCTCCTTTATGGGTGTTGCCATTGCGTCAACGGTCTTGTTGACCCCGCCGATGATGAGAGCATAATCACCCTGGAACTTGGTCGGATCTCCCCGTACGTTCAGGTTCCCATCTGCTGCGGCAATACTGATCGTCTGGACCTCATCCCTGAACCGCTCAAACGTCCTGATAACCTCAAGGAAGGATCTGTTCAGGATTCCAATCTCGTCCCTGCTTGCTGACTCGCTGATGCTGACCGAGAGATTTCCCTTTGTAATCTGCTCTGAAAGGTTAACGAGTTCATCCATCCGCCTTGATATCGAGTTACCGAACCAGTATGAGATTGCAACCCCTGTGATGGATCCGAGTATGATCACGAGCACGATGGTGTTCCTGATCGCATCAATCGGGCTCAAAAAGTCGGCCAATGAACCATTTGCAACAATGATCCAGTCAAAGGGTTCATAGTATGCAAATGCGGCAACCTTGTCAACACCGTTATATGAATACTGAATGAATCCGTTCTTTTTGGTGATGATATCCTTGATGAACGGAAGATCTGAATCGTTCTTCCCTTCGTTGGTTGGGTGGGCGATGGTGTATCCGGTGGTGTTGAGGATGTACATGTACCCCTTCTCACCGATCTTCTTTGCCTTTATCTGATCTTTGAGCACACCAACAGTTGCGTTTTCGTCAACACCGACGAAGAGGATCCCGATGATCTCACCGCTGCTGTTTTTGACAGGTTCGTATGCGGTGATGTACTTCTTACCTACCACGTTGGCGGTGCCATAGTAGGTTTCTCCCTGGGTGATGACCGCATCATACACGGCCTGTGAGACTGTTGTTCCGATGGCCCTCTTTCCGTCTTCACCGATGACATTGGTAGAAATCCTGACCGCTTTGTCACCCTGTTTCTGGAATACTGTTGCTGCTCCACCGACCAGTTGCTGTACCCCGTCGACGATCTCGAAGTTGTCGTTTACAACATACTGTGACGATCCTGATGTAAGGACCAGTTTTCCATCACGGATCTCAGGCTTCCCTTTGGTATAAAACGAACTTCGCAGAATATTGAGGTCATCGTTCACCTTGTTCTGGGTAAGGTTGTTGACCGTGGCACTGGCATCCTGCATATCTACAACCTGGTTATCCAGATTCTGTCTGATATCGCTGTATACTGCGTTGTAGGCACTGGTGTATGCGATGGCCCCGAGGATAAGGACCGGTACTATGACCAGTATCAGGCAGATGATCCTGATCTTCTGGCCTATTGTTGCATTATTTAAAAAATTTAACTTCCTCTCTTTCGTATTATCCTTCAGAATAATCCCTCCTCTTCTCCCTGTTATCCAGGCAGGGTTGGATAATAGATACTCTCACAGGGGTTACGATAAGCCTGTCGGTTTTGCATGGCAAACTAATAAATAATATCCTGTCGTCAGAAAGGAAATTTGAATCTAAAAAAGGGGTATTCCTGGTACACATCAGGAGGTACTTGACTGAAGGATCGATCCTGCAATTGACCCTACACTGGAGATGATATCTCCTCTTATGTCCCCTAATTTAACTGGAACTGATACTTCTTTGCTGAATGGCACAGCCGGGCCGATACCGAGGATATCAGGAGTAATATTTCCGTTGATCATTAGTTTGATCTCTCCGGTCCTGATCACCTCAAATGCTGATTTTATAATGGACGGGTTTGAGACAAGTACTGGTATAACCAGTTCCTGCTTGCCTGGCTTGATCATCATCCCGCTCTTTTCACCAGCAGCCAGTTGTATTGGTCCCTCTCTTCCCTGGTATGCCACTGTATAGGTGAGTGATTTGATCGGAATGCTAACTGGATACGAACTGTCAATCTCAACAGTGAATGCAAGTCCGATTGCTGAAAGGTTGACTGAACTGATCTGTGCACCAGTGACTGTGACAGTAGGCGCCTTCGGTGTGAATAGCGAACCAATGCCAATACCAACCACAAGGATAATGACAACAAGAATGATCCAATACTGGGTCTTCATGGATCAGCGTCAGGTGGCGTGAAATTAATACGTTGTGTTATTGGGTCCCCACTTCTCAAATCAACTGATCCCATAATGCTTCTGCAGGTACGAGAAGATCTTCTCTGATTCTGCCCACCGTTTGTCAAACTGGCTCACCATCGTATCTATCCTTGATATCTGTGTGAGGATCTCCTCGTGGCAGTTATTGGGTTTAAATTCCAGGACGGCTTCAACAATAGCGAGCGGGTTTCGGATTCCATCGTTTAGGATCATGAGTTCTGCCATGTTCCGCTGGATCTGCCTGATCAGTTGTTTCCGTTCATCCTCAAGTGTCATCCTTTCGGTGATGTCCTGGACGGTGCCGACGATCAGGTTCTCATCCCCACCTTTGCTGACAGACCTCCCCCGGATCTGCAGATATTTAATCCTCCCGCCATCCAGAACTACGCGGTATACCGACTCCCTGAATTCTGAATCCTGGATCCGGTGAAAAAACCTGCATCTGAACTCATCACGGTCATCAGGGTGAATATAGGCGATGAACGAGTCGATAGTCCCTGATATGGCATCAGGTGTGATCTCAAGTATCCTATATACCTCATCAGAACAGGTGATGATCCCGTTCTTTCTGTTCATCTCCCAGCTTCCGATCTGTGCTATCTGTTGTGCCTCGTTCAGCCGTGTCTCTATCTCCTGGTGAGCAAGTTGCACCTGCTTCCTTGCACTGATGTCTCTGATGCTCCCTACCACTCCGATCGGTCTGCCATCCTCTCCCCTGATTGGAGAGATGACTGTCTCGGTCCATATCACATGTCCATCCCGATGGTACATCGCCAGTTCCAGGTACTGGACCATGTCTGTTCTGTGATCCCCTGTCATGAGATCATCCATCCCTTTTCTCCTGCTTTTAAGCAGGGTGTGAATTGAATCTGGTGTGTACACTTCGTGCAGATGCTGGAGCGAGGCCTCTTCAGGGGTGTATCCACGGAGACGCCAGACCGAGGGACTGATGTAATTGACCCGCATGTTCAAATCAGCGGTCCAGATGACATCTGACACGTTCTCGGCAAGCAGCCGGTATATCCTCTCCTTCTCTTCCAGACTCTTTTTCAGCAGGACCTCTTCGGTGATATCAACAACAGAACCCTCGATGTAATGCCCTGCAGGGTGCGATACCATACGGGCATTCAGGGATATCCACCGCTTCTCCCCATCCTTCCTTACAACCTCAAGGTGTACGTTCTGCACCGAATTGTGCTGGCTCAAAGCCTGAAGAATACGCAGCCTGTCATCCCGGTTGGCGTAAATACAACTGATATCGTGAACCTGGCTGAGGAATTCTGCTGGTGTATCATATCCGTACATCCGTGCAAACGAGTTGTTGGCGCTGAGAATCTCCCCATTTACTGATGTCTGGAATATCCCTTCTATTACATTCTCGTAGATGTCACGGAATTTGTGTTCGCTGGTATCCCTGATGATTCCCAGGATCTCCGGCGGTTGGCCTGTCCTTTTTACAAGTCTGCTGTTGACATCCCAGATGACCTCCCTGCCGTCACGTGCCTGAATGGATAGTTCATATCTTGACGATTCTGACGGATGGGTTATTTTGTTTGAGATCTCTTCTCTGACCTTTTCTAGTGAGGCAGGGTTGAGGTAATGAGTGATATTTTTTCCAATCAGGTCTGCAGGGGTATATCCGAGTATTCGGGTGACCGACGGGCTTACCTCGGTCAGGCTACCCTGAATGGTCATTCTGAAAACAATATCATTGACCTGGTCGAGCAGTTCCTGGTAATCTTCTCCCCTGGAATGAGATGACAGACTGGGTGAGAGCGGATGGGGGGATTCACAATCAGGTATGTGGAATGCCGATCCTTGGTCACTCCTGGTCTCTGTCTGTTGTGTGATCCCCATCCCTCCCCATATTCCGGTGAGGTGTAAGTATGAGTTGGGGATTATGATTTTTTGCCATACAGATATGCGGTATATATCTGTATTCTCAATTAAATCGCGCCGAATATAATAAATTCCGATAAATATTTGTCCGTTTCCTTTCTCTGATCAGCACTGCCTTTTGACACTTTATCTCTCTGTAGACTCTGTGATCTGGGTTTTTACAAATACCAGTCTTTTCAGGAATTTCTTCTCCCGATACACACTCTCATCCACTGATCCAGGTTCACTGTCTGCACCTTGCCTTACAATCTGGACCCGGGAGAACTCCAGTGGAAACAAAGGGGTCTTAAATCTCTCCGTGCGCATTCTTCTCTCCTGATGTTCAGACATCTAATCTTCCATCATATTCTCTGTCGAACTAATAGGGGACATTTGTGGCATTGCGCGGATCGGAGCGAATCAGCCTCATCAGGCTGAAAGAAGGGTGGAAGATTCACCATTGGGCGATCAGGATCTCTGGTATTACTTGTTAATCCTGAAATGATCACTCTGTGTCTCTTCCATCTATAGAGAAGAATAGTTGGTATAGAACTCTCCCACTCCTCTATGGTTCACCGGTTTTCATGAGAAAATCTCTATGATCATTCCCACGTGATTATGGAGGTGATGCGTATGTCGCAGCATGTACCTGGTTCACGCCTCTCCGCACTTGCCCTGGTTGCAGGACTCCTTGTGGTCTTTGCAGTCCTTCCGGCAGCGGCGAGTGCAGAAGGAAAAACAGTCACGATCTCCGGTTCAACCACCGTTCTCCCCATCGCCTCGGCTGTTGCCGAAGCATACATGGCCAAACACTCTGACGTAGATGTCAAGGTCAGCGGAGGCGGATCCGGTGCCGGTATCTCTGCAATCGGGAAGGGTGCCGTTGATATCGGTATGTCCTCCCGTGAAATGAACACCGACGAGAAGGCATCTTACTCAAAACTTGTGTCAACACCTGTTGCAAAGGATGGTATTGCAATCATTGTCAACCCGGCAAACAAGGTTGAATCACTCACTCTCTCCCAGATCAAGGATATCTACACCGGCAAAGACAAGAGCTGGAAGGATGTCGGCGGAGAACAGGCTGAGTTCGAGATTGTAGGCCGTGACAGTGCATCAGGAACCCGGGAATTCTTCTTCAACGAGGTTCTCAAGAAGGCTGACTTCACCTCATTCATGCTTGAGAAGAACTCAAATGGTGCAGTGCAGCAGCTCGTCTCCCAGACCCCGAATGCAATCGGGTACGTCGGGATGGGCTTTGAGGACGGAGTAAAGGTTGTCAGCCTTGATGTTGACGGCAAGAAACTCAAGCCAACCACAGCAACTGTCAAGAGCAAGGAATACCCACTCTCCCGTGATTTATACTTCATAACCGATGGAGAACCGTCCGGTTCAGCCAAGGACTTCATTGACTTCCTCCTGAGCGCTGACGGTCAGAAGATTGTTGAAGAACAGGGATTTGTATCGCTCAAGTAACAACAGTACGAGAAGTCATATCTCACCTACAATTTAGAAGATCTGATCTGTCGGGGAAGGGGATAGATACCACCTAATTTCCCTCTTTGTCTGCAGGATCCTGGGACACTCATTCCGGGTCCTCCTCTTTTCCCGGTTTATCTCTCCCGTTCTGACCCAGATACCTGTTCGGTATGCCTTTTCTTGTCGCTATTCTCTTCTGAATAACTCCAGATGCAATAGTCCATCATTAACACGATCTCCCAATAGATCTCCGGAGTGATCAGTGTCATCTGATGTCATGGGTCAATCCGGAGATTATATTCAGAATTATTATTGATCCAGCCCTCTCATCATCCGTCATGACATACCTGAAGCATCCTCTCACCGATGGTGCATCTCTGAAAATCGGATGCACAGGGGGTATCCAATGACATCCATGATCCATTCAATCATGACCAAACTCACAGCAGGGTTTGTAATCCTCGTACTCGTAATATCAGGGCTTACGTTCCTCTTCACGTATGGTGCCTCATCTGGAAAGATCCAGGAGTCAACCCAGCAGGAACTCCTCGCTCTCGCCTCGATAACCGCCGCAGATCTGAATGGAAACGAGATCTCCAAACTTCAGCCCGGGATGGAGTCTGAAGTGCTTTACCTGATGAATGCCGAACAACTCGCTGCGATGGCAAAATCAGACGATGAGATCGTCAAGATATACACCATGCGAAAGGGCAGTTCCGGGATAGAGTACGTCGTTGATTCGGGGTACAACACCGGGAAACGGAACTTTAAGATTGGAAGTGCTGAGTCTTCCCCTACAACTGCTATGACTGATGCCTTCTCAACAAGGCAGGTTGAGCCCGAGTTTGTGAAACGCCCGTGGGGAACTGTACTTGCGGCATATGCCCCGATAAAGAACGCAGGCGGTGAGGTCATCGGCATCGTGGGTGTCGATATGGATGCAGGAGTTGTCCAGAATCGTATGAGTTTTGTCGGCCAGACGATCTATCTCATCCTGATCCTCGGTATTGTGTGTGCCGGACTTATCATAGCGGTCTTCTCGCGGACCATGATCAGGGACATCCATATCCTGATCGACTCTGCAAAACGGATCAGCAGGGGAGAGACTGATGTCACCATTGCGATCTCCCGTAACGATGAGATCGGTGAACTCGCCTCCTCGTTTAAGCGGATGGTCACCAGCCTGAAGATCCTCATGCATCAGGATTATCAGGAGTGATCTCCCTGGTGGACCACCATGACCATGACTTCAGATACCGTCCTTACGATCGCTACCGAGTATCTCGGCCCTGCAGCGATCACCCTCCTTGAACGGCAGACAAAATTTCACATGAGCGGGCTCTCGTTCAAAGATATCGAACCATCACACTGTGTAGATCTCTCAAAGTGGGTGGGAATTGCATCTGCCATGTTCATCGAACAGGATCAGGCACAGGAGCTTGCCGAAAAGATCAGAAGGGTAGGGCTATGAGACCCGATCACCGGCAGCCAGGTAGTATCCATATTCTCCACCTTGATGATGAGCCGATAATCCTTGAGATAACCCGTATGTACCTTGAGAAGACCGGAAGGGTATCGGTTGATACAACCACCAATCCACAGGAAGCCATTCGCCTTCTCTCTTCATCGCGGTACGATGCGGTCATATCAGACTACGAGATGCCGGTCATGGACGGGATCGAGTTTCTCAAAGAGATCAGGGAGTGCGGGCACGACCTCCCGTTCATCCTCTTTACCGGGAGGGGACGTGAAGAGGTTGTCATCAGGGCTTTTAACAATGGAGCCACGTTCTACCTGCAGAAAGGGGGAGATCCAGGCTCTCAGTTTGCAGAACTGGCAAAAAAAGTCCTTCATGCAGCCGGGCAGTACAGGACAAAGCAGAAGATCCACCATCTGTACCAGATATTTCAGGCACTTCGTGAGGTGTCAGGAACTCTGCACGGGGATGATGAGTTCGATCGGAAGCTGCAGAATGTCTGCAGGATCATCTCATCAGGCAGAGGGTATCAGAATGTCAGGGTTGTTCTCTTTGATCGGAATGGAAGTGTCAGATCAGTCTATCACGCAGGGCTTGAAGACCGAATAGAAGATCTTCTCACCTATCTGAGGGCAGGAAACCGGACCTCCTGCACCCGTCGTGCCCTCGGGCAGGGACGCGAACCGGTGATCTGCGAGCCAAGCCAGACCTGCATATCCTGCCCTCTCTACCCTGATCATCAGGGCCAGTATGCCCTGACCATGCGGCTTGAGCATGCCGGTGAGGTGTACGGGATCCTTTCAGTCACCCTTTCGGGAGATTATGCGCATGATTCTGATGAACACGCCATGTTCGCCGAGTTATGCGGTGAACTTGCATATGCCATTCACCACTACGCTCTTGAAGAGGAGCAGGCCGCGATGGAGACCCTGATGGGCACAAGTCGGAAACTGCACATTATTAATAGCATCACCAGACATGACATCCGGAATCAGCTCTCTGTCCAGATGAACTCATATGAACTCCTGCTCGAGTGTGCAGAGTCAAATCCCGAGATAAGGCCATATGTTACCGCTATTGGTTCGAGTATAAACAGCATCCACGAACACCTGCTCTTCTCTGATGTATACCAGAAGATCGGGATTCAGCGGCCACGGTGGCTCTCTGTTGGTGCCATCATCGAAGGGATCACCTGTTCACACGAGTTTGGTGCCATCACGATCCTGCACTCGACCGGGATGGTTGAGGTCTACACTGATGTGATGTTCGGAAAGATCGTCAGCAATCTGATAGAAAATGCGATCATGCATGGAAAACGGGTCACCACTGTCAGGATCAGTTTCATGGAACTGATGGATGGCGGGGTTCTTGTTGTCGAGGATGACGGGATCGGAGTTCCCGATGATCTGAAAGAGAAGATCTTTGAACGTGGGTTTGGGAGCAACACCGGTCTTGGTCTCTATTATACCCGGGAGATCCTGGGAATAACCGGTATGGGAATTTCAGAAACCGGTAATAACCTGGAAGGTGCCAGGTTTGAGATCCATATTCCAAAGAAGGGGTACCGCTTAAAAACCGGATCTGAAGCCACCGGGCAGGTATCACTCCTGGTGAGTGAAGGATGAAAGTCATGAACACGGGTTCACCGGGGTCAGGCGATCTTGAAGCGCTGGTCCACCTTCTCCACTCCTCTTCAGAGAATAATACTGACTGGAATGAAGGAGTCCGTACCTTTCCCTCCCCGGTTCTTATTTGTGACGCTGCTTTGACCATCCTTGGCGCAAACGATGCGTTCTATCACTCTTCGGGTTACATACCGAGATCACTGAGCGGTCATCCTCTCCGTGATATTGAGATGTCCCTCCTCTCTGGTGAATCGGTATGGGATGCGGCCCTGATGAGAAAACCTGCAAGCGGGGTAGTTGAGTTCAGGTTTCCGACCGGGTCTGATATCTATCCGACTACTGCCCTACCTGTGATGGATGGTAACGGGTCACTCATCTACCTGCTGCTGGTTCTGGCTGATACCGGATCAAATGCCACTATCCCTTCATATGATCAGATACGAAGTTCCTGGTCAGAACCTGCAGAGGTTCTTCTCGAGACTGATGGAACGATCCTCTCTCTCTCATCCCAGGCTGGAGAATTCTGTGGGATAGATGTTGAGACATCCCGTGGAACAAACCTCTTTGACACCCCTCTCTTTCGGGAGTCAGGCACTCACGGTGTTCAGATTCTGAACGAGATCTTCGCAGGTAAGGAAGGTAATGAACCTGCTGTCCTCCAGGTGTCCGGAACACAACCCCTGCTTGTGCAGGCAGAACGAAGATTGATCCCACTTCTCAAGCGTCAGGTTGTTCATCTTCTGCTGACCCCTGTTCCCTCCGGATTATCCTCAACTCCTGAAGGCTTCGGTGAGCTCTGCTCTTTGATAGATTCCAATACCAGCGGTAGTAATCCTGATCCCGAGGTTTGCCTACAGACGGTCAGGCTGATCTGTGATGAGATCTCCAGCGATTATCTGAAGGATAACGGTACCCGGAAGGCTGGCGATCTTGCGTCCCTGGTGAGGGGGCTGATGCACGAAAGGTCCATTCTGCAAAATGCCATCCTCTCGTCTGATCCTGTAGTCGTGCCTGATGACCTCATCCTGAGCACTAGAACGAGGATGATCCTTCTGATGCTCGACTCACTTCGTCAGGATCTCAACGTGCAGCCAGATCCAGATTCTGATACAGTAGATCACCGATCACCTCTGGCAGCCGGGGAGTACAGGGGTATTTTATCTGAGTTTGCAGCAGCGTTCAACGAGGTTCTTATTCAATCCGACAATACGGATAGTGCGGCTGTTGACCAGTCGGTGGTATCATTTCCCGGGGAGATTACCAGAGTATGTGAACGGTTTACTTCAGGAGATCTCTCAACCCGCCTGGATCCTGCCATGTTCGCAGATGATGAACAGGGCAGTATGTCTGCCTCTGATTTTAATATGATGCTGGACTTGGTGCAGGCCCAGTACCAGGTGCTTGCTACAACTCTTGAGCAGATGAAGACCGGGTGGATTCCGGTCTCGGTGGGTGATATTCCCCCTGGTCCGTTTGAAATGGTGATCAGGGATCTCGATGATGCCCTGAGTTCACTCCAGATGATGATCGCAACAGTCGAATCACTGACAATGTCGGTGATGCAGGGTGATCTCTCTGCACGTGGCGATCTATCAGGGCTTTCAGGGTACTATCAGGCACTGGTCACCGGGATGAACCGGATGCTCGGGCTGATCCATGCCCCGCTTGAAGAGGTCAGGAGGGTGAGCGGTGAGTATGCCCTCTGCAGGTTTGACTCCCGAATGGATGAGAAGATACCATATCCTGGAGATTTCGAGAACCTGAAGGTCTCACTCGACGCCATCGGTATCTACTGCCAGGGGGTGGTCAGCGAGATTGACCGGGTGAGCAGCGGGTATGCAGTCGGGGATTTTACCGTCCGGATGGGAAGAAAACTTGAGGTTGCCGGGGATTTTGTTACTATCAGGTCATCACTTGACAATATCGGGATCAGGATCTCTGAAAGTATTCTTGATCTCAGGAGTACATCCACCACAATGAACGGCGAGGCTGATCAGATGAGAGAGAGTATCGCGTCGGTTGCAGGCCAGGCCGAGACTCTTGCTGCGTATGCCTTCTCGGTTTCAGACCGGGCCGGCCAGGTCAGAACCGAGGTCCAGGAGATGATCAAAGGAACCGATTCAGCAATGCGGTCTTTGCATCTGATGACCACCAGGTCTGAATCGGTTGCTGATATCTCATTTAAGGCAGATGATCTCTCATCCCGGGGGATTGAACTGGCAGGCAGGAGCGGTGAGGGAATGGATGCCATATCCGGCGCAACAGATCTCATAGCCTCCAGGGCTGTCAGGATCCAGGAGGAACTTATCAGGATCACCAAGATCATCGGGCTCGTCACCGATATTACCAACCAGACCAATCTGCTTGCGGTCAATGCAGCTATAGAAGCCGCCCATGCCGGGAATGCAGGCAAGGGTTTTGCTGTAGTTGCTTCTGAAGTAAAGCGTCTGGCTCTAGACTCCAAGAGTGCCCTTGTTGGAATCTCGGAGACACTCCGCTCGTTGAATCAGGCCTTCAATGAGGTTAAGGACGGGGTTGACAAGGCACGCGATGAGGTAAAATCGCGTAGTGTTGCGGTGAAAGAGATGGTCAGCCTGTTTCAGAGTATGTCTGCCGAGATACGGACCATTGCCACCATGAGCAGGGACGTGGTTCAGATTGCCGATGAACAGGAGCAGATGATCAAAGGTCTTGACGTCCGTGCACGGGTGATCGGTGAACTGATGCAGGAGACAACAAAGGATGCTGATGCCTCGGCACATGCATGCAATGAATCCTGCCGGTCTGTTGAGGAGATCTCCCTGCATATTGAGACGGTTGCCGGTCTTGCCTGCCGTATCCATTCAGATATTGGCAGGTTTTCAGTCTGATTGAATCACAATAGTTCTCTATAGGTATCATTCTGATACTGCTCCATCCTTTCTCTCTATGGAGTATAGCGGGAAAGCCCATGTGCACTCAGGTCAGAGTGGTATGAACCCACGAGTGTTGGTGTATGATGAATTCAAAAACCGCTACGTTAGGATGTATCCTGATCGGTCTTCTCCTGTGCTCTGTCCTGATGGCAGGATGCACGGGTAACTCTTCAGGCCAGACTGATAATAAAGTCACCCCAACGACCACTGTCGCAGGAGCACAGGCATCTGATGCTGCAAAAGCCACCTCCGGTGGGTCTTCCCTCACGGTTGCCGGTTCAACGACGGTGCTTCCGATTGCAGCAAAAGCAGCAGAAACCTACATGGCCGCTCATCCTGGAATCGATGTACAGGTTACCGGTGGTGGGACCGGGGCCGGTGTGAAGGCTGCCGGAGAAGGAACTGCGATGATCGGTATGGCATCACGTGACCTGACCGCTGAAGAGAAGAAGAAGTATTCTGATATTCAGGCTCACCAGATCGCGATTGATGGAATTGCAATCATAACGAATTCTGCAAATCCGATTCCCTCCCTGACTATTGAGCAGATCAAGAAGATCTATGATGGAAACATCACCAACTGGAAGGATGTCGGCGGAAGTGACGCTGCAATCGTTGTTGTTGGTCGTGACAGTGCATCCGGAACACGAGAATTCTTCTCATCAGATGTCATGAAGAAGGCAGACTTTGTCAAGACACAGCTCGAAAAGAACTCGAATGGAGCAGTTCAGCAGACCGTTGCCCAGACCAAGGATGCAATCGGATATGTCGGGCTTGGATATGTTGACTCAACTATTCATGCAGTTCCGCTCTCTGTGAATGGTACACTGATATCCCCGTCTATTGAGACGGTTAAGGAAGGAAAGTACCCCCTGGCACGACCACTTCATCTCCTGACCAAGGGACAGCCGACCGGTGATGCTGTTACCTTCATAGCATTTATTGACAGTCCTGAAGGACAGAAACTGATCACAGAAGAGGGATTCGTTTCCCTAACCAAGTGATCTGATCAGTTATACTCTTTTTTCAGGTATGTACCATTCTTTTTTGCGCAAAGCCGGGTAATCGGTTGAACCTTCATCCTGCTCTCCTCAATCAGGGATTTCCGGAAGGTGGTGAGGGTGGACATGTGGATATGATGTCACTATTGATCTATGGTGACACTATATGTATACTGGATCTATTTTATTTATTTATTACAAAACTATATAATTTCTCTATCCTAACGTGTATATGTTGATGCTGAGAGTATCAGCAAGATTGTAGGAGAAATTGTATGAAGTTCGTATTCGCAGCACTTATCGCAGTGGTTGCCCTTGTGGCGATCTCCGGTCTTGCAGCAGCAGACCGTCTGCCCAATGCAACCCCTGAAAACCAGGTATTTTCAATTGACACTGTCATCGATGTTACTGGTGCAGTGGATGACAAGACCACCATGTCCTGGGTTATTGCAGGTCCAGGTTCAATTCCAACCGGAATCCTGAAGTCTGGTCAGGTAATCTCTGACGTCACCTTCAAGGATGCAATCCTCACCAACGGTGGAAAACTCGCTGAGAACAAGAACTTTGATTTCAGCTCCAAGAACATGGGTAGCGGCCTGTACAACATTGAGCAGCAGAAGGTCCTGACCTACGCCAGCACCGAAGGTGCACACCTTGTCGGCGAAGAAGAGTACACCCTTTCAGTAGCAGGCAACTATGCAAATGCTGTAGACAACATTCGCTGTGTCTTCTCAACCAACCACGGCAGTGTGCTTCCGGCATTCTGTAACATCGTCTCTGCCAAGAGCAGCCTTGTTAACGTGAACAGTGCCCAGGTCTCAACAAAGGGTCAGATCCGTGCAGTCGCTGAGACTGCTGATGTCCCGGCAGGTCTGAACTATCAGATCGCAGTCACTCCTGATGCAAACTCCGGCAGTGGCTTTGCAGAGGGAACCGTCAAGACTGTCTTCGCAGGCAGCATCATGGAAGCCCGTGACGGTGGAAACACCAACTATGCACTGAGCTCAGGCGCAACCTGGAACAAGACCTCTGCAACCAACACCTGGAAAGATACTACCTCAGTAACCGGTGGAATCAAGACCCTGCAGAAGGCCTTCACCTATCAGTCTGGGTTTAAGGTATAATCCAAAATCATCAGCATTGTAAACTAGGGGTCGACCCTGGCTTCAGATGCAACTCATTTTTTATTTCTCTCTTCGTGACTGATACAGAATGAATGTCGGAGATTCTCAATATTACTTAAAATGTTCGGATGACTCAGGTTAGTCATTAGAAGAAACGCTTTATTGTGAGTACGCGTATGAGTACAAGTTGATGCTGAGAGTATCGGCAAATATTGTAGGAGTAAGAATGAGATTCTCTATCGCAGCACTTATAACAATGGTTGCCCTTGTGGCGATCTCCGGTCTTGCAGCAGCAGACCGTCTGCCCAATGCAACCCCTGAAAATCAGGTCTTCTCTATTGACACCGTCATCGATGTCACCGGAGCAGTGGACGATAAGACCACCATGTCCTGGGTTATTGCAGGTCCGGGTTCAATTCCAACCGGTATTTTGAAGGCTGGCCAGGTAGTTGCTGATGTAACCTTCAGAGACTCCATCCTCACCAACGGTGGAAAACTCGCTGAGAACAAGAACTTCGATTTCAGCTCAAAGAACCAGGGAAGTGGCCTGTACAACATTGAGCAGCAGAAGGTTCTGACCTACGCCAGCACCGAAGGTGCACACCTCGTTGGAGAGGAAGAGTACACCCTCTCAGTTGCAGGTAACTACGCAAGCGGCGACAGCAACATCCGTTGTGTCTTCTCACAGGCAAACAACGACAATCTGCCAGCATTCTGCAACATTGTCTCTGCCAAGAGCAGTCTGGTCAACGTAAACAGCGCTCAGATCTCGACCAAGGGTCAGATTCGTGGAGTCGCAGAGACAGCTGATGTTCCGGCAGCTCTGAACTACCAGATCGCTGTCACCCCTGATGCAAACTCCGGCAGCGGCTTTGCAGAGGGTACCGTCAAGACCGTGTTCGCAGGCAGCATCATGGAAGCCCGTGATGGTGGCGACTCCAACTACAACTCCGCAACTGCAACCTGGAACAAGACCTCTGCAACCAACAGCTGGAAAGACACTACTGAAGTCACCGGCGGTATCAAGACCTTACAGAAGGCCTTTGCATACACGTCCGGATTCAGAGTATAATCTCTGATTCAGAACTTTCCAAGACCCTTTTTTTAAGTATTCTTGTTGCACAAGGCTCTTTTCGGGAAAAAAGTGAAGGTGCAACCGCTTTAATGAGAAGAATTAGATTATTGGTTTTTATCGAATCAGCAATCCCTGAATATACTTCATCCCGCTCAGGATCTGCTTCTCTGAACCATCACTCTCCCGGGTGCACTGAATTCTGACCTCGATATAGGGAGTGAGTGGTCCTGCTGCGATCTTTGGTCCTAAGATCTCCTGTACCTGGAAGAGGCCGGCTGAGTTGGACATATGGATCGTGATCACAACCGGAAGATCACTCCCCTGTTCTATCAGAACCATGTCTATGGAGAGTGCAGAGATCGTGTGAATTGATACTCTTCCCTGATCATAAGCGGTTCTCGCCCTTCCGGTTGTCATGTCTGTTGCATCACCAATGCAGACCGCCCCTGCCTCGATGGTGAGAGGTCTGGGATCACCGTGATGGGTGTAGATGGATCCCAGGATGAATGTTCTCACCCTTGCCATCCGGTTCTGATCGTCGTAGATCTGTGGAAGAATTCGATCAAGAATCGGGCTAACAAGCAGGAGACTGTGTGAGATATGATCTGTCCTGTGGATCTCATTTCCAATATCGTGGCACAAAGCTGCTGTCAGCACGATCAGGTAGGCATCGTCAATATCTCCCATCCCTGAACTGAGGATATCAGGAACGATATCTGCTGCAATGAGGTATTCCAGTATCTGAAGTGCGGATGCTGTAGCAACAATAGCATGAACTCTTCCGTGATCATTCATCCCGAGTTTCTCGACAGTTATGTAGTTTGCACACTCCCAATGCACTGCAAGGTCAGGATCTCGTGAAAGGAGGCTCCATGCTTCTTTTGCCTTTGGTTGTTTTTTCACAAGTTCTGTTATGATAGATAGCGATCGCTGCCTGATCTCTTCTTCTGAGAACTCCGGTGTGATATTGGTATTTGGATCGAACGTGTTTAAACCCTTTAGTTCAGGGAGACTGGGGGCGAGAGTGTTTATAGCATCGTCCATGGTGATACTCAAGCTGAAACCTACAAGGTCGTTTCGTACCTAGATTATGGGTGAATCAGGATCTCTATAGTTTCAACTTTCATGAATAACTCTTTAATGTTTGCCATTGCTCACGCTTATCGTTAAAAAATCAAGGTGGCTATCCAATCTCACTGCACCCTGTTGAAGTATTGTGCATGGGATAATTCTATATATTTTTGAGGGTGATGATCAGATATGGTGGATTCAGACACCGTTTCTGGTCCCGCTGGTCATCCCTGCCTCTGGTGTGGGGAGTTGACCGGATCACGAAAGACGTACTGTTCTGATCTATGTGAACACCGGTTTCTCACCTGGCTGGAGACCGAACCTGCTGCAGTCCGGGGGAGCAGACCTCCTTTCTGGAATCTTATCAGGCGTCAGGCCCTTGAGCGGGATAGGCATCAGTGCCAGATCTGTGGCAGCACTGCTGAACTCTCGGTTCATCACATCGTCCCCCTTTCTGCAGGTGGTGATTCAACACTCCATAATCTCACCGTGCTTTGCCATACATGTCATCAAAAGGAGCACGGTCGGCATGCTCCTGCTGTCAGGAAAAAGAAATTTCGTATCAGGATTCGGCATCAGCCGATGTATGTGCCTGCTACATTCTTCAGTGACTGGATCAGTCAGTCGGGAGGAGAGGTGTATCCCTGATACATTATTGGGTATGAGAGGGTCCGGGGCAACTCCCAAGATGCCTGGAAAACCCCGATATCCTGTCCCTGGTCATCAGAATAACAACCTTGTTTCCTGAATGGAGTCCTGATAACTTTTTAGCTCTGATTGGAGGTATGGAAAAAGCCTCTCTGTCATCAACAACGAGGTCGAGCACGTTTCTTATCTCTATATACTGATCAATATCCGGATTCGAGTCCGGAGGGCGGGGCATGCATTCAGGACCGGGAGTTGCGATAACCCTGATGGTTGCATCAATACTCCTGAACTTCTCTTTGATCTCCTGCTCAAGTATTGGATTGTCTGATATGATAGTCAGGGATATGACCGGGCTTCTGATCTTTGCCTCATAAAAGATGGGCACATATCTCTCACCCATAACACACACAATCTGATGATCGGCGCTGGTGATGAGATCCCGGATTTTGTGCTCAACGGTGGCGTTACCATACACTGACCAGACTGCCTCGTCCTGGTCTTCTGTGATATTCTCTCTTCGGAGCAGTTCCAGTTCTGCTCCTGCTACTGCTGCAGCATGGGTGTGTGCTTCAAGAAGAGCACGCAGAGCGGTTTCAGGGTGGACCGGTGCGAATACAGCAGGTTTTGAATACCTTTTTATTACGAGGCCCAGGTCCTGTAGTTTCTGAAGGCTCTCATAGATACTCGGCTTTGAGATCTGGAGGAAATCGATCAGATCACGTGCTCCGGCCTGATCGTAGAGGACAAGTGCTGCGTAAACTTTGGCCTCGTAGGTCGTGAGGCCCAGCGTATTAAGAGCTGAGATCAGGGCCGGATGGATCTTGTCTGTCATGTTCAAACCGATATCAGTTACTATTCTCCTGATTGGTTGTAAAATTTTTACTATTGTCTTCTGAAAGCACAGGTTGAATCAGATATCTCTATAGATCCCCAGTATCCTCAAATCAGTTGATTTTTTTCTGGTTCTAGTTGCAATTTTTCAATCTTGTTATATATACCTTTGTTGTGGTCTCTCCGAACTGACCAATCGAATATTCAACTTAATTGTTGTGAAATTCTTTACTACCTGGCATTGCAACCATTGGTTGTATCAGTTTCATCATAGTCTCAATAGGTCGGAAAGTTTTGTACTACCAACATCTGCTCATCATCATGAGGCAGAAACCGGCTTGGGATATGATGCTGCGATGATAACGAATCTGTCCGTGAAATGAATCGGACAACCAAGAAAAATCAACATCGGAATGAATGAAATGATCTATACTCGAATTCTGACTGTTCTTGTAATCCTGCTCAGTGCAGGACTGGTACAGGCAGCGGTAATCTCCAATACCACATCTCCAGGCGGGGTATCAACCCTTGCCGCAATCGATCCAATCCAGAATAACCAGGATCCGGATACTGACGATTCAAAAGGTCCTGATTACGACCTGGTATTTCCTAATGATTCAGTCCAGCGGATTGATCTGGTTATCAGATCCGATGACTGGCAGAAGATGCTGGATAACATGACCGAACTGTATGGCGAATTCGGAAATGATACCCGGATGCCCATGCCGACTGGTAACTTCACCCCGGGTGAGAGACCTGAAGGGGGAGGTATGCCCGGAATGTCAGACACAAATCCTGTGTATGTTCCTGCCCAGGTGACGCTGAATGATACAACCCTGGATAATGTCGGTGTCAGATTCAAGGGGTTCAGTTCGCTATCAGGATCGTGGCGTGAAGGAACATACAAGATCTCCCTGAAACTTGACTGTGACCAGTTCAAGGACCAGTACCCGGACGTGAAAGGACAGACTCTCTATGGGTTTGATGAACTGAACCTCCAGAGCGGGTATGGAGACAACTCCCTGATGAGGGACAAGATCGTCACAGAGATCTTCCGTGATGCCGGTGTGCCTGCACCAAGGGCCTCTTTCTATCAGGTATATATCGACAAAGGCAATGGTCCGGAATACTTCGGTCTCTATACGATGATCGAGGACGTAGGAGATACAATGCTCTCATCCCAGTTTACCGATGATTCGGGAAATCTGTACAAAGCTGAGGGTGAGCATGATGCAACCTTCAGGAATGGTACATTCAACTCCAATTTCTTTGATAAGGAGACGAACAAGAAAGAGAATGACTTCAGTGATCTTGAGCAGTTTTACACGGCATTAAACTCTGAAAAGAGAACTACAGATCCATCTGCATGGAGATCAGATCTCGAATCCATCTTTGATGTTGATGAGTTCATGACCTGGCTGGCAACCAACACCGTCATCCAGAACTGGGACACATACGGCTCGATGGCTCATAACTTCTATCTCTATACCAATCCTTCGACCGGGCAGATAACCTGGATTCCCTGGGATAATAACTTTGCACTGCAGAATGGCAGTGAAGGAATGGGAGGAATGGGAGGAGATCACCCGGGTATGGGTAACTTCTCTCCCGGAAACATCTCCACCGGTGCAATGGGCAATCCCTTCGGACCTATTTCTGGCGAGTTTGGGAACTCAACTCCCGGAACCTTCCCGATGGAGATGCCCGGAGGTATGGGTGGTGGGATGAACATGTCTCACATGGGACCTGGTGGCGGAACACAGGATATCAGTCTTGCCAATGTCACGAGTGACTGGCCTCTGATCAGGTATCTGATGGATGATCCGGTGTATCACGAGAAGTATGTGAATGCGGTTGCAGTGGTCATCTCAGATGTGTTCAATCCGGAACGGATGGACACCATCTATACCAGAAATCATGAGATCATCACGCCGTATGTGGTCGGGGATGAGGGAGAGCAGGAAGGATATACTCACCTGAAGAGCTCAGAAGACTTCACTACATCACTTACCTCACTGATCGCTCATACCTCATCCCAGTATGAGGCTGCTCAAAAGTACCTGAAAGAACAGGGGACTGTATAATGGAAAGCACGGTTCAGGCAGCCGGAAGGGATGAAGCCCTTGACACTGTCCTTGACAGGTTCCAGTCGATCGGGCTCACAGAGATGGAGCATGCCAGCCTGCAGGATCGCAAAGAGTCCAAGTATCTGCTCACTGCAGAGCAGGCCAGGGATCTCATCTCCCATCTCCCTGATACATACCGGGTCTTTGAGGTAAATGGGGTACGTGTCCAGACCTACTCGACAACGTACTACGATTCACCCCGGTTGAGTCTCTATCTGACTCACCATAATGGAAGTAAGCCACGATACAAAGTGAGGACAAGGTCATATGTCGGTTCAGATCTGAACTTCCTTGAGGTCAAGGAGAAGAAGAACACCGGCAGGACTATCAAACACAGGCTTCAGACCGAGGGTCTCATCACCAGCCTTGGGGCAGATCTTCGTGAGTTTTTCGGCTCATGCCTCCCATATGATTACTCTCAGTTCAGGCCAGTTCTGATCAACGAATACAAACGCCTCACTCTGGTATCGACCACCGGCCCCGAGCGTATCACCCTGGATGTGGATATCTCGTACCATTCAGGATCTGCAGATCTTGCTCTTCCTGAAATCGTGATCGCTGAACTGAAGCGGAGTAGTGACCATTCCGACTCACCAGCTTTTGACTACCTGGCCCGCATGCGGGTAAAACCAAAAGGGTTCTCAAAGTACTGCATCGGGATCTCACTCCTGTACGGCAACCTGATCAAGCACAACAACTTCAACATGACACTTCGTCTGCTTCAGAAGATGATGCACGGAGGGCCGATCAGATGGTAATGTCTGATTATGCCCTATTTGTGGCCGGGATGGTGATAAACCTCATCTTCTCACTGATTGTTGTCAGAGGGATCTACTACCCGCACCGCCGGGCTCAGGACTATGTCTTTACGTTCATGGCCTTCTCCGTGGTTGTGTACCTGATAATGGGGCTCTTCACCTCTGTTGAACTCTCCATAGGTGCCGGGTTCGGGCTGTTCGCACTCTTCTCCGTTCTACGGTACAGGACCGATACTGTTCCGATCAGAGAGATGACCTACCTCTTCGTCATCATCGCCCTGCCGATCCTGAACTCGATCCTCTTTGGCAGTGGTCAGTACGGAAACCTGGTTCTCTCAAACATGATGGTCATCCTGGTTCTCTGGGTTCTTGAGGAGAAGTGGGGGTTCAGGTATGAACAACGTAAACTAGTCAGGTACGAGCGGATAGAACTGGTTCGTGCGGATCGTTGTGATGAACTGATTGCAGATCTCAGGAACAGAACCGGTCTGCCTATCACAAAGGTCGAGGTCGTTGAGATGGATTACCTGCGTGACTCGGCAGATCTCATGATCTCGTATGACGAGGATGCCCCGATTGTACCACCGGAATCTCCCGGAGTCCTGACAATACCGACCGGTTCTGATCAACAACCGGTCTCCGCAGGTATCACCGGCCAATAACCATTTTTGAGGATTATATGACGTTATCAGACAACTCCCCGAGTGGAACGGCTGAACGGGTGGTTCATGCCTTCTCTGTTCAGTCCAGACATCTGAAACCTTCTCTCTGCTGTTTCATTCTTCTGATGCTTTCATCTGGATTATCCAGCACAGTAGATGCAGACCGGCTTCCTTCAACAGTTCCAGAGATCCAGAAGTTTAACATCGACACACAGATTGAGGCAACCGGACTTCTCGATGACTCAACCTGGATGAACTGGGTTACGGTGAAGAATGGATCAACAACCGATACGACTATTGGCAAGGGTGAGATCATCTCATCTGTTGTGTACCATGAATCTCTCCTTTCAAATGGAGGGCTGATAAACGGGGTAAAGAACACCGGGTTTGACTCATCAAACAAACAGGACTCCTCATTCAACCTTGAATCTGAAAAGGTCATGACCTATGCCGGATCGGATGGCTCGCATCTTGTCGGAGAAGACTATCTGCTCCTGGATGTGAACGGGAATTATACAAGCAATTCATCCGAGTCTGTTATGTGTGTGTTCAGTGAAGATGACTATCTGATCCCGAATCCGGCATTTTCCAATTATGTTGAGGCACAGGGCTCATTGATAAACTTCAACAGCGGGAAGTTTTCAACTAAGGAACAGATTCGCGCAGTTGGATCAAAGATCAGTACCTCTGCAGGCCTCTCATACCTGTTAGCGGTCAGTCCTGATACCTCAACAGGAGAGGAGTTTGCAGAAGGGACTGTAAAAACAAGATTTGCAGGAAGTATCAACGAGGCACGTGATAAAAAAACAACCACATCATCGAGGAGCAAGTCTAAAAAACCCTATGCGAACGACTGGAACAAGACTGCAGCAACCAACACCTGGAAGGATGAGACTGAAGTGACCGGAAGTATCTCCATGATGCAGAAGTCATTTGGCTATAAATCCGGGCTGAAGATCTAGTCATCACTGACTGGCTTCATGGTCTGGTCACACTATTTGGGCGATTACAGAAGACAGGGTATTTCTTGTCTCACTCCCACTGAGTGAAGATACTGAGGGAACGCCATGGATACAAGTATCAAGATAATAAAAGCCCGGGAGATCATCGACTCCCGTGGTAATCCCACGGTTGAGGTTGATGTAACACTTTCGAGCGGGATCATGGCCCGTGCAGCCTGTCCGTCCGGTGCTTCAACCGGTATCCACGAGGCTGTGGAACGCAGGGACGGGGGAGCAAGGTTCTCAGGAAAAGGTGTTCTCGGAGCGGTGACCTCTGTTAACAGCGAGATTGTCAAGGCTCTTACTGGCATGAATGCAGCAGATCAGAAGGCGATCGATGAGAAGATGGTCGCCCTTGATGGCACCGAGAACAAGGGAAAACTCGGGGCAAATGCTATTCTTACCGTCTCGATGGCTGTCGCACGGGCTCATGCAGCAGCAGATGGAATCCCGCTCTTCCGCTCCCTTGCGTCCGGTCCATACTCGCTTCCGGTTCCGTGCATGAACATCATGAACGGAGGAGCCCATGCAAACTGGCAGGGTTCTGACTTCCAGGAGTACATGATCGCACCGGTTGGAGCTCCTGATTTTCCCCATGCGATGCAGTGGGGATGTGAGGTCTACCAGTCACTCAAATCTGTCCTCAAGAAGAAGGGGCTCTCCACCGGTGTCGGTGACGAGGGTGGGTTTGCCCCACAGGTTCCCTCAAACAGCGAACCAGTCTCACTCATCATTACTGCCATCGAGGAGGCAGGGTATGCTCCTGGCAAGGATATCTGTGTAGTCCTCGATCCTGCTTCGAGCGAGTTCTTCAAGGATGGTATATACACTCTGAAGACCGAGAAACGGTCCCTCTCTTCCGGAGAGATGGCAGACTATTACCGCGATCTTACGACGACATTCCCTATCATCTCGATAGAGGATGGACTTGCCGAGGATGACTGGGCAGGATGGGCTGAGCTGACAAAGGCGATCGGCTCGAAGGTTCAGCTGGTTGGTGACGATCTCTTTGTCACGAATACTGCACGCATCAGCAGGGGTATCAAAGAGAAGTCTGCCAACGCTGTTCTGATAAAACTCAACCAGATCGGCACAGTGACCGAGACGATCGATGCGGTAAGAATGGCACAGAAAGAGGGATGGGGAGCGATGATCTCGCACCGGAGTGGGGAGACCTGCGACTCGTTCATTGCCGACCTATCAGTTGCCCTTTCCACTGGACAGATCAAGACCGGAGCACCCTGCAGGGGTGAGCGTGTCGAGAAGTATAACCAACTGCTCCGTATCGGTGAGGAACTCGGATCCTCTGCAGCATATGCAGGAAGATCCGCGTTCAGAACCTCGGCTTGAAACTTTCCACTTTTTTCAGTTCAGTTTATCTCAACCCGGTCACCGGTGATCATGTACACGATCATCTCAGCGATGTTGCACGCCTGATCACCACACCGCTCAAGGTACCGATCGATGATCACATATCGTGTCAGGACCGGCACGGCATCCTTCTCTTCCTGCATCCTGCCAATAAACCCGGTCAGTACATCGCAGTAGAGTGTGTCAACCTCTTCATCACGGTCACGCATCGTGATGATCTTTGTGATGGAGCGTTCTTCATAGGCACTCAAAGCATCCTCGATCATCGTGATGACCAGTCTGCCCATTGATATCAGTGCTTCACAGTCCTTCAGGTTGCAGCATTTTGTCAGGATCGCAGTCGTTTCTGCGATGTCGTACCCCATTCTGCCGATCCGCTCGAAGTTATAAATGATCCGTATCGAAGCGACGCATTCACGCATATCCTTGGCTACCGGCTGGTAAAGGGCAAGGTACTGGAAGAGTGAATCCTCCAGCGGGACGAACGAAGATTTCAGTTCGTTCTTGAGCCGGGATATCTCCATCGCCTGCTCTGTATTTCCTGACTCAAATGCATCAATACCATCCTTCAGCATTTTGAGTGCAAACTTTCCGAACGAGACCACCGACTGGTGGAGTTGCTCAAGTTCTGCCTGGCTTTTTTCTGTCATGATCTCCTCACCCGAATCTTCCGGTAATGTAATTCTCAGTCAGTTCTTTCTTTGGATTCTCAAAGATCTGTCGTGTTTCCCCGAACTCGATCAGATCCCCGAGGTACATGAATGCAGTGAAGTCAGAGACACGTGCAGCCTGCGACATGCTATGGGTGACGATCACCACACAGTACTCGGTCTTGAGTTCCTCGATAAGGTCCTCGATCTTTGCAGTTGCAATAGGATCAAGGGCACTGCACGGCTCGTCCATCAGGATCACTTCAGGGTTTACAGCAAGAGTCCGTGCGATGCAGAGACGCTGCTGCTGTCCTCCCGAGAGCCCCAGTGCAGAGTCATGAAGTCTTGTCTTGACCTCTTCCCACAGTGCCGCCTTCTTCAGGCTTGACTCCACTATCCGGTCGATCTCTGCCCTGCTTTTTATGCCATGAATCCTGGGACCATATGCGATATTCTCATAGATAGACTTGGGGAACGGATTCGGCTTCTGAAAGACCATGCCGATCTGCATCCTGATGTCAACGGCATCAGCACCTGTCCCGTAGATCTCCTTGTCATGGAAGGTGATCGAGCCCTCTATCCTGCAGATCGATACAAGATCGTTCATCCGGTTAAAACACCTGATGAGGGTTGATTTTCCACACCCTGAAGGCCCGATGAGTGATGTTACTTTCCGGTGGGCTATTGGCATGGAGATATTTCTCAGGGCCTGGGTCTCTCCGTACCAGAGATTGAGGGTCTTGACATTGATTATACTGTCTTCGTTCATTGTTACCACCGGACTTTCCGGTCAAAATGATTTCTGATCACGATTGCTACTCCGTATATTGCAATTACCAGGACGAGGAGAACCACGGCTGTTGCGTACTGGTTATTCCGTGCCCCGGGAACCGTGGTTGCCAGGACAAAGAGGTGATATGGAAGGGCCATAACCGGGTCAAGAATCGAATCAGGAAGCCGCTTCTGCATGAAGACAACCGCAGTGAACATGATCGGGGCGGTCTCTCCTGCTGCTCTGCCGATGGCAAGGATCGCCCCGGTGATGATGCCCGGCATTGCTGGCGGGAGGACCACTCTGCGTACAGTCTGCCACTTGGTTGCGCCGAGGGCATACGAACCCTCACGAAGGCTGTCCGGCACACTGCGAAGTGCCTCTTCGGTCGTTCTGATCACGGTCGGAAGCACCATTAGGGCGAGGGTTATGACACCGGCGATGAGCGAGATTCCGAACCCAAGGAAGATGACAAGGAAGGTGAATCCGAAGAGTCCGAACACGATGGATGGTGTTCCGTTGAGCAGATCGGTTGCGGTCCTGATGATCTTCGTAAGGGTATTCTCCCTGGTGTATTCGACCAGGTAGATCGCAGCACCGATTCCGAGAGGAAATGCGAGTGCGATAGATCCGAGGATCAGGTAAAAAGTCCCGATGATTGCAGGGAAGATTCCTCCACCACGCCCGAGGTTAGATGGTGGCTGGGTGATGAAATCGAGGCTCACATAAGGAAGGCCGTGTGAGAAGATGTCATAGAGGATGAAGACGAGGATCGCAACAACGAGAACCATCACAAGAGTGATCCCCGAAAACCAGATCTGCTGTATCTGTTGTTTTTTGCAGAACCGCTCAAGGAGGGCATGGATGGCTAATACTGCCAGGAGGGCGACCGCCCCTGTCCAGAGTCCTACCGCAACAAGGAGCGCCATACAGCCTATGAGAAGAACCCACGGGATGTAAGGGGTGATGGACGAGAAGTCAACCGATATCCCCTGGAATCGTGACTTCTGACATTTACTTCCTCCTGTCTGTGAACGGTGTATCCACTTCATAACCTCGAGGGAGAGGAGGTTGATGATCAGCGATATTGTAAGGAGAAGAACAGCGACGCCGAAGAGGGCGTGGTAGTGAAGCGATCCCACGGCAACCTCTCCCATCTCTATTCCTAGTGTTCCGGTCAGGGTTCTGACGGGGGAGAAGATATCCCAGATCGGATCTGGGATGATTCCGGCGTTTCCGGTGACCATGATCACTGCCATCGTCTCTCCGACAGCCCTGCCGATACCGAGAATGATTGCAGCAGTGATCCCGGGGAGTGCAGCAGGAAGCAGAACCCTGGCTATAGTCTGCCAGTGGGTTGCTCCAAGTGCAAGAGACCCCTCTTTCAGGAACCTGGGACTGGAACTTAATGCATCCTCTGAAACGCTGATGATCGTGGGGAGAGCCATGATGCCGAGGAGGATAGATCCTGCAAGAACAGACTCACCACTTGACACGTGTGCCCAGTCCTGAATCATCTTCACAAGGATGACCAGCCCGAAGAAACCATACAGCACCGATGGGATACCTGCAAGGAGTTCGATGGCCGGTTTGAGCATGTGTCTGAGCCTGGGCGAAGCAAGTTCAGATATGAAAATTGCAGAAGCAAGCCCGAGCGGGACAGCAAAAACCATGGCACCGAAGGTAACCAGGAGTGTACCGACGATGAGCGGTACAGTGCCGAACTTTGGTATAGCACTGGTCGGGTCCCACCTTTCCCCGGTGAGAAATGGTATCAGGCCGATCTCCATGAATGCGGGGATTGCATCATAGAGCAAAAATCCCAGAATACAGAATATGGCTATGATGGATGAGATCGCACAGAGAAACCAGAGAACTTTTACACCCTGCTCCATCGGACGATGGGTGAGACGTTCCCGGAGAGATCGTTCAGAGCCCGTTATGGTCATGATAATCGTTTCATATCGAGTATCCCGGAACCTTACATTATGCCATCTGACATACCGGTCTCAGGAGGCTGTCTTATCCTTATCTCCCCGGTTTTATTATCATGATTCTTCCCGGAGATTCTAGTGAGGTATGGTAACTATAGAGATCTCTGTACTTACCGGGGAAAGATGCTATATTCCGGGGAGTAGCACTGACCCGAGCAGAGATGGATATCAGAAGGGTTCAGATGACCGGGGGTTCATCCTATGTACTCACGTTGCCCAAAGACTGGGTCACCTCCCTCAATATCAGGAAGAATGATCCTGTCGGTGTGATGATCCAGGCTGACGGTGATCTGATGATCACAGGAAACCTTACCGGCGATCTGCCCCCCCGCACACGAGTTGTGAACATTGAGCAGGGAATGGACTCGCAGATGCTCTTTAGGATTCTGGTCGGTATCTATATTGCAGGATACAATATCATCGAGATCAGGTCAAAAGACCGTATTCAGGGCACACTTCGGCGGACCATCAGGGCCTTCTCAGATCAGGTCATCGGGCTTGAGCCGGTCGAGGAGGAGGAGACAGTAATTATTCTCAGGGATCTCTTCAACCCCCTTGATATGCCGCTGGAGACCTCGTTCAGAAGGATGTATGCGGTCACCACAGGCATGCTCACCGACTCCGCCGAAGGGCTGAAGTCATGCGACCTGGCAAGGATACAGGACGTTGAGTTCAGGGATCGTGACGTTGACCGCCTGTTCTGGCTGATCTCACGGCAGACAAGTATGATCCTGCAGAGCCCACGCAATGCAGAGAGGATGAAGACAACCATCTCTGAAGTGCTCCACTACCTGCAGACCGGGCGGATCGTGGAACGGGTTGCTGATCACGCGGTTCTGATCTCCAGGAGCGTCGGCATGATAGGGTCTGGAGCAATTGCAGAAGAGGTCCGCTTTATGATTAGCAGGGCGATGTCAGAGGCTGATAAGCTGTTTGAGCAGAGTGTTTCTGCATTCTTCTCCCACGATATGAAAAAAGCGAACCGGGTTCTCGGATCTGCATCACCACTAGAACAGTCCCTGCACCAGATCAACCAGGATATCCTGACACTTCCTACCGATTCGGTGATGATAGCACGAAAGATCACAGACAGCATCCGCCGGATCGGCGAGTACTCGGGTGATATCGCAGAACGGGTGATTGACTTTGGTGTCGTCCCTGATGCTGATTCAGACTCTTCTTCTGCATAACCTGCCGGTTTCCCTGATCCTCAATGCTGGCAGGATCACATATTAATCGGTGAACTGTACATTCCTCTCTTATGATTGAACTCACCCCTATCGGTGTCATCAGTTCACCTTTCAAGACAAGACAGCAGGCACCCCGCCAGGGCAGGGAGTGTGAGGGGTGTTCCACAATAACCATCTATCCGGAATATCGTGCAGGTCTTGGAGAGATGATCGGGATATCCCACATCTGGGTTCTGTACTGGATGGATCGTGCAGAACGGAATGTGCTCTTTTCACGCAGGCCTGAATGGATCGAGGATCGTCCCGTCTTCACGATCAGGTCTCCGGCACGGCCAAATCCCATAGCCCTCTCAATCGGCAGAATGGTTTCGTTTGAGGACGGAGTCATCACGGTATCAGGCATTGAGGCCCTGGACGGCTCGCCGGTGATCGACATAAAGCCGTACATTCCGGGTCTTGACTGTATCCCGGGAGCAGAGTATTCGGCTCTGACCCATCATGATGAGACCAGCATTAGAACCGGGGAGAGTCAGTCGTAATAAGAGGCTTCCCGGGAGGTTCTCAAAAAGATGACCTGGATCGGTTTTTCTGTCAGGCTGTCTTTTTCAGGTAACAGGGGATGCAGATCTTCTTCCCATCATACTCCCTTGTTTTGGCATCTGCAACCATCTCTCCACAGCAGCCACATGGGATGGAGGAGAATATCTTTGCTGCTCCAGGGAGTTCTACTGAAACCTTTTCTACTGTTGTGACCTCTTCCGGTCTGAATTCGAGGATCTTTTTCACAACGGTATGAGTGAGGGTGTGATAGGCTCTCTGCTCCTCCTCGGTTGCGGTACTGCCGAAGATCTTTGGTCTCAGTTCTCCGAGTGCTGCCCGCTCCGGGATATCGGGCTGTATCCCCTGCACCCGCACTGCCTCGCCGTTGGCTCTGTTGATGAACGTGAAGACGTGCTTTCCATAGTCTTTTATGATGAGATTGCCCTTTCCTGCCGTACATCCGGTGACGACCTGGATTGCATCAATCCCGCATGCATCGGTCTCTGCTATTGCAACCAGTTCCTCATCGTCAGGCCGCGAGACCCCAAGAGCATTCATTGCTGCCAATGATATCTGGTACCCGATTGCCAGTCCCGGGCATAAGTGGCCGTGAAATCTCACGACCTCCTCGAATGAGGGGATCGGTGATGAAGGCATGCACATACCATCTCATCGGTGCCGATTCCTCATCTCTCTTTCGGGAGATCTAGACAGTTATCCGCCTGAAGAGAAAGACAGATACTGTAAGCACAACGCAAAGGGCAACAGAAAGGCCACCTATCTGCAGCAATGGGAAGGCTCCTACCTCTGCACCCCTGATCCCGTCGATCGCAAAACTGAGCGGGTTGAGATGTGCAGGGATACTGAGCCAGGAGGGCATCTTGTCATAGGGCATCAGGGCACTTGAGGTGAAGAAGAGGGGCATGCTGATCATCGAGTTGACTGCTGCATAACTGTCGTGATCCCCGAGGTAGAGTGCAATCGTGCTGGCGAGGCAGGAGAAGAGCATTCCGAGGAGGAAGAGGAGCAGGTACGTCTGTGCAAGCCCGGCCGGGGAGAGCGGTTTTGCACCGAGGATGATCGCAAGGATCAGGATGATCGTCGCCTGTACAAGACCCCTGAAGGTGACAAAGAAGATCTTTCCCAGAAGCAGGGTCTCTCTCGGAGCAGGAAGAGCAAGGAACTTGTTGAAGTACCCGAGGATCTTGTCAAAGAGGATGAGGGCTCCACCCTGCAGCGATGTCATGTACACGGTCATGACCAGGATACCTGGGGTGATGAACTCCAGATAATTGTCTGTAAACCTGATTGGCAGGGCAAGACCGACAAAGATGAGCCAGGCAGCAGGCATCACCAGGGATGAGACAACTGATGCCCTGCTCCGGGTCCAGCGGATCAGGTCACGCCAGAAGTAGTATGCGATCTGCTTCATCACCGTCTCCTGAGCATGGTTCTGAACTTTCGTTCGTCAAACCCTTCAGGCTCTTTCCGTGTTGTGATCCGCTGGAGAAAAACATCATCGAGTGTCGCAGAGCGGAGTGAGACACCCCCGATGGTGTTTCCTGCTTTCTCAAGCAGATCCTTGAGTTGGGGGAGAGCAACCAAACCATCTTCGGTTGCAAACATCCAGACCTCGCCGTCCCTGCCAAGGGGGGTGAAAAAATCTCCTGAAATCGGGTGATACGTTCCGGAAATTCTGACCAAGATGACATCTGGTGCTGACTGATGCCTGAGTGCAGCGGGTGTGTCTACCGCTACCAGCCGTCCCTGATCGATGATGCCAACCCTGTCACATGCATGGTCGGCCTCATCCATGTAATGGGTTGTGACAAAGACCGTCATACCGTCCCTGCGGAGCCGGGTGATATGCTCCCAGATGTTCCTTCGTGCAGAGACATCGAGACCAATGGTCGGCTCGTCCAGAAAGAGCACATCAGGTTCGTGTACAAGTGCCTGGGCGAGTTCAAGCCTCCGTCTCATCCCGCCCGAGTAGGTCCTGACCAGATCATCAGCCCGGTCGGTCAGGTTCAGGATTCCCAGCACCTCATCGACCCGATCATGAGGCCTTGGAACGCCATACATCTTTGCAAAGAACCAGACATTCTCCCTGCCTGTGAGTTTAATATCGACTGCCATCTCCTGGGGAACATACGATATATGTTTCCTGACCTGCATGGGCTCTGTAATACAGGAGTGACCGTGAATAGATGCGGTTCCTGATGTCGGCCGCAGGAGGGTTGTAAGCATCAGAACCGTTGTTGTTTTTCCTGACCCGTTCGGGCCGAGCAGGCCAAATATTTCGGTACCGATGGAGAGATTCAGGTTATCGACAGCACAGAGATCACCAAAACTCCGTGAGAGCCCTTCGATCTCTATTACCGGTCTCATGCTCATATATGTGCAGTCTCCGCATATCTGATCCGGTGATCAGCCATTACTTGCCGGGTCTCTCCTGGTTTATGAGAACTGCCAAGTTTTTCTGGGATCTGGAATACCTGTCCTGATTCAGAAGTGAGTGATCATCAGGAGGCCTGCCAGGATCCCGAGGTATCCGAGTACAGGTGAGAGTGAGATGAACCTGATCGGCTCTGCCTCTTCCAGTGTGGGAAATACTCCGCTGTAACACCGGCAGTCCATGGCATGAATCAGATCCTCGCCTGCGTTCCAACTTGAGATGAAAAGGGTTCCGCAGAGCATGGAGAAGGAGCGGACAGACTCTACTGGTCTTCGGTACCCGAGACGCATCACCTGGGAAAGCCAGATCTCTGCTGCCAGATCATAAATGATGAAGATGTACCGGTAGATGATCATCATCAGGTCGATCAGTTCCACCGGGACTCGTGCTTTTTTCATACAGCTGAAGAGGTCGGTCATCGGGGTTGTCAGAATCAGGAAGAAGAGAGAGATCGAGCATCCGAACACCCGGGAGAGGATCAGGACCGCCTGGTGTATGCCGCCCTCTGAGATGGTAAGAAGGACTCCCGGCATAGGGCTGAAACTCCAGATCGTTTCACCTCCGCCGGTCAGAAACAGGAGGATTGCCACGCTGATGCCAGTGAATACGGCAGGACCTGCCAGGAGTTTTCCATAGAACGACGGGGATATTTGTGCAGGAAAAATGAGAACAAGGCTGAGAACAACCCCTGAGAAGATAGGCACCAGCGGTGTCTGTGATATCAGGCAGAGTATGAGGGAGCCAAGGGCAAGGAGGAGTTTTGTCGCAGGGTTGATGTGCCTGAATGCACTCTCCTGCGCCACACTATCGAGTAAGTTCTCAAGCATAGTCAGGGGTCCTGTCTGGTTCTTCTCTGCCCTATCCAGTATCCGATGATCAGGCCAAGGATGATCCCGCCACCAGCGGCCTGAAGTGCAAAGAGTGTCGCTTCAATCTCTCCGCTGGGAGGTGTATACTGGGGGATCAAAGGGGAGAACGATTCAACAGGCCTTCCGGTAAGTTCTGCGATCTTCTCTGATCCGAGATCGTCTGATCCCCTGAACGTATGTTCCCCATCTGAACTCACGGCCAGGAAGAGCATGATGAACCCAAGTACAGCCAGCAGAGTTATGATCTCAAGTTTGTGGTCTCTGATCAGTCCTCCCCTTTGGGTGGTCAGCTCAGTTTCCTGTACATTCTCCTTCACCATGAAATCCCGGATCTTGTATCTACAAAACGGCAAAAAATTCTGATCTAATTCTATTTATATTGATCAAACCTCTGTCTTCTGCACTAACGGATCTTTCCCTCCCAGTTCTGCAGGTATGTCCTCCCCCGAGGAGTGATCTGATAGATTCGCCTGTCTAGGGAACTCGTCTTTTCCTGGTCGCTGGTACAACAGGCACAGGAACACCGTGCAGGCTGCTCACTCCCACTTTCAGGAATGACCTCAGTGATGTATCGCTGGTTTATCATCCCCATCATAACGCCGATGAGCGTTGAGGGTGCAAGACCGGTCTTGCGTGATATGTGCCGAGCCGTCACCGCATCTCCTGTTTTAGCCATCGCTTCAAGAACCTGCCTGACCACATCCATATACACTCATCAGCATGAAGAGTGATGAGCGTTCACCTGAACCTGGATTTCTGATCTTCTGCACCTGGCACCATACCCACAACGAGAAGAACTGGTTACCCTGATATTTCAGCAGAACCGGTTCAGATTTTCTGAAAATTTTACGTAACCGGAAAGGAGATATTTCTACCTTTCAGTACATGTATGAAGAGCCTATGAAGCAGGAACGAATCTTCGGAATACTTCTCATCCTTCTTGTCACCGGGGCAGCCATGTTTGCGGGCTGTACGTCCCAGGGGCATGAAAAATCAGTCTCTGCTCCTCCTGCAACAATCCAGGCAGAGAAGACAGTTGTTCCGGAGCTCACACCATCTCTTCATTCTGAAAATATATCAAATACTGTCGGGAATCTCTCCGGTTCTCTGGGTATCGAAGGAGAACCCACTCCAACTGCTGGAAATATAACCTATAATGAGGGTGGCGTCATATTCTCCTATCCTGATCGGTTCAGGCAGATAAGCAACTCATCACTGGAGAAGATGCGGGCCGTAGCAGGACAGGGAGGTATCAACCTCCTGACAATCCTGACCGCAGCTGACAGTAAAGACTCGATCCAGGTCACCTGGCAGAATACAGATGCGACCATCGAAGGGTTATACAACGAGAAGATGGCCATCTCCCACGAAATTGCTGTCAATGGATCGGCGAATATCAAGACCATGACCTTTGTCAGGTTTGATGTTGAGGGGGTAAAATTTGAGGATGGTACCGGTGTGGTCAAGGTCACGGCCGAGAACTCAGATAAGGGAACCTCTGTCACATACCTGTTCTGCAGGCCCGGTATGGTCTATAACATCAACTTTGTCTATGACAGGTATGAGCGGGCAGAGGAGCAGACATCGGTACGGGATGCAATACTCTCCACTGTCCGTGTGAAGTAACAGTTCAACAACTAACTGATGACTGCTTCCCTCCTTTTTCCTCTCATGAGTGCCCTGGCTTCTGATCTTCCGCATAATCCGGATTTTTATCCCTGTCAGTCACACGTACCGTATGAGAGTTGAGCAGATCGCAGAGCGGGGGCGTCTTCTGACCTTTGATGATGGTATCTCTCTGTACCTGATCACTGGCACCCATGTTCATCTGCTCTGTGACACTCATCTCGGTCCGGTCTCCATGAACGAGGTCTGTGAGATCCTGCCAATTAGTCCTGCATGCCACAGGCTACTCATCTTCAACTCGCACTCCGACTGGGATCACATCTGGGGAAACTCCGTATTCAAGGACCACCTCATCATCGGTCATGAGTCCTGTCATCAGCGGATGCTGCAGCGGGGTACATTTGATCTGGCGCAAAATGCCACACAAATGAGGGGAGATGTTGTGCTCACACCTCCGAACCTGACCTTTTCAGATCGGCTCACTCTCGAGGATGAGGGGATCGTGTTCAGTTATGCCCCCGGGCATACCGTTGATTCGTCGGTATGTTATGATACGGTCGACAAGGTTCTCTACCTCGGCGACCTTGTTGAGGATCCGATCCCCTATCTCGATGCCTATGATCTTGATCAATACATCGATACACTCACATCGCTCCTTGAGCATCAGGCAAGGATCCTGGTCTCTGCCCATTCAGGTCTGGTAACAAGGGATCTGATCAGGAAGAATATCGCATACATCAGGGCGATAAGAGATGGTGTTCCAGTGGATCCTGTCAGGTTCGGATCATACGGACCGGTTCACCGGTGGAACCTGAATATGCGAATCGTGCATCAGGTTGCACGGCAGCTGGATTCAGAGAGGAGCATGTCACTTCTACTGCTTCTGGAACTGGCTGGTGATCTTCATGAGCAGGATCCGGAACAGTTCAGATCCTACCTTGTGGAAATTGTAAACCGATCGATTTAATTGCAGTATTTTCTCATATAACCCTACTCGCAATTTTGAAAACCTCTGTCTTATCTGGAGAGGATCCTGGAAGTGATGGTACCTGTGCTGCATACTAGCAGGCAGAGTCCGCATCCGTCGCATCGTGACTCGTCAACAGTCAGGCCATCAGGTTTTAATATGAGTGCATCATACCCTCCATCCTTGCAGGCAGTGATACATCGCCCGCATCGTGAACAGACTCCGGGTTCAGGAGGAACGGGCTGTATTCTGATGGTTCTGCTGATCACCTGATGGGGCTCTATCCTGCTGAGAGCTGCCCCACGGATATCATCCGGTGAATTGTATCCTTTCTGGGTCAGGTACTCTGCCATCCCTCTGTTCATGGCCCTGATTATACCATATCCATTCCACATCACTGCAGTACAGACCTGCACTGCTGAAGCACCGAGGAGAATGTATTCAACTGCATCCTGCCATCTGCCGATCCCTCCGATCCCCATGATCGGCAGGGAAACAGTACGGGCTATCTCTGATACCATCTTCAGCCCGATCGGTCTGATTGCAGGTCCTGAGTATCCACCTGCTGTGGAAGATCCATTGATTGATGGTACCGGTGTCAAGGTCTCAAGGTCTATGCCAAGGATGCACTGAACTGTGTTGATCGCAGATATCCCATCCGCTCCTCCCTCCGCAGCTGCCCTTGCTGAAGTGCAGATATCTGTGATGTTTGGTGTGAGCTTGACATACACCGGAATCCCGACAACCTCTGATACAATCCGGGTCAGGTTCCTGACCATGTCCGGGTTTTGTCCTATCGCTGCCCCGACTCCTGCCTCCGGCATCCCGTGTGGGCAGGAGACGTTCAGTTCTATGGCGTCACATCCTGCATTTTCTACCCGCACAGCAAGATCCTGCCACGTTGCAGGATCAGTATCCCCCATGATGCTTGCTATGAGCAGATTCTCTGGAAAGTCCTGCTTGATACTTCTGATCTCGCTCTCCCAGTAGGAGACCGTTCGCTTGCTGAGCAGTTCCACATTCTCAAACCCGAGAAGTTCTCCTTTTGGTCCCTTCCAAGCAGCAAAGCGTGGCGAGAGATCCCTGATCTCCATTCCGTCAGGATGAATGGTCTTGATGACTGCTCCTCCCCATCCTGCCTGAAAAGATCTCCTGATCATTTCGCCTGAAGCTGTAGGCGGACCTGATGCCAGGATAAACGGGTTTGGCAGGGTGAGTGATCCGAGTCTTGTCTGTAGAATCCCGGGCATGGTCATGATCTGATCTCGCTCTCTTCCCCGGTTATTATTTCCGTTTTGTGTCAGGCAGACGCCCCAGGTTTTTCTATGACAGGCTCAATCCTGCACACTTATCTTCCCTGGCGTCGCTCTTCTGGTACGGATTATGACTGATACTATTCTGATACGCACGATGAGACCTGATGAGATCCACATCCCCATTACCTGGGCCAGAGAGCAGGGGTGGAATCCTGGAATCCATGATGCTATTGCTCATTACGCCGTGGATCCGGAAGGGTGGTTCTGTGCTGAAAAGGATGGTGAGATTATCGGTGTTGTGGTCGGAACGAATTATGACTCTTCCTTCTCGTTCGGAGGGTTCTACATCGTTAAAGAACCATACCAGGATCACGGAGTCGGCTGGAAACTCTGCGAGCGTATGTATGAGCATGTCGGTGACCGCAACTTCGGTATCGATGGTGTATATGAGATGCAGGACAAGTATGCCTCCCGGAATGGGCTGAAGTTTGCGTACCGGAACATCAGGTGGCAGGGCACAGCATCCGGGAAGGAGTCATCCCGCCTTGTGTCTGCTGAAGATGTCCCGTTTGATCTCCTCTTTGCCTATGACACTGCTCACTTTCCTGCCGAACGCCGGTCGTTTCTCGAGCACTGGATACGCCAGCCTGAAGGTTCAGCCCTTGCCCTGATGGACGGGGGGCGGGTCACCGGGTACGGGGTTATCAGAAGGTGTTTTGACGGATACAAGATCGGTCCGATATTTGCAGATTCTCCGGCGATTGCAGAAGAATTATTTGATGGTCTCACTGCCCCGGTTCCTGGTGAAACCATATTCTTTGACACCCCGGAGCCGAACAGAGAAGCAGTCAGGATGGCAGAGAGCAGGAAGATGGTTGAGGTCTTCGGGACAGCCAGGATGTACTCGAAGCATCTGCCATCCCTTCCCCTAAACGAGATATTCGGGGTGACAACCTTTGAGTTAGGGTAAGCGTTTCTGTCTGCTCTGCCTGCACTGCATCTGGTGGGTTCGTGTTAATTGAACCTGCCTCTGCATTCATGAAGGAAGAATATTATCCTGACCTGATCAAGAGTAGGCTGTTTGATTAGCACCGGAGGATATGTGGATCTCATCCCAGTCTTATCTGTTACCACCCGACACTGGTTTGAGAATATCAGTATCCTGATAATGCTCATTCTACTCTATAATTTTATTCCCTCCCGGATTTACCGTAATAAAACTGTAACTTTTTCTCTCTTGGTCGGTGTGTTATTCAGCGTTGCGGCAGCGATGGGGATCCTTGTTCCCTGGACCGGCACGACTCATCCGGTGATCGGATTGAATGGTGTTCTCATTCCCCTTGCCGGATACGTGGGTGGACCGATCTCTGCAGGCATCATCACCGGTTTCCTCATCATCTACAGGATTCTGTTTGAAGGCGGCATGAGTTACACCCCGGATCTCGTCATCGCCATCATCGCAGCCATCTTCGGGTGCCTCTTCTATGAATCACGTAGAAGGAAGATCATAAGCCTCCCCCCGGTTCTGGAGATATTCATATTGGCCCTGCTTTTTGCAGGGATTACCGTCTCTGTACTCACCCTGTTTCCCCAGGCCGGGGATCACCCTGATGGCCCTCTTTATCTGGGTGATACCGGGATTGTCATCTTCTTCGGGCTCTTTCTTCTTGGATTCACAATCGTCCAGATCGATAGAAAGAGGGCAAATGAAGAGAACCTGATCAGGTATCAGGAGCACCTGGAGAGCATGGTTCAGGATCGGACAGCCGAACTGACCGAGATCAATGCATTCACCCAGGCAACCATAGACTCTACTGCTGATGGCATTGTGGTCATCGATCTTACCGGAAAGGTCAAGGGATACAACCGTACTGCGAGAGAGATGCTTGATATCAGGTCTCCAGCCGAAACGAAAGAGGTTGATCTCGATATCATCCGTCTTATCCACTATCACCTGGTTGAACCTGATTCTTTCGAAGATTCTCTCTTTCAGACACCCTCTGGAGACGACAGTGTAATCACAACCGAACTCACATCCCGTTCTGGAAATATCTATGATCTCTCCATTACCCCATACCAGGTACATGGGGAGGTGAAGGGCAGGGTTCTTAATTTTCATGATATCACTGAAAAGAAGCACGGCGAAGAGATGCTCATCAGTATGAATCAAAAACTGCATCTTCTCTCCGGGATCTCGAGGCATGACATTCTGAACCAGATCTCTGCCCTGAAACTGTATGTGTACCTTCTCCAGCATGATCCTGCAGAATCAGAGGTGCCTGAGTACTTTAACCGGATGAACCGGACCCTGAAGTTGATGCAGCAACATACCGAATCATCAGGAGAGTATGAAGATCTCGGCATTCACCAGCCGTCATGGCAGAACCCCGGTGCAGTATTTCTGAAGGCAGCAACTTCGTTTACAATGCAGGGGATCAGGTTTTCTGCATCTGATATCAGGTACGAGATCCTCTCTGATCCCCTTCTGGAGCGGGTCTTCTACAACCTCATCGACAATTCAATCCGGCATGGTGGTAAGGTTACAACCATCACCCTCTCAACAGAGTGCAATGATGGTGTTCTGCTCCTTATCTACAAGGACGACGGGGTGGGAATTGATCCTGGGGAGAAAGAGGTCATATTTACAAAAGGTTTCGGAAGGCATACCGGTTTTGGCATGTTCCTGATCCAGGAGATCCTATCGATCACACAGATAGCGATATGTGAAAACGGGGTCCCGGGATTAGGGGTGAGGTTTGAGATGAATGTTCCTTCCCATTCCTTCAGACAGGTTCAGGACACGGAAAAAGAGAAGTCTGGTTAGTAGTTCTCGCACCAGAGTTCGAAGTAACTGATCGGGTGAGAGCAGACCGGACAGGTCTGTGGTGCATTTTTATCGCAGTGCACATATCCACAGTTCCGACATTTCCACCTGACTTCTTCCTCCCTGCTGAAGACCGTGCATTTCTCCACACTTGAGAGAAGCCTTCGGTACCGCCTCTCGTGATCTGCTTCGACCTTTGCTATCTCTCTGAATATTTGAGCGATCTGTACGAACCCCTCCTTCTCCGCAGTCTCGGCAGCTTCGGGATACAAGGTGCCCCATTCATGCTGTTCTCCGTCTGCTGCTGCCTTCAGGTTCTCTGCAGTGGTCCCGATCTTCCCTGACGGATATGAAGCTGTGATCTCAGCCTCACCACCTGGCAGTGCCTTGAAGAAGAGTTTTGCATGCTCTTTCTCATTCTCAGCAGTCTCCATGAAGAGTGAAGATATCTGTTCGTACCCCTCCTTCTTAGCTACGCTTGCAAAGAAGGTGTACCGGGTTCGGGCCTGTGATTCCCCGGCAAACGAGGCGAGAAGATTCTTTTCTGTCTGGCTCCCTTTCAACTCCATTTCTATCTCCTGTATGGTAACCATGATATGGGTATATAATCATCCCCGTATTGTGGGACGTCACTGAATCCTCACCAGAAGTCCTGATTATTATCCTCACAATTATATATTTAAAATTCAATGTTGTGGTAGGGATGTATCAATGGGGAATATTTTCACTCTCGGAGCATGGGGTGTATTCTGCCTCACTCTCGTGCTATCGGCTGTAACACTGGTCGCTGCAGATGGTGGGAGTCAGGATCTGAACTGGAAGGCACTCTTTCCTGAGTCATCAATTCCGGCCTCCCTGGATACGACGTTTGGATCTCAAAATATCTCGACGATCTCGGTCTGTTCATCTGGATGCAATTACTCTCATATTCAGGATGCTATCAATGCATCCAGGGATTTTGATGTCATCAGGGTTGAGGGTGGAACCTACCCTGAATCCCTGACTGTCACGAAAGCAGTCTCAATTCGTGGGGTTAACGGAACGGTTCTCGTCGGTGACCCAAAGCAGGACCATGCCATTGTGAGTACCAGCGATCTGGTCTATATTACCAATATCTCGGTTACCTCTTCAAAAAGATCAGCAGTTCAGGTGGATGGGAACTTCACATCACTGATGAACCTGAACATCACCGCTTATGACTCTGACGATCGTCTCTCTTCGGTAATCACCGGGAACTCGGTTCAGGGAATAGCCATCTTAAACTGCTCTTTATCGTCTTCTGGAGCAACAGGGATCGCGCTTACCAATACAAGCCTTGCTGTAGTCAGGGGATGCAGAATTGCACTCACAACTGATACAGATCACCTGCATACCGGCATTGATCTGATCCAGAAAAACCTCGGAAATGAGCAGGAGTACCTCGTTATTGAGAACAATCACATCGAAGGGGGAGGTATCTCAGTAGGTCCTGAGAACAAGATCGACGAGCATCTAGTCTATCCACAGATGGATCAGGTGGAGATACTGAACAACACGGTTCTGAACTCGAACTTCTGGGGTATTCATGTTGGAGGTGCAGAAAACCCCGATGGGCAGTACCTCAAAAATTTCACCGTGAGTGGCAACCAGATCACCGGGACACATGGCAGTTATGATGCCCTGGCAGTGAAGAGCATCTCCGGAGGAGTTGTCACCACCAATCTCATTAATAACTTCACCATTAACGGGAACGGAATTGAGCTGAATGTCCTTGATGGTTTCATAATCGGTAATAACACAGTTCGGAATGGTGTGATGAACGAGGAGGGTGGATGGGCAGGAATATCTGTCATCCAGGTGACCAACTCCACGATCAGGAACAATCTTCTGGACAGCGTTGAACCATCAGGGTACAATTATGCTCCCGGCCCGAACATGGAGCCGAACCTTGTGTTTGACTCATCAAACACTGCAGACGGACACCCGGTCATATATCACGAAAGGGAAGACGCCGCCCAGATAAACACCTCATCTCCTGCGATGGTGGTGCTGCTCTCCTGCAGGAACATGAACATCACAAATACCAGCATATCAGGATCTGGCCTTGGCATAGGTGTGTATCAGGGCCAGAATATATCTGTCACCTCGAACCGGATCACCGACTCGAACACCGGTATGATGGTCATTGGTTCTGATTCTACAGTGATAAACGGGAACTCAATCACCGGTGGCTGGATGGGGATGGGGGTTGGTGGCAACAGCAGAACCACAATAACAAGTAATGTGGTCTCCGGATTCAAAGACACGGGTGTTGTTGTTCATGGTGCCAGCCCTGACAGGGTATTAATCTCAAACAACACCGTGACCGGGGTGAACTCCGGTAAAGACCAGGGATTTGCCATAATGGAGGCTGATGGGGCAACTGTCACGATATCCAACAACACAGTCTCTGATACAACCCGTGGTATGTTGCTCAATGAAGCGGTAGGATTTCAGATCCGCAGCAACCTGATCACAGGGTCTGGTATCGGATTCAACCTCAACGGTGCACAAAATAACGTATTTTCTGGGAACGTGATCAACAACTCTGACCAGTACTCTGAAGGAATTTACCTCGTGAACTCACAGAGGTATGGCGGTGGCGTCTCAAAGAACAACCTGTTTGCAAACAATTATATCAGGAGTGCAAAACCGGTCAATCTCACCTCGATAGACGAGGGGTTCAGTGGTACAGCCCTTCTCCGGCCCCAGTGGGGCACTATTCTTCCAAGGTCAGTCCGGAATGAGTCAGGCAAGCAGTACCCGAATATATGGAATACTACGAAGATCGCAGGAGCAAACATTGTGGGCGGTCCGTTCATCGGTGGTAATTATTATGCAACCCTGAACGGAACCGGCTGGTCTGAAACCCATGCTGACCGGGGAGATGGATTTGTGGCTGAGCCGTATCTCTTTGATGCAACCAATACCGATTACCTGCCTCTTCACATACCAGGTTCACCGACCCCTACGCCCACAGCAACACCAACCGTCACACCTACCCAGACACCGGTTCCACAACCGATCAAAGCCAACTTCACGGCAACCCCACGGACCGGAGTTCCGCCACTAGAGGTACAGTTCACTGATCTCTCGTCCGGCTCTCCGGCAGGATGGAACTGGACTTTTGGAGATGGGTCTGTCTCCCATGAGCAGAATCCGGTACATGAGTACAATGGTATCGGGCGATACACGGTGACCCTTGAGGTGAGAAACAGCCAGGGGCAGGATAGTATGAGGGCTCCTTCGTATGTTGTTACAACATCAGGAAGAGTGACCGGCCCGAACGGGATGATCTGGATCAGTTCAGCCCCGTCAGGAGCTGAAGTATATGTGGATCAGGTCAATGTCGGGGTGACCCCTCTTCAATCACTTGGATTACCTGCAGGAATCCATCAGGTCAGGGTTTCTGCAGCAGGATACCATGACTGGCTCGGGTACGTACAGATAAATTCAGGCACATTCACCTATATTCCAAAGGTAATCCTTCAGAGATCCTGACCTTTTTTTGATCCTTCTGATCCAATTTCGTGTATTTTCAGTCAGGTGATCAGACCTGCTGCCTTCAGGGCAGGAACGTACTGATGATCGATCATCGAGAAGTGCTCGGTGACCCAGGTGGTAAGGAAGATAGTAAGTTCTGCGGTAAGGGATGGATCGTTGGCCTCGAGTTTCTGCTGAAACCTGGCAACCTTCTCCCTGAACTCCTGGTGCAGGCTTTTATGATCCTCAAGCCCTGGGAATTCTGCCTTTTCCATATACTCCTCCTCTGTCCTGAAATGGGTGTCAGCATATGTGCCCATCTCCCTGAGAATAAACGGTATCTCCCGTGTTGCTTTCTGCTGCATCAGTGCCTCAAGCATCCGGTTTGCGATCGAGACGATCTGTTTATGCTGCTCGTCGATGGCGGGAACGCCGATATTATAGAGATCATCCCAGACGATAAAAGGCATCTCAATTGATGATTTGTACAACTACTTCAATACACCAGTAGGGCATACCAGATGCCAGGGACATGAGATATTCAGGTATATCCGCGAGTCCCATATCTGAAATACTCCTTAGTTTCTTTCTCTGAACACCTCTGCTTTAAACGGCCGAATCTCCTCAGAAGAGAAGAAAGCGTATGTAATTCTCCTCCTGATAAGTACATATACAATCGGCAGTGTCCGTTTGTATGTGACGGTTCAATGAAATGCGGACCTCCATACCCTGATATCCGCAACGAGAACCTTCTGGAGTTGATAATAGAATTCAGAAGAGAAACACCTGTACATCCATCCAGCAGAGTAAAACCCCAACATGCAGATATCCACAGGATATCACCCATTTTCATACAATAATACACCCTCTTTTTGTCTGTGTTCCACGGCATTTTCAGACTGCTCACCCTGTTTCTGATCAACCTTTCGCAATTCATTTGTCTTTTTGGGATCGTTATGTACTGAATATCCCCTGTCCGGTACTCTGTACCGTCTTCGGATCACACTGAGGCTGCACATGAATAAGGAGAAAATAATAAGACGACGGATGCAGGATGCAGAGAAACAGAGCCGAATGGGTCATCCTGAACGTGCCGTCAAGCTTTACGAGTCAGTCCTGAAGATCGACCCTTCCAATGAGCAAGCCAACATTGAATTCTTCAGGTGTTCATCAGACGGATGGTTGAGAGAGAAAGCGGTTACCGAATCAGACCGGCTGGTCGAACTCTTCCCCCAGAATGCAGAGGCCTGGATGATTCGTGGTCTCAGTTACTCAAGGGTTCAGAAGAACGATGAGGCAGTGGAGTCATACCGCAGATCTCTTACAATTGATCCTGAAAATTACCGGGCAATGCACAATCTCGGTTCTCTTCTGATAGCTTCAGGAGAGAAGGAAGAGGGGCTTTCCCTGCTTGAACATGCGGTGATAATCAGACCTGACTATGAGATTGGGCACCTGACTCTTGCACAGACTTATTATCTGGCGAGCAGATTCACCGATGCGATCAGGGAGGCAGAAATGTCTCTCGGAATTATAGCCGAACATCCTGATCTGCAGATCGTGTATGGTGATTCGCTTTACCAGGCAGGTATGTACTCCAAGGCACGGGAGATCTTCTCCCGCATCGTTGAGACAACTCTGCTATCGTCGCAGATGTATGCGATGCTCTGCCCGCTTGTTAGGGAATGTGACGGGTATCAGCATCAGGGGAGAGTGACCGGTGCTGATCCGGATTATCTTGCTTCGATCTACTACCGGGCGTTCCTTTCCCTCGATAATGACGGGGAGAAAAAGCCGATCTCAAAGGTTGATCTGTTAAAGATTCTGGAGATTAATCCATCGCACAGTTATGCCCTTTCAGGACTTGCATCACTATACAAACTTGAAAAGAAGGTTTCTGATGCATCTGCCTGGATTGATAAGGCGATTCAATGCGATCCTTCAAACACGGCATTCATCAGACAGAAAGCGTTTATCCTCATCGATGATGATCCTCAGACATCCCTTGGCCTGTTTGAAGAATTGATATCCCGTGACTCCGGCGATGTCAGGTCAGGGCTTGGAAAAGCCTGGGCACTGAAATCTGTAGGGAAGGATGACGAGAGCAAGGCACTGCTCAAAGTCCTTTCAGAACAGGATCCTGCTTTTATCTTTGGGTTGATGGGAACCCCGCTTACGGGAGGTAACCCTGAAAAGCCTGATGTAACCGGTGTCAGATCACTGAGGGAGCATACGGATCCTGACGGCAGACGAAGGTTCATACGCAGTTGAACCACTTCCAATATTTTCTTGTAGTAAGGGGATGAGACCCCGCAAAAACGCTGGAACCGGTTACTCCAGGGTTCTTCTGAAACTCGTGATCCCGATAATGGTCGCTGTTACAGAGAAGATCCCAAGGGCCACGAGATCAAATCCCATCACCTCAAGTCCCTGACCCCGGAGGATAAGACTACGAAGGGCATGAACCGCATATGCTTCAGGGTTGATGACCGTGATCCACCTGAGCCAGTCAGGCATCCCGATCACCAGGTAGAATGCTCCGCTGGTCATGAAGAGAAGCAGGTTCAGAAATGCCACCACCGAACTGTAGGCTGACTGGTTTGAGAACCTCGAAGCAAATGAGATGACCAGACTGTTGATGCCGAGGCAGATGATGAAGATGACCACAAGGACCATCATGATCTCGGCAGAACTTCTGATTGGGACGCCGGCAACGAAGATGTCAATGAGGAGAACAAAGACTCCCGCAATGAAGGCTTTGACAGTACCACTTGCGATCATACCAAGCACAATGCTTGATCGTCTGACCGGTGTAACCAGGTACCCCTCGATGATTCCCATCTCACGGTCACGTATGAGGGCGTTCCCCCACCCATCATCGTGGTCATGAAGATGGCCATGACGATCACACCGACCCCGAAGAACTGGATGTACTCGATCTTTCCATAGAGGTTCTCGATCAGGATCTGGTTGTGAACACCGGTCCGCATCAGCACTCCAGTGATGCCTGACTGTACAAGAGCCGGTATCATGTGTTCAGAGCTGTCTAAGTACAATCTGACCGGATTTGCGGGTGCCACTGCAGAAGGAAGCACGAGAACAGCCATAATCTGCCCGGTTGCAAGGGCTACTTTTGCGGTCTGCTCATCAATGTATCTGGTGGCCTGAAAGAGTACAGGTTTGTTCCGCTCATGAGTTTCAGCGAGGGCATCAACCGTTCCTGCAAAGATGGATGTCTCGTTTTAAATAGTTCATCCTGGGTGACCCCGATGGGGATGTGAACGATGGTTCCCCCCATTGCATTTCCAAATATCACGAGGTACACGAGGGGAAAGATGAGGGTCATGAAGAAGAAGAACGGAGACCTGATGAACTTCCTGATGTCCCGTTCAAATATGGCATACGCACCCCTGATCATGACCCGGGCCTCCCTGATGGATGTATCCCCGCCCCTGATTCAGATGAATCAAGGTTCCTGCCGATCAGTTCGATGAATACATCTTCCAGGGACGGCGTTCGGATTGTAACCAAGGTGATCGGAAGGGAGGCCTCTTCAATGATCCCGATGATTGCGGGAAGGAGGGAACTACCCCCCTTTGCTGATATCTGGATCTCTGTACCCTTTGTCCCGGCTGAAAGGATGCCGTGAAGAGTACGAAGCTCTGTAAGTACCTCCGGGCCAGCTGTACCTGCTCCGGTTGATATTCCGATAAGGTCCCCTGCAGGCATTGACTGCCTGAGGTTCTCCGGTGTGTCAAGGGCGATGAGCCGCCCCCCTTCCACGAACGCAATTCTGTTACAGAGTTTTTCGGCTTCGTCCATGTAGTGGGTAGTGAGAATGACCGTTGTATTTTCCTCATTCAGCATGGTGATCTGCTGCCATACCTGCCTTCGTGAGTCCGGGTCAAGCCCGATGGTCGGCTCGTCAAGAAAGAGAATGAGCGGGTGATGAATGAATGCCCTGACGATCTCAAGTTTTCTCCTCATACCTCCCGAGAAGGTTTGAACCGGGGAACGAGCACGGTCTTCCAGATGGGCCATCGCCAGGAGTTCATGGATGCGGTCCCTGAGCGGAGCCTCGCTGATCCCCTGAAGCTGGCCATAGAACGAGAGGTTCTCGTACGCAGTCAGTTCCAGATCCAGTGTCCCGTTCTGGGGACAGACTCCTATGATCCTCCTGACTGCTTCAGGATCTTTTGTCACATTATACGGGCCGATGTATGCAGTTCCTGAAGAAGGCTGGATAAGGGTAGTAAGGATTCTTATAAGGGTGCTCTTGCCTGCCCCGTTCGGACCGAGCAGCCCGAATATCTCACCCTTCATAATGGTGCAGGTATGTCCTCCACAGCCCGGACGGCCCTTTTTCCTCCGAAGACTTTGGTCAGATGTTCAGCACTGATGATCACGGTATTATCCAGATCGTCCTTTTGATCTGAACCTGGTGTTCTGACAGTCCCGGTCATCATGTTCCTCCTGAAAGATGTGGATTCTCTTACTCCTCTATCTGGATCTGGATGGAATAAAATCATCAGACCTTCGCAAACCGCGGGTCCCCGAACGTGTTAATTTTTGACAGTCCAATTTTAGGGTATGGTTCCAGTCAGGGCACACATCTCTGTCTCAGTGGTCTTTATCACACTCCTCATCATCTCCTTCTGCCTGGTCTCCGGAGATACGGGTTTGTCTGAAACCTGGCAGGGGGCTGATGAAAATGGCAGCCCTGATATCGGTTACAACTCCGGGGGTTCCCTTGCCCTGACCCCGGCAGAAGCAGTGATTACTTCTCATCTTCTCCTGTCAGAAGCAGATACTGACAGACAGAAACATGCACCAGGACTCCTGCACCGGGTGGTCAACCAGTCAGTTCAGTCATCCTCCTCACCGCCAGCCACATTTCCTGACCTTCCCAGGTCCTTTGACTGGCGAAATCACAATGGGGACTGGACAACCCAGGTGAAGGATCAGGGAGAGGAGTGCGGGAGCTGTTGGGCATATGCCGCAGTCGGGATTCTGGAGTCCCATCTGAAGATTCGATCAAAGAACCCGAACCTCTCTCCTGATCTCTCTGAACAATACCTGCTCTCATGTGACTGGGATGATGACGGGTGCGATGGTGGCGACTTTGAGACCGCTATGGCCTACCTCGTTGATACTCCCGGTCCGGACGGCAGGATCGGGACTGTGAACGAGTCAGTGTACCCTGTTGATAACACCGATGACTCCTGCGCAGATCTCGGAAATGCAACCCGGTATAAAGCAGGGCACTGGGCATATGTCAACGCCTCTGCAGAGGGGGATGCTGAAATCGCCATACCACATGTAGACGAGTTAAAAGCTGCCATATACCTGAAAGGGCCAATTGCAGCAGGTATTGATGATGACGATGCGTTCGATGAGTATGAAGGCGGAATATTCTCAAGCACTGCTCCACCGCCTGAAGAGACAACCAATCATGCCGCGATCCTAGTCGGATGGGACAATGATAACGGGACCGAGTACTTCATCGGAAAGAACAGTTTCGGAACTGAGTGGGGTGAAGATGGCTGGTTCAGGATAGCAGTGAATTCGTCACGAATTGGTGAGGGTGCAGTGTACCTTGATGAAGAATAGATGGACGTCTGTGAAAAGATTTAGAGGGACTGGGAAGCCATCTCTACATCTTCTTCCTTGATGGTCTTGCGACCAGCATGCTGGGCGAGCTTGTTTGCCTCACGGGCAAGCTGTGCGATGTAGTCTTCTGCCATCTTAACAAGTGCCTCTGCTGCGTCGCTGCCGACACGTTCTGCACCGTTATTCTTTGCGATTCTGGTTACTGCTGCAATTGGTAAGTCTGCCATATTTTTCCTACCTCTAAAGATAATATCCTGAATAAGATATAAAAGCTATGCTTTTAATCAGAAAATATAGTGTTTTTGCAGGTATGTCACAGGGCTGCTGATTGACCCAGATATCTCCCTGAAAACCAGTGACGTCCGGTCTGATGGTATCCACCTGTTCATCAGGGCTGCTGCGTTTCCTCCTGAATTCCTGCGATTGATGCATCCATATCTTCATTTTAGCGTTAAACTGCTGATATGCTGGTCCAGCCCTCCTTTATCAGTGGCAGAACCAGGAATCCTCAAAGTGTATGTAATCCGGCCATCCAGGTTTCAACATACTCAGATGGCAACATCAGATCCAACGAGAAGCGCGGCAGAGGCTGATCCTGTTCCTATATGCGTGGAGTCAGAGATCAGACCCGGGATATATGGAACCCTCCTCAGTTTTTCAGTCTCCTCTCCGGGTATCAAGAAACGATTTTACCACTCCTGCCTAACTCTCCATCATGAAGAATACTATCCTCATCTGTGGTCTGCTTCTGTTGTCTCTCTGTGTGTTGAGTGTGTATGCCGAACCAGCCATCTCTGATGAGAACCTGACAGAGATGTCCTATGAGGATATGGTCACCCTGCCGAATGGAACAACGATCAATGTAGTTGTTTTCATGCCGATAACCGTCATCATGGACTCCTCTGATGATCACCACCCGCTCCATGTCATAGACAGAATGAATCTCAGTGATGTAGATCCCATGCTGATGGGGAATGGCACATCTCCTGTAGATATGTTCGGGGATGGGTTTTACAAGCAGCATGCAGGGAAAAATATGACCCCTGCTCTGAATGGAACAGGCATAAAACCCACTCTCAATGGTACCACCTCAAAGGTTTCAGAAAACCAGAGTGCTGCAAAGCCCAACCTAACCATCACCTGGTAACCTGATCACCCCTTCTTTTTCTGGCCTTCGGCTCTTACAAGTTGCATAAAGAAATCCTTATCGGCGGGGAGTTCTGAAGTTTCCAGAGCAAGACTATCGACAAGACCTGGATGGGTCTGCTATCATACCTGCCTGGAAGAGAAAAATGAAATTACTATCTATCGTTATACTGCTCTGCCTTTTCATCGTACTATTCAACTCTCTTGTATCCGGAGATACCGTCTCAAAGCCCCTGGTTGATGTTATCTATTCCGGTGGGAAGGGGGATCACTCGTTCATTGACAGTGCATACCGCGGACTTACCCAGGCAGAAGAGACCTTCTCATTCACAACTCAGGAGTATTCTATCATGAATGCCTCTGCTGATCCGGTTCCCGAACTTAACGGACCAGCAGGTGAAACACCTTCCATGGTTCTGCTGGTGGGTAGTCCGTTAAGTACAATGGCCCAGACGATCGCTGATTCAACCCCTACCCTGCCGGTCATCGCGCTAGACACTGATCCACTTGTTGGAGACAATACAAGAACCATCATGTTTCCGATGTACGGCTCCAGTTATCTTGCCGGACTCATCGCTGCCGATGAGACCGATACAGGAAAGGTGGCAGTGCTGGCAGGAAGGGACAACGCTCTGATGTCAGAGTTCATCAAAGGGTTTTCCGCAGGGGTCAACCAGTCAGGAAGAGAGGTGTCGGTAACAACTGCCTATGTTGCCGATGACAATTCAGGATACTGGAGCCCAGATAAAGCAGCGGCGATCGCCAGAAATCTCTCTGCAAATGGAACAGATGTCATCTTCACCGTTGCAGGGGGATCAGGGACCGGAGTGATCGCGTATGCCAGGAACACATCGGGGCTGAAGATCATCGGGGTTGATTCGGATCAATCAGTACTCGGGCCAGACGTAGTTGTCGCCTCGGTGCTTAAGAATCTCGATCAGGTGGTCTACCGGGAGATATCCTCTGTGATGGAGGGGAACTTTTCGCCAGGGATGGAACTATCAGGACTTGCAGAAAACGGGTCAGGGATTGTCATCAACCCGAACTTTGGCAACCTCTCATCGCTGATTGAAGGCCGGTATGGTGAGGCAACGGATGCAGAGAACCGGTACAGGTCTTGAGATTGGTTTCCGACTGGTCACCACCACCTCTTACTGGGCATAAAGCCGTTTCACGAGGTCCAAAATCTGGGTTCGCAAGTTGTGATGTTACATACATAATCCGGAAAGTTACCTGATACATTTTCGGTATCAGAAATTTGAGAACTCTTTTTTCCTAGTTCACCCACCTTTTGATTGAATTGATCAGTTCACGAACGTGAGTTGATCTCAATGCATCAGCAACTAAATTATTATGTTGCTGAATCAATTACTTACTAACGATGTTTACTCCTGATCAGTCCGCCCGTGATCTCTACCGGATCTGGATGCGGATCATGAACAAACTCAATGAATCTGAAAGTATTCCCCGGAGGTTCGGCGTTGATATTCCGTTATACCCGTCAGAGATTCATACTCTCCAGGTCATCGGGGATCATCCTGAAACCAATGTCAGGACCGTCGCAGAGCATCTGGGTATCACTCCCGGTGCAGCCTCCCAAACGATAACAAAACTTTCTAAACGTGATCTGGTCACCAAAGTCAGAGGACTGAAGAATGAGAAAGAGGTACACCTTGTGCTGACCTCTTCTGGAAGAACAGCGTATGATGCTCATGAGACCATCCACGAACTGGTGTTTCAGAAGATCGCCGGGCGTATTGGTCCACTCTCTTCAGACCAGGTCAGTTTTCTTGAACATGTACTCCACGCAATGGAGTCTGTCTATGATGAACGGATAGATGAAGTAAGAAGTGAGATGAACGAGTTGAAACCCCGCAGGGAGGAAGAGCAATGAGTCAGCTCAGACAGATCGGTCAGCTCACCCTTGCACACCTGGTCAATGATATCTATGCCCCGGTCCTGATGGCCCTTCAACCGGTTCTGATCACAATGTACGGGTACAGTTACTTTCAGGCGGCCCTTCTGCCGGTAACCCACAGCCTTGTCTCATCTCTGCTTCAGCCTGTCTTCGGACACCTTACAGATACCCGGGGGCTGCGGGTGAGTGTCGGGCTCTCAATTTTGCTCTCCGGAATCGGGGTTTCACTACTCGGTCTCGTCCCTGATCAGTACATGGTCATGCTCATGTGTGTCATCATATCTGCGGTAGGGCATGCAAGTTTCCATCCCGGTGCACTTTGCAAGGTCTCTGCACTGGCAACCGGGCAGTCACGTGGCCGGCTTACCTCGTTCTTTGTTGTCGGAGGGAACATGGGTATGGCACTTGGCCCGATCATTGCTGGTATTGTACTGACTTCCGGAGGGATCCCCATGGTTTCAGCATTGATCGTTCCTGCAATACTGGCAGCGGCGATCCTCTATGTACGGCCTGTTCCAGATGTCTGCCCGGTTGTAAAAGAGAAGATTAGATCAGGCGGTGAGGACTGGAACCCTGTTAAACTGCTCTTTGCAGGCTCAACACTCAGAGCCTGGGTCACGTTCGGAGCGATGACCTACTTCCCGACCTTTCTCGTGCTTCAGGGTTATCCTCTGATAGAAGCAACCACCCTGGTCAGTATCATGCTGGTTGCCGGTGTTGTCGGTCAGATCAGCGGCGGAATCCTATCAGACCGGATAGGAAGAAAGAAAGTTGTTGTGATCACAACGATAGCATCAATCCCTGCATTTGCCGGAATCCTGATGACCCATGGAATAATTCTGATCTTCTGTATGTTAGCCTTCGGGTACCTGCTCTGGTCCTCGTTTGCAGTAACCATAGCAATGGCACATGAACAGATTCCCTCGCAGATAGGGCTGATCTCCGGATTATTCCTGGGAATTGCCATGGGTGCCGGTGGAATCGGTGTCTCGATATCAGGAGCGATAGCCGATCAGATCGGGCTGATGGCCACCCTTGCGTTCTTCCCGATACTCCTGGTTGCAGCCAGTATCCTCTTCATGATGGTCAAAACACCTGACCGTAACAGGACTTCTGAATAAGGTGGTTATGAGAGCCTTCCTCTTCAACCTCTTTTTGGATATATCTTCCATGGAATAGACTCATCAGTTCTGGATGTCTGTCTCTTCTGGATCTGACATCCTCAGAGAGTGAACAGATTAACCTGAATATTCATGAGAAGATTCAGGGTTCTACAACTGCTGGAAGATCTGTTTTAATGTGGGTAGCAACCATTATGGGACTGGTCCTTCGGATTTGCACATCCCGATCACTTTCGCTCTGTTTCCCTGAACTTTTTATACTACCAGTCACACGATATGATCAATGCGGGATCGGAATAACCCTCTGAAACATCTCTCCCCCTGATGCGTTTACAATTGTCCTGGCATCCCGGGAAATTTTCAGGAGAGATCTTGCTGATCTGCCTGTCCGGTATCCCAAAGTAAAGATAACCTACCTGACAGGACTCATCGGTGTGCCCTATCTTCTTCTGAAGGAGCAGTACCAGGAGAGTCTTGATTTTCGCATAGCAGAGACGTTCGAGAGACTCATCACGATAGTCAGGTCTGATAGATCTGCCCTGCTCGTTATCGGGCACAGCCCGGTCCGGTTCGGTGATGATCATACAGGCAGGGCAACCCTGTTTGGAGAGGTCTGCAGAGAGCGGGCGAAAAAATGTGGTCCTGTTGTTCTGCTTGCAACCCATTCGGATCCGATCCTTTCAACCCTCAAAGAGATCGCTGATTACTTCATCGAGTTTGGTGGGATCAGGCTCTGTGGTCTCCGGCTTGCAATAAAGGAGCAGACCACTCTTGAGAGCCTCCCAGTCACCCCCGGGATTAAGGGAGACGAGAGATTATACGGTCAGATGAAACTTGAATGGTAACATGAAACCGGAATTGTGGCAACTTCGACCTGGTGGTCAAGGTTATACCTGTTGAGATCAAAGGAGCCATATGTATCTCAGATACCTGATCCTCGGGTTGTGTGTCTGTCTTATAACCCCTGTCCTGTATGCTGATCGCGATCCTTATGCCCCTGATCCGGGAACTATTATCCTTACCTCGGTTCCGGATATCAGGCAGAGTACAGATTACAGCAGTGGGGCCTCTGCCCTTCAGGCAGTTCTTGCGTACTGGGGAGTAGAAAACAGGGAGGGGTCCCTCATGAAAGAACTGAACTCAAACCCGGAGAGTGGTACTACACCCGGGAATCTTCTTGATGTTGCCTCCTCACGTGGTCTGAACGCCTTCATCTCTGAAAATATGTCAGTAGATGACCTGAAGTCGTACACTCAGAATGGAATCCCCGTTATGGTAACTGCACAGGCATGGAATGGCGATTATGATTCAGACGGAACATGGGTGACAAAGGTCCCGGATAACTGGGAGGATACATGGGAAGACGGGCATTATATGGTGGTCATCGGAGTGGACACCAGCAATGTGTACCTTGAAGATCCCTCACTCCTCGGAACCCGTGGGGTGATCCCGATCAAGGAGTTCATCTCACGATGGCACGACTATGAAGGTGGATCAGGACCGTCTGGCCTAAAAAATGTTCATTCTCACATGGGGATCATCATCAAAGGGAATGAGCCTGCACGATATCCGGTCTATACCCGGGTGACCTGATCAATCAATTTTTTCCTTGACAGAGCTCTCTGTGAAATCTCCATACTCCGGTTACGATGAAGGAACCGGTTGATCCGTGCACAGAGAACGTAATAATCCCTGCCCAATCACGATTTTGTGCGATGAGTCTTCTCATTGAATCCTGGTCATCAGTTCCTCCGTTCTGTTCCAAACAGTGATATTTCCCTCACCATGAATTGCCGATCAGGGATACAAAACCAGAGCAGAGCCTGCAGGTTTTCCATTTGAGAGTACTGCGTTCAATGAAGTAATTGGTGCACAGAGGTTCATGGTATGTAACGACAGGGGTATCTGATCAGATCCCTGGTGCTGTACAACCGTTATTGTGAGAACACAGTAAACTATGCCCAGGGAGGCAAGATTATGAGAATGATCATTTTTTCGATCTAAGCTGATGATGTTCAGAGCATCAACTGTCAACAGCCTCCTGTCTTTTTGTGCGCCATTTCTTTCCAGATGACGAGTCCTATTCCTGAAGGTACGTAGACTGTATATCTGAAACCCATGTAAATGAGGTGGTACCCTGAAACTTTGTAACCTCCCTCATCCATACGGTATTGTGTAGTGTTCTTACAATCTCTCGTACGAATGCTTCGTGTGATATTATGACGCAAAAAGGATTCTTACCTGGTTTTTATCTTTTAATATGCACCCTGCTACTCTTTGTTCTGGTAGGTATGGTATCCGTGGTCGCCGATGGTCCCTTTGACGGAACGTTTACCTCAAACTCTGGTGAGACGTATGATGACAGCCAGTATGTCTCAAGGAGCAATGTCATGGAGTCTACCGTTGATCCGTCATTCTGGGATGAACGTGAGTCTTTGTCCATCAGCAAACCGGAGAAGCGGCTGGTTCTTCCCCCATCAGACCCGAATAATCCAACTCTCCAGCCCGGCTCTATTGTAAAGCAACCATCCGGAAGCCTGACCGAGGAAGAACATACACTTATCAGCAAGGCACAGGAAGTGGCCTTAATGCTTGTGAATATTCCATATTACCAGGCTGGAGAGCATGTCTTCAAACTTGACGACAAGCAGCATGTTCAACTGAGTTCTGTCAAGTACGCAGCATCAAAGGAGTATTATGGCAGGACTGATGTCTCCTCATCGTGGGTGACAGACTTCTATAATGCAGCCTACAGCAATGATTACACAAATGTGACCTCATTACTTGATGAGTTGCCTGCTGAAATCCGCACTCCCAAAGTATAATCGCAGTTTTTTTAAAACCTATTTTTTTTATCTATGTCTCTGACTAGAATCACCCAGGCGTTCTGGCAAAAAATCTTAAAAGGGATACTCCATTACCACAAATCTCCGTTAAAGTCAGAGAACGGGCTTTTCGGCCAATAATATGGTACCTCTTCAGTCGGGGTTGGTGTAACGGTTGAAGAGAGCGTGTACGGGACAACTCCAGGATACATGGCCTTAATCTGGTTCCATACCTTCTGGGATGCGGCCTGGTATTTTCTGGCTTCACTAATCATGGTATCATCCCTGTACACCGGTGAGTATGGTTTATCTGCCAGGTTCAGAGCATCAGATAACTCATCTCCTGATTTAGATGCATAGTAAAGGTAAGCGTTGATCTGTTTTGCAGTCGGATAGAAACCGGGACTGATATTCATCCTGGCGAGTTTCTGTTGTGCGGATTGGAGTTCCCGCAGGGACGTACCATTAGGAATCGTTGTGTTTGAAAGGCCGTAGATTGTTTCATTTGCGAGTTCAAGGAACTCTGAATCCTGGTATGGTCCGTTAGCAGGTGATGATTTCAGCGGGAACATGACCGTTGGAAGAGCTGAAGCATAACCTGTGCATACACAGACAAGAATGAGAAGAGTAAGGAATGTTCGTCCTGATACCGCTTTAAGACGGTTTTGGATTTCTGGTGAGAGTTTCTCGTTTCTTTTCTGTGTCATGGGCCTTCCCTCATGTGACTCATCAGTGTGCATGGATAAAGTGTTTTTCTTGTATCCGATCCAGAGAAAAAATCATTAGGTCGAACCTCTCATTTTGCGATGAGATCGATATCCTCATGGCCCGTAATGTCAAAGCGTACTGAACACCGGGCAAATCATGAACTATCTCCATGCCTGCTACCACCCAGATACCTGTCAGAAACTCTTCATATTTGGAGAAAATCCTGAATATACATCCCCGAAGAGGAGAGGCAGAAGGCCACACAATGCTGTAATGCAGCATCCCTCCTGTCTCCCTATTGAATTTCTTTCAAAGCTCCTGCTTGAATATGATTCTGGTATCACATCAAATGCTGAAACTCTCACTCTGAACCTGCCTGTCCTGAACAATTGTCCGGTTTAACCCTCTGATCCCCTCGCTGATGAGTCTGTATCATTCTCTCCTGTTCTTGTTCATGCCGTGTCAGTCGGGATACCCGACCTGCTCCGGCTGTTTCCTGCTCTATCACTTTCTTCTCCTGAAATCCGTATCTCTGACAGTCTGATCTTTTTCAGGTATGCGTTTGAGTTTGCCATGGAACTCGTTTCACGTGAGCGGTTTATTCCGGCATTGGATGAGGAACAAGGTGGAATCGGGAACTGGGCCGCACTCATTAAAGGTGAAGATCATTCACGATTAGAACAACTTGCAGTGTGCATGCCACTTGTATGTGGCTCTTTTGCAGAATCTCGCACTGACTCCCTGACTCTTCTTACCAGGTTCATCCATGCGGTTGTGAACTCCCTGGTTGTTGAATCAAGTGTACTTATTGTGTCACCACTCAGAGGAAGGGCTGCAAACCTTGAGAATCCTGCAATTGCCTGGTACAGAGCCCTGAAAGGCGATGAGGATGCCCGCTCCTCTCTGTCACTTAAAAATGCAGACTTTCTTGAATCTGCCAGATTATGGCTGAATCCAAAGACGAATGACACGAAGCCGTTCTCAACCTGCATCAGACTTACCGAACCATCTGATGAGATCCCTCTATTCAGCATCGAATTTCACCTGCAGGCACGTGATGACCCCTCCCTTCTTGTCTCCGCAGCAGAAGTCTGGAAGAAAAAGACTGGATCTTTCACATCTCTCAATCACCGGTTTGAACGGCCGCAGGAGAATCTTCTCGCAGACCTTTTTGCAGTTGGGAAGGTCTTTTCTCCTGTCAACACTGCTCTGAAATCAAGGGCACCGGTGGGCACCACCCTGACACCGAAAGAGGCGTCATCATTTCTTACAGAATATGCTTCCCTGATTCAGCAGATGGGTATCTCTGTTCTGCTTCCAAGCTGGTGGAAAGATACAACGAAAAAACCACGGCTCCGACTTCTGGTGAATGCCCGAAAACGACAGGGGAAGCAGTCGAGTGGTAAGGGTTTTTTCTCATTTTCTGCTCTGCTCTCATACAAGTGGGAGATTGCTATCGGTGATCAGGTCATCTCTGCTGATGAGTTCGAGACGCTGGTGAAACTGAAAAAGTCTCATATTCACATAGGTGGGAGATGGGCCGCTTTCAACTCTGATGAACTGCAGCGTGCTGTGCGGGCATTTCAAAAACAGTACCCTGATGGTGTCATTCCGGTGATGGACGCCCTCAAGCTGGGTCTTACCGGTGAGAATGAGACCGGTGACCCGGTTGAGATCTCCTGTGCAGACAAGTCCTCCCGTGATTACCTGGGTCTTCTCCTTGGTTCAGAACCATCGATTCCTTCAAAAACCATCGTTCCTGCAGGTTTCAGGGGAATCCTCCGTCCGTACCAGGTGACAGGGCTCTCCTGGCTGTCATCTGTAACCGGGAGGGGACTTGGTACCTGCCTTGCTGATGATATGGGGCTTGGCAAGACTGTTCAGGTGATAGCCTATTTCCTTGCACTGAAAGAGCAGCAGAAAGCACCATGCATGTTACTCGTTGCCCCGATGTCCCTTCTCGAAAAATGGCAGCGTGAACTCTCGCGTTTTTCGCCTGGATTGTCAGTCCATATCCATCACGGAGCAGGAAGACTTCTGGAAGAGGCATTTGTACAGGCGGTGCAGACTCATGACATTATACTGACAACCTACCAGATGGTTCAGCGTGATGAAGCCCTCTTCTCTTCACAGTCCTGGGATGTCATGGTCCTCGATGAGGCACAGAACATCAAGAACAATGAGGCTAAACAGACCCGTGCAGTAAAAAATATTCCGGCCCCTATCAGGATCGCTCTTACCGGGACACCGGTTGAGAACCGGCTGATGGAACTCTGGTCAATCATGGACTTCATAAACCCGGGATACCTCGGGCAGCCGGGGGCGTTTGCCCGCAGGTATGCCACGCCGATAGAGAAGTATCATGATCAGGATGCTACAGAAAAACTGCAGGCTCTGGTAAAACCGTTTGTCCTCCGGCGGGTTAAAACTGATAAGCCCATCATTTCAGATCTTCCTGAAAAGAATATCCAGAAACGGTACTGTACGCTCACTCCTGAACAGGCGACCCTGTACCAGGCAACGGTAGATGGGATGCTCAAGGATGTGGAACATGCAGAAGGGATTGCCCGTCGTGGCATCATCCTCACAGCCCTGCTCCGACTTAAACAGATCTGTAATCATCAAAATGCCTATCTTGACGATGGAAAACTCACTCCCGGCCGTTCTTGGAAGATCTCCATGCTTTTCACCCTGCTCGAAGAGGTGATTGCATCTGGTGATGCAGCGATCCTGTTTACTCAGTTTTCTACGTTTGGTGAGAGATTGCTCGGGTTAATGCGGAGCCATTTCCAAGAGGAGGTACTCTTTCTTCATGGCGGAACCCCGAGGAAACAACGAGATGAACTGGTTCGGCGTTTTTCATCACCACAGGGTCCCAGGCTCTTCATTCTCTCCCTCAAGGCAGGCGGTGTTGGATTGAATCTTACACGGGCCAACCATGTCTTTCATATTGATCGGTGGTGGAATCCTGCAGTAGAGGACCAGGCAACTGATCGGGCATACCGGATTGGTCAGCAGCGAAATGTGGCTGTTCATCTTCTGATCAGCGCAGGAACTCTGGAAGAACGGATAGATCTGATGATAGAGGATAAACGCAGGCTTGCAGAGCGTGTGATAGGAACCGGTGAAGACTGGATTACATCGCTTTCAACAGATCAACTCCGTGATCTTCTGCGCCTTTCTGGTGAATGTATCGGGGGTGAATGATGGGCTTTTATTATTACGAGAAGACCAGTCCCCGTCCGGTAAAGGACGGGATAAAGGCAAAGAGCCGGAAGGGCTCGATCGGTCAGAAGTGGTGGTCACAGAAGTTTCTCGATGCCCTGCATGAGATGGGGATGGATAACCGGCTTGCCAGAGGGAGAACCTATGCCAGAAAGGGACAGGTGATCAACCTCACAATTAAAGAGGGGTCTGTCCAGGCAAAAGTCCAGGGTTCGTCTCCAAAGCCGTATTCTGTGAGCATCGGTATGCAAAACTGGGATTCCTGGCAATGGGATCGGGTGTTTGAAGAGATCTCGTCCCAAGCCATCTATTCAGCCCAGCTCCTTGCTGGTGAGATGCCCTCTGACATCAACGATCTTATCCTAAAGGCAGGTCTGACTCTCTTCCCTGGAACAGATAAGGATCTCAAGACATCCTGTTCCTGTCCTGACTATGCAAATCCATGCAAGCACATCGCTGCAGTGTATTATATTCTGGCAGAGCGGTTTGATGAAGATCCTTTCCTTCTCTTTGCCATGAGGGGGAGAACAAAGGATCAGATCCTGGAGGAACTCAATGCACGAAGGGGGGCCGATGATAATGTTTCCTCAAATACATCTCCTGATATTGTTGTCCGGAAAGATCCAGAAGAACTGACTGTGGCAGGCTTTTACTCGTTCAGGTCCCCGATTGAAGGATTTAAGGTATACCCTGGTGCTGAACCTCCGGTGAAAGGGCTGACCTCAAAGCGACTGTCCGGCTCTCCGTTCGAGGCAGGAAAGAAAAACCTTGCAGATCTTCTGCTCCCGTTTTATATTACTGCTCCTGCTTCTATCCGGCGGATTGTCCATGGGGATGAACCAGTGTCAAAGGAGAATGACTGATCCGGGCTCCTCTTTTCCCTTGATACTTCTCTGTAAAATTTGGTAAATCATTTTTACCTGAAGAGTTCCTGATACTAAGTTAACATGTCCCTGATCGAAATCCTGATCCTCATCATCGTTCTTCTTCTCCTCTCCTGTATTGCCTGGAGACTGGCTTCGCGGCGAACAACACTTCCCTGTCCGGTGTGGATGCAATGGCTCCTCGATCCATCGCTTGGGAAAAGAGTGAGTGCACGGACCAGAAGAACGATCACCTATCTGGATCTTAAGCCCGGTATGCAGGTGCTTGACGCCGGTTGTGGTCCTGGCAGGCTCTCGATACCGCTGGCAGAAGCAGTGGGCCCACGAGGTTCTGTCACTGCAATGGATCTCCAGGAGGGAATGCTCGCAATAGTATGTGAACGGGCAGCAAAGAGTAATCTCTCCAACCTCTTCTACATTCGGGGAGGGATAGGAGAAACAAACCTGCCTGAAAATACATTTGACCGGGCAGTACTGATAACCGTTATTGGGGAGATCCCTGACCGTGAATCAGCCCTGCAGGATCTTTATACGGCCCTGAAACCCGGAGGAATCCTGCTTGTTGAGGAGACCATCAGGGATCCTCATTTCCAGACCCGGAGCACAGTCACACAACTAGCAGAGTCTGCCGGATTCAATGTAAAAGAGTTTTATGAAAATAGGTTCTCATTTACAATGCTTCTTGAAAAGCTAATCCCCTTCTGATCCTCCCTTATACCTGTTCTTTTCTGACCTCGTCAAGCCAGTCATTCAGGCTCTCAACAAATTTAATCCTCTCTTTGTGTGTAGCGGATCCTGATGATGAACCCGATACAGCGTTTGGTTCAAGCCTTATTACTGCCGGAGTGGTCTCGGAGATCCCCTCCCATGGATCATTTACCGGGAATCCAACGTTTTTGAGTGGAGGATCCCAGGTTGCATCGATCAGTTGCCAGGTCCCGTTCAGGAGTGCTGTGCAGCAGAGATGCGTGGAGGATGGGAGGAGTGGAAGCAGTCTGGTCATACTTTCTGGATATCCGACCTTCTGATCCTGCCATCTGAACGGGATCAGAGTGAATCGTATCTCTATTCCGAGACGCTTGAACATCCATGAAAGGAGCTGGTGTTTCGGTCCGCACCATCCCCGGTTGGCAGTGATCATCATCCTGATGATATCGTCTGTACCAAGCCACTCAGGGACGATTGCGTATGGGATATCCCTGATATGTGAGAATATGCTTATTCGCTGCTCAACCGGTGAGAGTCCACGTGTCCATCCGGTAAAGAGATCCTCCCTGAATTGATCACTTCTCTCGCTGTTCCGGCCGGACATCTTCACCTCTGATAGAGACCTTGTGATATTCCATATCGTCAGAGGAATGATAAGCCCACTGGTACCCTGATATCCTGGCCGCTGACATAAGATATTTAATGTCAACATGCGTATGTTGACTCATGCTTCTGCCGACGAACGACAAACAGTTCGGGTTCTGGGCAATGCGAAGAAGCGGAACTCCCAACATCACGATAGCGAATCTGGTCGGCGTCTCCAGGCAGGCAGTGTCCAGGGCTCTTTTGACCATGGACAAAAAGATCGAGACTGCACTTGGCGAGATGGCACATGCAAACCAGATCACTGTTGAAAAACTCAATGTTGAACGTGGCATTCTCATCGGCAGGTCTATCCCGTTCAATGCAAAGGCAATCGTCTTTGTCTCTGCAAAGCACGGGATGCAGGTCTGGTATGAACATGAAGGAGACTGTGGTTCATGTGAGAGGTTCACAGACTGTACTGAGTTGATCTGGGATTATGCAGAAGAACTTGGATTCAGTATTGAAAAGATTGATGATCCGACAAAAATGGCTGATGAACTGTTTAAGAAAGTTCAGGAACTGATCTGATGCTAATAATTCAACGATTATCTTCATGGGCAGGATGGTGTCCGATGAAAGCAGCTGCTTCAGGCAGGATGCAGGAAGGGATCATGAGTCCGGATGGCACCTCATCAGGTCAGGCAGGGCCTGCTGAAGCCAGGGCAATCCTCTTCTCATCTCTGAAATGGCTTGTTGCAGGACTCTCATATATTGTGGCGTTTTTATTCCTTCCATTTCTCCCTGAACAGATCCCTGTCCACTGGAATCTGTTTGGAGAGCCTGACGGGTTTGCAGGCCGGTCTATCGGAGCTTTTGGTCTTCCGATCATCATCACCCTGACGACATTATTCTTCACTCTCCTGCCCAGGGTTGGGAAGATGCAGTCTGCAATCAGGAGATCGTGGGATATTTACCAGATCGTGACTTTTTCGGTTGTGACTCTGATCTTTGCAATGGAGGTTACAACTCTTCTGATATCAGGAGGGATGGATATCCCGGTCTCGATCATCTTTCCGATGTTCCTGGGACTTCTTCTTATTGTAATTGGCAGTTTTATGCCATATACTGGGAGAAATCCCATCGTCGGGATTCGTCTTCCCTGGACTCTCAGGGACGATGAGATCTGGAGAAGAACGCATGAGATGGGAGGACCTGCTTTTGTTGTGGCCGGTGCTGTTATTGTACTTGTCAGCCCGATGGCAGGAGATCTGGCTCTGATTATGATGCTTCTCATTCTGACTATTGTAACCCTGTATACCACTATCTATTCGTACCGGATATCACAGGAAAAAATGTCTGAATTGGGTAATTATGACTGATAATTCTCAAGGAACAGTGACGGGGACCGATCCGGTAGTTACCGGATGGTGTCCAAACCATGGTATTGCTGTGAAAAAGAAAGAAGGGCCATTTTGTATGGGATTGATCTCACAGATCAGGGGTTCTGGTCCCCGTGACGGGATACCTGATATTGAAACCTATTCACACCGCCAGATTGGAATAGTCCAGATCTGGGCCAGCGTTGGTGCACTGGCAGTCCTGCTGGTAACATCGGTGCTTGTCCCGGAGATCTGGTTTTTATTTCTCGTGGCGATTCTTGCTCTTGGATTTGGATTGCTCTTCTTCTCAACGCTTACGGTGCAGGTCACTGAATCAGTGGTCTGTATCACTTTTGGCCCAGTTCCGGTAATACGAAAAAGAATTCCCCTGGAAAAGATCCACGAATGGTCCAGAGTAACAACTCCCTGGTATTATGGCTGGGGACTCAGGTACATCAAAAATGGCACGTTATACAATATCTCCGGGTTTGATGGTGTTGAGATCAGGTTTCAGGAAGGAAAGCGGATCAGGATCGGCACTGATGACCCTGCCGGGCTGACTGAAGCGATCAGGAAGGCTACAGACCTTCCACCATCTTCATCCTGATACCTGGTTTTCTGGTGTTGATCAGAGTCCCTCCTCTTTGAACACCTCTTCAGCGGCATACAGGGCATTCAATGTAGCAGGGAACCCTGCATACGCACTCATCGTGTTGATGATTGCAAGTATCTCATCCTTTGTCAGGCCTACATTGAGCCCTGCGTGGATATGAACCTTCAACTGGGGAATAGCATACCCCAGGGCCGTGCAGGCGCCGATTACAGCAACCTCCCTGGTTTTGTTGTCAATGTCGGTGATCGAGCAGATCTCCCCGAACGATCCGAGCAGGTAGTCTGCCATGAACGGGGATATCTTCTGGAGTTGCTCGTATACTGCCTCTCCTGCTCTTCCATCGATCTCTCTGAGTTTTTCTAATCCTGTTTCGATCTGTTTCTGTTCCATGCAGAGATGTTGCATCTCGTCTGATAAAATAGTTTGTTTGGTCTAACTAATCACTTATCGATCTGATCGCTTTTGGAAAAACTGGATATCATGATCATGAATGCCTCGGCCAGAATCTCTCTCTGCTCATGAGACGCCTGGCGTTCTACCTGTTGTATGAACCGCTTATATGCACGCTCTTTGTGAATGAAGATCTGATGACCCTGCTTTGTGAGAGAGAGGTGGTACTTCCGCTGATCCTCGGTTGACTGAGTGCGGGAGACGAACCCGTCTTTGATCAACCTGGTAACCGCCGCATTTACCGACGGTTTTGTCACCTGGAGGGCCTGCGCAAGCTGAGTAAGTGTTGTCTGCTCCTGGCGCCGTATCTCCCTGAGATAAAAGAACTGGTGAATGGTGATATCTGGAAGGCCTGTTGCCTTCATCTCTTCTTCATCCGCTACGCGGAGTACCTCATGGTATTGTTCGATAAACTGGAGAAACAACTCTCCGAGATCCATTGGGTATGTACTGGAAGACGGTATGCAATAAATTCACGGCAGAACCAATCAGGATCGATGAGAAAGATAATAATCGAAGTATAAAAAAACGCTCAAAATAGTATTATGTAGTAAAGTTCTACATAATACCATATGGATCGCACTAGTGGAGAGAAGCGTGCTCTCGACCTGATGGCTGTAACTCCGACAGCTGTTCTGACCACCATGGATGCGGATGGATGGCCAAGTACCAGGGCCATGCTAAACCTGCGAAATGTCGAGACCTATCCTGATCTGATCCCGGTCTTTGACTCTCACTGGGCTGATCTTGTCGTCTACTTTACCACCAACACATCTTCAGAGAAGATAAGCCAGATTGCACAGAATGAGAAGGCATCGGTCTATTACTGCAACCCTTCGGAGTGGCGTGGCCTGATGCTTGGTGGAACGATATCGGTTGTTTCTGATCCTGGACTGAAACAGAGGATCTGGCAGGAGAACTGGACAATGTATTATCCTGGAGGTGTGCATGATGCCGATTATGCGATACTCTGCCTTGTTCCACGGATCGCTAAGTACTACGAGTACCTTGATTCGATCTCGTGGAATCCTGCAGAAAAACCATGAAACCCCTCTCCGAAGGGGGAATCCTGATCTCCCAGGTTCATCAACTTGCCGGACGAGTGTTTGCCCGCAAACTCCGCGATCATGGGCTTGAGGCGATCAACCCTGCACAGGGAAGGATCCTGTTTGCACTCTGGAAAGGTGACGGTATCGCGATCAGGGACCTTGCCAGCAGGACCAAACTTCAGAAATCAACGCTGACCAGTATGCTTGACCGGCTGGAACAAGATGGGCTTATTACCAGGAATCCTTCTGAAAAAGATCGGCGGGTCATTCTTATCTCCCTGGCACGGGATCATGAGATCATCAGGGATCTCTTCTTGCAGGTGTCGCATGAGATGATCGAAGAGTTCTACGCTGGTTTTTCACCAGGTGAGATCGATGATTTCGAGGAGAACCTCAGACGAATCATCAGAAATCTTCAGAATGGGGATGGCAGTGAAGATCCTGGTCTGGCCTGAAGAAATTCTTCACAGATTTCAGGTTGACCGAATGATATGTATTGACTGCTGGTCAAAAATATACTGTTGATTAGAATGACGGGTCAGAATTCTGAATACATATTCCATGATGGAAGGTGCAAGAGATGAACAGGCAACAGATACGAAGGATGCTCCTTCTGTTGCTATTTGCCAGCATACCGGCTACTCTCTTCTATGTATCGCCGATCATCCTCCTGATGGGTGCTTCAGAAGGGGTCGCCACCGGGAGCATGATCCTCTTCTCCGTGACCTTTTTCGCATCACTGGTCCTTGGCCGGTTCTGGTGCGGCTGGTTCTGCCCGATGGGCGGATTCCAGGAACTTTGTGAGGGAATCCAGGATCAGCCGGTCAGCGGTGGACGACTGAACCTCCTCAAGTATGTGGTCTGGGTACTCTGGTTTGTCATGGTCATCGTGACGGTCCTCTCTGCCGGGGGTATCCGCGCGGTGAATATTTTCTACAGTACAAACTCCGGAGTCTCGCTCACCGAGCCGATCTCGTATCTGGTCTACTTCATCATCATTGGTGGAATATTCCTGTTTGCAGTTGTGGCAGGGAAGAGAGGGTTCTGCCATTATTTCTGTCCGATATGCGTCCATTTCATCATCGGCAGAAAGATCCGCAACCTCTTCAGATGGCCTGCACTTCACCTGTCCGGAGATACGAATCTCTGTACTGGCTGTAACAAGTGTTCAAAAGCCTGTCCCATGGGGCTTGATGTTAAGGAGATGGTTCAGAACAGGCAGATGGAGGATGCTGAATGCATCCTCTGTGCATCATGCACAGATATCTGTCCGAAGGGTGCCATTACGTACGGATTCAAAAACTAAAATCTGACCATGACGATTGCCGAGCGGAAGGAACGAGAGCGGGAAGAGAGGAGGATGCAGATCATATCTGCTGCCGAGCACCTCTTCTTTGAGAACGGGTATGATCAGGTCTCAATGGAACAGATCGCCAGAGAGGCAGAACTCTCCAAAGGGACAATATTTTTTTATTTTAAGAACAAGGAGTCGCTTTATTTCACAATCGTCCTGCAGGGGATACGGCTACTTCACCAGATGATCATTGATGCAGTGGATGAGTGCGAGGGCCCGGCTATCACCCGACTAGGTGTGCTGGGACTTGCAGGCATCAGATTTGCCCGTGAGTATCCGGGGTACCGCTCGATGATATACCTCTTGAAATCAGGTAGGTTCTCTCTTGATCACGAGAATTCCAACAATGATGAGGTTGTTGAGATCATCTCCCACTCTGAAACATTGATAAATCTGACAGAAGAGATTGTGAGGAGCGGGATGGAGGATGGATCGATCAGGAATGATATTGATCCAGTTGAACTTGCAATCATCGTCAGGATGATGATCGGTTGCGTGATGGAAAAAAGTCCTGAACTTGTGTGGTCACTAAAAAGGCGTGCTATCGATGAGGACCTTTTGATATCACACTATCTCAGCCTTGTTGAATCTCTCATCTGTGGGCCTGACAGGATTACCTGATGGTGAAAAATGAGTAAAACACCGGAGAACGTGTGGATGACCCGGGTTATCAGCCTTATTAGGCAGTTCTCATCCTGGAGGTCATATGCGATCATCACAATCCTCTTCTTATTCTCCTTTATTGCCGCCACAGGCAGGCCGTATGGAACTCAGGAACTTTCAGATATCACCGGTGGTCTTGCTGTTCCTGATCTCTCCATCGGATATACTCCCCAGTCTGTATACTCCCTGCTTGATGCATTTGGTCAGGCAGGAAGGGATCTCTACCTTTCAAGGATCCTCCCGCTTGATATCGTGTTTTCCCTCTGTTATCTGTTCTTCTTTGCCATTACACTCAGTCTCCTGCTCCGGTACCTGTTTCCTGGCAGAGATGACTTTCAGGGTCTCCTCATCATCCCGGTGATAGGCGGTCTTGCTGATATCGTTGAGAATTTCTGCTTTATTGCCGTATTTCTGGCATATCCTGACCAGCACCCCGTTATCATAACATGTGCATCGGTCTGTACAAAACTCAAGTTTGTCAGTAACATATCAGCGATGTTCCTGATCCTCGTTGGCCTTGTAGCCGTAGCCCTCTCAACAGGTAAACAAGTGATAGCGGGGAAAAATAGTGATAAATAGATTCGGTATCCTCATCATCTGATCAGGTGTACTGGTCACCAAACCGGTCCCTGATCGGGTTTACCCTGATCATGATGTCAATTCCTTTCCGTTTGATAACATCATCCCCAAGGTTTACGTCCATATTCATAGACCCTATTTTGATCTCTTCTTCGACCCGTGATATGATCTCAGGGCTATGCATCGGTTCGTACAGAACTCCCTGGTCACCAGGGAACGTTCGCCGGTGATCCACTACTCCGGAGAGGATACTGTCCGGTATCCCTTCAGGAAAAACCTCACAAACGAGGAGATCCCCGGGGGAGTTCTGGTAATAGTGTACACAGGTCTGGCATGAAGAGAGGGGTATTTTGGTCATCGTACTGGTGGTATACTCTTTTGTACCTGAAAGAAGTACCGTTTCTGGATGATTCTGAAAAGTTTCAGTTCCAAAATTACGATGGAAAGATAGTAGGAAATATTTACCCGACCGATATTATCAGACTGAAGCTCCATGGCACAGAATTCCCTAACTCATGAATCCGACATCATACTGAAAACCCCTACATCAGTGCTCAGGCCATGGTCTGCAGAAGATCGCATCTCCCTTGCTATGCATGCAGACAATCCCAATATAGCCGCATCCATGCGTGACGGGTTCCCAAGTCCCTATACTCTCGCAGATGCAGATCGGTTTCTTACCATGGCAACCGGTGATCACCCTCATATCCTTCTTGCTGTTACGGTGGATGATCAGGCGATAGGTGGTATCGGAGTTCACCTGCTTGAAGATATTTACCACCGGACTGCCGAGATCGGGTACTGGCTCTCTGAACAATACTGGGGAAAGGGGATCATAACAGATGCAGTCAGGGCTCTCATTCCGGTTGCGTTCATGAATTCAGATATCATCAGGATACAGGCAGGCACCTTCTCAAATAACCCTGGCTCCATGCGTGTGCTTGAAAAGAACGGGTTCACCTTTGAGGCTGTTCACAAAAAAGCCATAACCAAGCATGGGGAAGTGCTTGACGAACACCTGTATGTTCTCTTCCGTGACCATCATGCAGTAGAGTCATTAGCTTCATGATCCCTCAAACGTGGAATCAGATGGGTGGATACTCAATGACTTACGTTTAATACCAGCCAGCATTCACTCTCTTCTGACATGGATTACCTGTACACCCTCCTGAAGTTCCTTGTTGCCGGTTTTATCATTGTAGGGGTCACCCTCATTGTTCAGCACATCGATCCACGTTATGGCGGTATACTTGCTGCCGCCCCGATAACAACCACGATTGCTTTTTTCTTCACCTATACCGAATCAGGAACCAGTGTTGCCCATCAGCTCGTCCTTGGATCGTTTTACTTTGCCATCCCGTCTCTTGTTTTTCTGGCAGCCCTCTACATTCTTGCAGATCGGTTCTCTTTCCTCTCAAGTATTTGTGGGGCGTACCTGGTATGGATAGGGGGAGTTCTCGTGATGAACAGGGTTATGACCGGAACATAACCTGTGTTCTCATCTCTATTGGATCTGCCTGATCTCGCCAGCGAGTTTTTCTGCGATCCTGGCACCAGCAAAGAGTTCGATGAGATCACAGAATGCTTCGAGTGCCTGCAGCTGATTCTGTATATCATGCCTCGTGATGCTTGAGAGGATGTTCAGTTTTTCCTTTGACTTATGGAGAGCTTCTTCAATGGTGACCCGATCAGTGATATCCCTGGTATTGATGATATAATCTGAGCAACTCCCATCCTTCTCATAGAGGAGTCTTCCTGTTGATTCCATCCACCGGTACTGCCCGTTTTTATGAAGCCGTTGATACCTGGCATATGGGATCTCTCCTTTGAGCATCAGGGAGACTGTAGTCATAATCTGCTCAAGATCTTCAGGCCTGACAAACTCATACATGTACCTGCCGACAAGTTCCTCAGATGAATAACCAAGGTTTCTCTCGTATGACCGGGTCACATACCGGTACCTGTTCTCTAGGTCACAGATTGCCGCCATATCAGCCATGTTGCTTACGATCTGCATGAACAATCCGGAATCAGATTGATATTCACACTCCGGCCTTCCGTCTCCGTCATCATGGTAGTGTGAGTCCGGGATTTCCCCACCTGTTCTATGGTTCGATGAGTCTAGACCGGTATCTGTCCTCTGCTGCTCTCCTCTCATATACAGTGCAACCAGAGAAGCAACTGTCATGAAGAGAGGTTCTGGTGGATCAGTGCTGTTAATGGCAAGAAGAGAAGCCCCATAGAGTTCTTCCCCTGCAGCATACGCAACTGTCAGGTAATGATCGAACCCTCCAGCCTTCCTGATGGCAGAACTTGCAAACCGGGATATCTCCCCTTCGCTGATTGTGGTGAGATCCTCATCTCGTTCGATTGCGCTTCCAATCAGCTTCTGATATCGTTTGACCGAGATTGGAATATTAAGGTCTTCTGGATCTTTTCCCAATATCTGTGCTATCTGATCCCTCATTCCGTGTCTGAAAGAGAGAGAGGCTGCACAGAGGCTCCGAGTGTCTGGCCGGTATCTAAAAAAAAATATCTCCTGCTGCCCCGACCTGCCTGAACAGGTCAGAGAGATCTGCATAAAACTCATATTCCGTTGGAATCTCCGCAAGTCTCACACTGAACTCCCCAATGGCAGTCACCCATCTGCTATTCTGTTTGGATTTGCCCTCATCTGAATTTTCAGGCTGAATATGGGGGATCAGAACCTCGGGGAGGATTCTTCCCATCATCCGCTCCCGTGCTGCTTTCTCAAGTAAGTGGCCGATCTCGATCCATTGTGACTTGAGATCATGGTTTTTTACGATTACATGATCAGCACCGGCTGTCTTGGCATCCCTGATAACCTGCTCTTCATCCCGCCCGGTGAAAAGGATAAAAGGAATATTTCCATGCCTGGATCTCACCTGCCTGAGAAGATATATCCCGTTCATATCCGGCATGTAGAAGTCAGAAACGATAGCATCGAAGACATTATCCTGGGATTCCAGCAGTTCAAGGGCACTGTCTCCGGAGTCAACAGCACGAACAAGAAACGGCCCTGCCTCTTCAAGGTATCTCTTACTGATGAAACGGAGACTGAACTCATCATCAACAAGGAGAACAGATAACCGGGCCCTTGCCATCTTCTCCTTTATACTGATCTGTGGAAGTAAAATAATTCCGGTTATTCCTCCCAAATCCTGTTATGGGCTCGCATGATCAGATCCTGTCCTTATTTCCCTGTTTATGGTGAGTGAATATATACTCTGACGAATGATGCACTCAAAGAAGATCTGAACGGGTGCATCCTGTATCTGCATCCCAGCCTGATTCGAATAGAACATACCTGCTCATGACTGCGAGTCTGCCATCTCCCGGAACAAGAAGGCGGATCTTTCTCTCCCTCTACTCTGCAGTCTTTGCAACCATGGTGGGAGTTGGGATCGTCATCCCCCTGCTTCCCCGCTACGCTGCAACCCTCGGGGCAACCGGTATCTGGATCGGTGCGATATTCTCAGCATTTGCGTTATCAAGGGCACTCTTCCTCCCTGTTTTTGGCAGGTTATCAGACGACCACGGGCGTCGCCGCCTTATCATTTCAGGGCTGTGTTTGTATTCTCTCATCTCATTCCTGTACACAATGGCCGGATCAGTCTATGAGATCACAGCTCTGCGGTTCATACATGGCATAGCCTCTGCGATGGTGCTCCCGGTAGCCATCGCATATATCAGCGAAATTGCCCCGACAGGAGAAGAAGGGAGTTTTATCGGTTCATTTGCCAGTTCGATCTCACTCGGTATGAGTCTTGGCCCGTTTATCGGAGGAGTCATATCAGATTACCTCACGATGGATGCAGTATTTCATACCATGACTCTCCTCTCCCTTACAGCCCTCCTGACTGTATTCTTCTATCTGCCTGATATCCCCTCCTGTCCTGTAAAAAAATCCCCGATCAGGTCTATCATAGCCTATAAGCCACTGCGGGGGCCGATTCTGTATCAGTTGATGTATGCCCTGGCGAACGGCACATTCATGGTATTCCTTCCAATTGCCGCGATCACGATAGGGGGTCTCTCTGCTTCAGAGACCGGGCTGATCATCCTGGTATCAGTCCTCTCCACCCCGGTCTTCCAGCATTTTTTCAGCAGGATTGCTGATCAGTTTGACAGGTACTATCTCATTGCGGGTGGCACTGCCATGATCGGCACCTCTCTCCTTCTGCTTCCGGAATTTGCCGGACTCTTCGCCTATCTCTCTGCTGCTCTTCTGATGGGTATCGGCAGAGCTATCTCACTTCCGGCGATGTATGCGGTTGTAGCGGTTGCAGGCAGGGAGGTCGGGCACGGGAGTGCATCAGCACTGGTGAATACCACACTTTCAGTAGGTCTTATCGTCTCTCCCCTCTTTTCGGGGATGGTGATGGATCTCTCCGGAACCAGGATGATCTTCTATGTCGCCGGGATTGCAAGCATCTGCTGCACCTTCCTCTTTTTCAGGATGGACAGGTCCGAGGGACCTGTGTGCTGAATTCTCTCTCCTGATCTGTTCAACGGCCGGGCAGTCAAAGAATACCCCTTTCTCACCCCACTCCCATGGTCTGAACCTGATGCAGATCGTGGGCCGTGTCTTGTAGATCGAGCAGTACCACTCATGATCTGAAAGTGGTCGGAGAAACGGGCAGTCCTTGTAATAGTCACCGGTATCAGGATTGATCATGTCAGTCCAGAGAACCCGGGACAGGGATTGATCAGTGTTGAACGAGGCGCAATTGACATACGTTCCGTCAGTGCAGTATGCCTCAAAAAATGTCAGGATATCTGTCCGATCTCCAGTCACCCACCGTTCAAGATCTTCTTTTGTTGCATTAATAGAAGGGCCGTACCTGCAGCATCTGCCGCATCTCAAGCAGACAGGTGCCAGGCCGGGGGTCTGATCCGGATCCATGCGTTCAGCATAGACTGAGTGCTCATATTATAGGAGGGGAGGGTATCAGCGGTAGTGGGGTACCGGTCTCAGTCTCCTCTCAGGCCCCGCAGCACCATACAGAAATTTGTTATAACACTATAAGTAATTAGTTATACACTTCATGGCAACAGGAGTACCTGAATACGACTCTCCCGGTGAATGCCAACAGGTCCGGGATCTGGCAGAGACGTTTAAAGTCCTGAGCGATGCAAACCGACTTCGCATTCTCTTTCATCTCGCAACAGACACAACCGGAACACTCGGGGTATCAGACCTCGCTGCACGCGTTGGTATCTCCCAGCCGGCAGTCTCCCAACATCTGAAACTGCTCAAGTCTGACGGACTTGTAGAGGCCGAACGTGTGGGGTTTCACGTCAACTTTACCCTTAATCGTTCACGGATGGTTGAGATTGCTGAACAGTTCGAGCAGGTGCGATCTACTGTACTCTCCCGGTGCAATCAGCAGATGGTCAGGGAGAAGATCCCTGAAGGTCCGCTCAACATCGCGATCGTGTTCTACTCATACTCCGGGATCACCAGGGGACTAATGGAGAAGATACACGAGGTCTGTGGCGGCGACCTGATTGAGGTTCATACCCTGAAGAAGTACAGGTCATTTACCGCGTTCACCACCGGCTGTATCCGTTCCCGCAACGAGGAGACGGACCCAATCACACCAGAGAAGATTGATGTGTCTGGGTATGATCTTCTCGTGATCTCAACCCCGGTCTGGGCCTGGAAACCTGCCCCTGCTGCCAACTCACTGGTTGCAGGCCTTTCAGGCTGTGCCGGAAAGAATGCGATAGTATGCACCACCTACAGCAGCAACCCGGGCCATTGCCTTCCCCTCCTCCGGAAGAGTCTGGAGAAGAAGGGGGTTCTTGTTGCAGGTGAGGCAGCACTCTCCCGTCGTGAAACCGAAGATCCGCATCATGCAATGGAACTGATCACAATGATCATCGGGGCATACCAGACAGCCTCTGACCAAGAGGAACCTGCCGGAAAGAACTCATACCAGAAGAGAGACTGACCATTATGAAGATCACTGTCATCTACCATTCTCACTCAGGAAAGACCAGGACAATTGTTGAGAAGATTCACCGTCAACTTGACGCAGATCTGATCGAGGTTGTTCCAAATCAGCAGTACTCAACCCTTTCTGCCGTAACAAAAGGATGTTACCGGGCACTGACTGGTACAGCCGACATCATCACTCCTGATCAGATCTCACTTGATGATACAGATCTGGTCGTACTTGCATGCCCGGTCTGGGCAGGAAAACCGAGCCCTGTTATGAACGGGGCTTTGAAAGCCCTCTCGGGAGGAGGTGGTACACGTGCTTTTCTCCTCGTCACCTGCAACGATGCAAAGAGCGGAGACCAGGCCATCGCCCTGCTCAAATCACGTGCATCAGATGCGGGTCTGGTTCCTGTCGGTGAAGGCATCCTAGACAAGCAGGCTGTGATCAGCGATCAGGCGATAGTGCCCCTTATCGAGAGAATCCGCAGCGCTGGAGCAGTATAATGAAGACAACCCTCTATTATTTTACCGGAACCGGAAATACACTGGCTGTTGTCAGAAAGGTTGCTTCCCTTCTTGGAGATACAGATCTGGTTCCTATTGCATCTCTGATGAATGAAGAGGCGATTGCTGCACCGGATGGTAGGATCGGAATCTGCTGCCCTGTGTATGATATGGGTATCCCGGTCATGGTCAGAAGTTTCCTAACAAGGCTTTCGATTCCCACTGATTCGTATGTCTTCGGACTTCTGACCCTTGGGGGGACCGGTGCTTCAGCCCTGAAGATGATCGATCATGGTGTACAGTCCCGGAACGGGCGTGGTATCAATGCCGGTTTTATGGTGAAGATGCCTGGTAACTTCCCACCCCTCAGTGTTCCTCCAACCGGAGAAAAACAACAGTCAATCCTTGCAAAGGCTGAAGTTGATTGTACCAGAGTTGCCGATGATATCAGGAAAAACCGCGAAAAGCGTCCCGGCATTGCGCCTCTCTCATCCCTGCTCCAGTTCCTCCTCTATAATCCATTTGCAAAGAATGTCCACCGGTCCGGTGAGAGATTCACTGTCTCTGATGCATGTACATCGTGTGGAACCTGTGCAGCGGTCTGTCCTTCTTTGAATATCAGAATTGATGATGGAAAGCCGGTTTATGCAGATCGGTGTGAACTCTGTTGTGCATGTCTCAACTACTGCCCGGTTCAGGCGATCAACCTGAACATGATGTTCGGCACCGAAGGAAGAGGGCGGTATCATCACCCTGCAGTCACTCCTGCTGACCTGCGTACGCAGAAGGAACTCCTGCATGAGTAGTCAGCAGATCATACACTCCACCCGGACGACCTGTCTGTCTCCTGCGCATGGTTCTGAACGATCATCGGGATTCTACAGCGGCCTCCTTGCAGAGAGCATTACAACCAGTGTGAGACAGGTTATCAGGATTGTGGGTGCAGATCCCATCCTGCTTTTTACCGCAACCCGTCTGCTCGCGGCACAGAAGAAGGCAGCACAGAGGCGTGAGATCCTGGCTGCTGAAGATGTGCAGGTTCCGGCAGTAGTGATGCTCAGCCTGACTCACCAGTGCAATCTCGCCTGCCAGGGGTGTTATATGCGATCTCTTCACCGTCCTATAGCACCTGAAATGAACTCTGATCAACTCAGAAGCCTGGTTTCCCAGTCTGTTGATCTCGGGGTCTCGTTTCTTGTCATTGCCGGAGGTGAGCCCCTGGTCAGAAAGGATGATATTCTGATGCTGGCCCGTACCTTTCCTTCGATGACCTTTGCCGTCTTTACGAATGGTCTCCTCATTGACGAACCTCTTGCTGGTAAACTCGGGAAGTTGAAGAATATCGTTCTGATACTCAGCATCGAGGGAGACGAAGAAGCGACCGACTCACGGCGATCAGAAGGGGTGTACGATGCTGCTATCAGGTCTTTCTCGTTGCTTCGTCAGAATAATCTCTTCTTCGGCTGCTCAGTAACCGTGACCCGGGAGAATTTCTCTGAAGTCACCACTGACCGTTTTGTCAGCGAGATGATATCACACGGATGTAGGCTGATCTCGTATGTGGAGTACGTTCCAATCGAGGAGGGAACTTCTAATATGACCCTTTCTGACGAGCAGCATCACCTCCTCAATCACCTCATTGCCGGGTTTTCAGATCATTATCCTGCTCTCTTCCTCGGGTTTCCCGGAGACGAAGAGAGTTATGGAGGGTGCTTATCAGCAGGAAGAGGTTTTGTTCATATCAGCCCTTCCGGAGATCTTGAGCCCTGTCCCGCTGCCCCGATATCTGATATGAATATCACAACAAAGCCACTCCGTGAAGCACTCTCATCTGATCTTCTGGCAGAAATCCGTGCCAATCATCAGATGCTTTCTGAATCCGGAGGAGGGTGTGCACTGTGGGCAAACAGAGACTGGGTCTCCTCCCTGCTTTCATCTGATCGATGAGCCTGGAATAATCCAGCCTCTCCTCTCTATTCACAATTGAGAAGAGCATCCTGAAGCTCTTTATGGTTGATGGTCCTATTGTTTCCGAGGAAGATCATGCAGGATGCCATACGGACAAAGATAGATTATGCCGGGATTTCCCAACTCATGAAGGAGCACCTTCATCTTGAGGGATCCCCCGTTGCCATAAAGTTCATCACCAGCAAAGAGCATCTCCCTGAAGGGGTACCTGCCCTGGAAGAGAAGGTAACCCACTGCCAGATGGTGAACATGGCACGAAAAGACGGAAAGATCTTCTACTCCGTCAGTGAGAACCATACATGCATGGGTGGTTCGTGGGCACTCGGTCTCCGTGAGATCACCCATACCCTGAAGAACGGGGAGTTTTATTATAAACTTGGGAAGTATGACAGCTGGGCTGCATGCAAGCGGACCATTCTCAATATTCCCCATGTAGAGTCAGGTGCAACCTATGCCATTGCGTATGCCCCGCTTGAAAAAGTCCCGTATGATCCAACACTTGTCCTTCTGGTCACCAAACCCAAGGCAATGCTGAAACTGGCGCAGAGCAACCTGTATCGGCTGGGCGGGAGAATTACCTGCAACTTTGCCGGTATTCAGTCGGTCTGTGCAGATGCGTCCGCCCAGGTGTACCTGACCGGCAGGATCAACTTCTCGCTCGGGTGTGACGGTTCGCGAAAATACTCTGGGATTGAAGAAGGTGAGATGGTTATGGGTATCCCTGCAGAGATGCTCCCTGAGATTGCGGCTGCCCTTCCGGTGGTCTGCGGAGCACCAGGCTCGTCATAATTATCTATCCGTTATCACACTTTTTTTAGTAAATAGTTCAAAAAAGAGACCCGATCCAGTCACGGGTTCACCGCGATAGATACCGGGTGCCTATCTTCCCTGTTGACCCGGAATCCCCGGGCTCATTCCCATACTACCCGGACCCTGTGGCCCGAACGGCTGGTTTCCTGGAACCTGTCCCTGCATGTTGTTGGGAGGATGCTGGTTGAACGGTGGAACTCCTGAATAATCTGTCGAGAGTGAGGTCGCCCGCTGATATGCATCACGTGCATCCTCGTACCTCCCCTGCTTTTCATAGACATTGCCGAGATTATTCCATGCTTCTGTATACCTGGGATTAATGGCAACAGCCCGTCTGAATGCAAGAACTGCATCGTTATATCTGCCTACCTGTTCGTAGGCGGTGCCGAGGTTGTTCCACGCCTCTGCATAGTCAGGGTTGATAGCGACTGCATTCATGAATGCTGATATTGCAGCGTCGTAATCACCACTGCTGTAATACGATTCGCCGAGGCTGTTCCAGTCTGATGCTGTGTATTCTGCAGTACATGTGCCTATTGAAGCAAGCAGCAGAATGAGCAGAAGAGAAAATAATGCAGAAATCTGAACCGATCTGCATGATTCCGGGAGACGTGCGTTCTTCTGAAGATCCATGCTTCGACTCTGCCTGATATATGAAAAACAAGATCCAACTCCCTGGTCTGCCTCTTCAACCTGGTGGTTGCCCATTTGGGTCAGTTCGTTCCTCCTCTCCTCCTATCAGGTAATGCCAGGAAACCGTCAGAGAGGAGATTCAACCCTTTTTATCCTGGCTCCTTATATCCCACGGTACCGGAGTTCTGGTATCTGACAACCCACCCCTTCTCGTCCCGGCGGTGCTCGCTGTTATAGAAAAAATATACAAAAGATCGTGAAAATATGCAGATAAACCCGGTAACCCTGATAGGCAGTATCCTGGTTCTCGCAGTACTATTGGAAGCCATTACTGTATGGGTTGATGCCGAAACACCGTTATCAACAGAGAGTCTGACTACAACTCCTACCCAGACACCAGTCCCGGTTCCTGCCCCGGCAGCCCCTTCTCCCACACCTGAAATCACTGCTCCCTCTCCGGTAAGCAGTACAACCCCGGTGGCTACAGCGAACCCGGTTTCTGTCGTTTCGACACCTTCTCCGGTACAGAGCCAGGTGAACATTCCGGTCTCGTCTTCTCCATCGCCAGAGATTACTGTCCCTGCCCCGGCAGGCGGTACATCTTCAGATACAACCGCGAACCCGGCTTTAGATACTCTCAGCCCCGACGTTCTCACTCCTTCACCTAGGGAGTCTGTGAGATCATCAGGAGTAACAGGATCAGAGGACCTGACACAAGCAGCCTCACTCACCAGCAGTATTGCAGCCGGAGATGTGGCAACAGCTGTTACGACCATACCAACAACACTGCCAACCGGTGAAGCAACCACTACAGCCACGACAACAGCAACAGCAACGGTTACTCCCACTCCGAATGAGACTGCCAATGTCACCCCTACGGTAACCCCAACGTCCACGATAATTCCTACTGTCACAGCCACCGCGACTGCAACTCCTCCGTACTACTACTCCCCACCGTTCAGTTCACTACCAATGAGTTTGAGTATCGAAGGTGCAGAGCTTCCATCAGATGCGGTTCCGGGTAAGACCAGTGACATCACCCTTACCCTGTCAAATCTGGCTCCGGCATCTTCTCAAACTGAAACCACGGTGACACTGGAGCCTGCAAACCTCCAGGCCAGAATGAGCGGGCCGAAAACGCTTACCCTGGAGAAAACTGATTCAGCCTGGCTCTCTGATGAGTCTCTGCACCTGCTGGCTGAAAGGTACGAAGGGACGTATCTGGCAACTTTTCCGCTCGCAATCCCGGCATCAGCGGGAAGTTTTCTCTATGCCTACTACCCGAAGCAGACCCTCACGAACAGGTACACCGGTGAACAGGAGACAGTCGCTGCAGGATCGGTGATTCAGTTCACATTGATAGTCACTCCTGATTCAAGAGCGACTGTTTCTAGTGCTTAGCCCTCTCCCCTCACGAGGGTTCTCTCATTTTTTGTTGATCAGCGTGTGTTATATCTCCGGCCCGGTGCAATCTGAATCTCATGGTTTTGAAAGCAGCATTCATCTTCACTGCACCAGGTGCGGATCCAATAAAACATCGTTCGGTTGTAACCACCCCTGAAGTGGTCCTTACAACT